>JAFAGM010000137.1 GCA_023422775.1 Pseudomonadota bacterium
GTGCAATCCTACGGATCGCGCTACGTCCGTCCGCCGGTGCTGTTCGGTGACGTGTCGCGGCCGGGCCCGATGACGGTCGAGTGGTGGCGATACGCACAATCGCTCACGAAAAAGCCGATGAAGGGAATGCTCACCGGCCCCGTCACCATCCTGAACTGGTCGTTCGTCCGGGACGACATTCCGCGCAGCGAGGCCTGCCGACAGATCGCGCTCGCCATCCGCGACGAGGTCGCCGATCTCGAAGCGGCCGGCGCCGGCATGATCCAGATCGACGAGGCCGCGCTGCGGGAAGGCCTTCCGTTGCGAAAATCCGAATGGAAGGCGTATCTGGATTGGGCTGTCGAAGCCTTCAGGATCTGCTCGTCGGGCGTGCGCGACGAGACCCAGATCCACACCCACATGTGCTACTCGGAGTTCAACGACATCATCGACGCCATCGGCGCGATGGACGCCGACGTGATCTCGATCGAAACCTCGCGCTCGAAGATGGAACTGCTCGATGCGTTCAGGGATTACCGCTACCCGAACGAAATCGGCCCCGGCGTCTACGACATCCATTCGCCGCGGGTGCCGGAGATTTCCGAGATGACGGGCCTGCTCGCGCTGGCGCGAAAGCGACTGAACGACACCCAGATCTGGATCAATCCGGATTGCGGATTGAAGACCCGCAAGTGGGAGGAAGTGCAGCTGGCGCTCGTCAACATGGTCGCCGCCGCCCGCAAACTGCGCGCCTCCGCCTAGACTAGCGCGGGAGTGGCAGAAAATCAGGGGAGACCGCGATGCGCTTCTGGATTCAATGCACGGCCTTCGAGACGGGGCACCCCATCCACATCAACATCGCGCTCGTCGGCAGCATGTCGCGCGACGGCGAGCGCACCGTCCTCACCTATGTCGGCGACGGGCAGACCATCGACGTGACCGAGACGCCGGAGCAGATCCTCGAACGCCATTTTGCTTCGACGGAAAAGGCGTGATCAACTCCGCCCTATCAACGGCGTCATTGCGAGCGCAGCGAAGCAATCCATATCTCCACGAACGATGAGATGGATTGCTTCGCTCCGCTCGCAATGACGGTGACCTCAATTCTCGGCCGACAACTCACCAGCAGCCGCATAAAAAAACGCGGCGTTTCCGCCGCGTCCTTGTTCAGATGCAGTCCGCTTACGCCTGCGGCTGCGGCTCCATGCCCGGATCGGGGCGCGGCCGCGGCTTGCCGGCGGGCGGCACGGCGGAGGCGCGTGGCGTGCTCGGCTCCAGCACCGACTCGCGGTTGGGCTTCTTGCCGTTGAGCAGATCGATGATCTCTTCGCCACTCAACGTTTCGAATTCGAGCAGGCCCTTGGCAAGCGTCTCGAGGTCGGCGCGCTTTTCGGTGAGAATGCGCGTCGCTTCGTTGTAGCCGTCTTCGACAAATCGCCGAATCTCGGTGTCGATCTTCTGGACCGTCGCCTCCGAAGCGTTCTGCGTGCGCGACACCGACATGCCGAGGAACACCTCGTCCTGGTTTTCACCGTAGGACACGGTGCCGAGGGCTTCGGAGAGGCCCCAGCGTGTCACCATCATGCGCGCCAATCGCGTTGCCTGTTCGATATCGGAAGAGGCACCGGACGTCACCTTCTCCTTGCCGAAGATCAGTTCTTCCGCGACGCGGCCACCCATCATGATCGCCAGCCGCGACGTCATCTGCTCCAGCGACATCGACAGCTTGTCGCGCTCGGGCAGTTGCATCACCATGCCGAGTGCGCGTCCGCGCGGGATGATCGTGGCCTTGTGGATCGGATCGGTCGCGACGACGTTGAGGCCGACGATGGCGTGGCCGCCCTCATGGTAGGCCGTCAGCAACTTCTCTTCCTCGGTCATGACGAGCGACTTGCGCTCGGCGCCCATCATCACCTTGTCCTTGGCTTCCTCGAACTCCGCCTGCGTCACCATCCGCTTGTTGCGGCGGGCGGCGGTCAGCGCCGCCTCGTTCACCAGGTTCATCAGGTCGGCGCCGGAGAAGCCCGGCGTGCCTCGCGCGATGGTCTTGAGGTTGATATCCGGCGCCAGCGGCACCTTGCGGACATGAACCTTGAGGATCTGCTCGCGGCCGACGACATCAGGATTGGGCACCACCACCTGGCGGTCGAAACGACCGGGGCGCAGCAGCGCGGGATCGAGGACGTCGGGCCGGTTGGTCGCCGCGATCAGGATCACGCCTTCATTGGCCTCGAAACCGTCCATCTCGACCAGCAACTGGTTGAGCGTCTGTTCGCGTTCGTCGTTGCCGCCACCCAAGCCGGCGCCGCGATGACGGCCGACCGCGTCGATTTCGTCGATGAAGATGATGCAGGGCGCGTTCTTCTTCGCCTGCTCGAACATGTCGCGGACACGGCTCGCGCCGACGCCGACGAACATTTCGACGAAGTCGGAGCCCGAGATCGTGAAGAACGGCACG
This sequence comes from Pseudomonadota bacterium, assembly GCA_023422775.1. Lineage (GTDB taxonomy): Bacteria > Pseudomonadota > Alphaproteobacteria > Rhizobiales > Xanthobacteraceae > Bradyrhizobium. The sequence goes on from JAFAGM010000137.1 coordinate 2,438, forward strand.
TTGGCTTCGCCCGCGACCGCACGCGCGATCAGGGTCTTGCCGGTGCCGGGAGGGCCGACCAGCAGCACGCCGCGCGGAATCCGTCCGCCGAGACGCTGGAACTTGCCGGGATCGCGCAGGAACTCGACGATCTCCTGCAGGTCCTGCTTGGCCTCGTCGACGCCGGCGACATCCTCGAAGGTGACGCGGCCATGGGCCTCCGTCAGCATCTTGGCGCGCGACTTGCCGAAGCCCATCGCCTTGCCGGCGCCGCCCTGCATCTGCCGCGACAGGAATATCCAGACGCCGATCAGCGCGATGAAGGGCAGCCAGGAGACCAGCAGCGACACGAACCACGGCACGTTGTCGCCCGGCGGCTTGGCGGTGATCTGGACCTTGGCGTCATAGAGGCGCTTCACCAGCGTCGGATCGCTGGGCGCATAGGTCTGGAAGCTCGAGCCATTGGTGAAGGTGCCGTGAATGTCCGGCCCCTGGATCACCACGTCGCGCACGCGATTCTGGTCGACCTCGCTCAGGAGCTGCGAGAACGAAATGTCCTGCGAGGACGCGCGCTGACCCGGGTTCTGGAAAAGCGTGAAGAGTGCCAACAGCAGCAAGACAATGATGACCCAGAGGGCGAAATTGCGCAGATTGGCGTTCATTGATCTTCCTTCGTGGTCGCGCGGATCGCGGCCTTTGTCCTTGGCAGTAACCCTGAATATTCTTTTTGGGTAGTGAGGCGAGAATCCCCGGTCCACTGCTACACAATCTAGGTGGCGCCCCGGTCGATGCCAAGGGAACCACGCAAGACTATTTAACGCATATTAGCGGAATTCCGGGTCAAAAAATGGCGTAGAATCCGGGGTTTCCACGGGGTGGTTAAGACAGGTTGCGGGAATATGCGGGGATATCAGGGTATCCGGCCGTTTCTCATGATTTCCGGCCACGACGCGGCGGTGCCGGATCGACATGAATTCGTCCGCCGCGCAAGCTGATCGCCGCCCCGGCAAGGGTTTGCTTCAGGCGGGTCTGCTTCAGGCTCGGCTGCTTCCTGCCGTCGGCAATGGCCCGGTCCAGTGCCGCCAGCAGCGCTTCCAGCTTGCCGAGTTCGGCAGTCCCCTCGTGGCCGGTCCGGTCGATCGCGCGCTTGAGCAGCCTCAGGCGGATCTCCTCAGGCAGGCCGGCAAAGGCCCCGGCATCGAATCCGAAACGCGACGCGTCGTTCTGGTCCCTCAGGGCAAGGTAACGCTCGGCGCCATCGACCAGCACTTCGATGGCGGCGTTGGCCCGCGCCAGCCGCGAGGCCAGCCGCGCCAGACTGCGGCTGTCGCCTCCCTCCTCCGCAAGCGCCGGCATCAACGCGCGCAACCGCGGACGCGTGAAGCTCGCGTCGCTGTTGGTCGGATCGTCGGCGAAGGCGATCCTGGCCTTGCCCAGCGTCGCAACGAGCCGGGATTTCGGAATGTCCAGCAACGGCCGCGCCAGGCGCACGCCGTCCCGTTCGGTCTCGCGCGCCATCGCCGCGAGACCGGCGATGCCGCTGCCGCGCAGCATCCGCATCAGCAGCGTCTCGGCCTGATCGTCGCGGGTATGCGCGGTGAGGATATGCGTCGCGCCGCTCGATCGCGCCGCCCGCGCCAACAGGCGATAGCGTTCGGCACGCGCCGCGGCCGGCAATCCCGTCTTCGGTTTGACACCGCTCCAGCGCAGCGTGCGGTGAGGCAGATCGAGGGTGCGCGCCAGGCGCTTGACGTCACGCGCCTCGCGCGCGGCCTCGGGGCGCAGGCCGTGGTCAATGGTGACGGCGATCAGGCGCGGGCCCCGCGCCAGCGCGCGCCGCCAGCGTGCCGCCAGCCACATCAGCGCCACCGAGTCGGGGCCGCCGGAGACCGCCAGCACGATCGCGGGCGCAGTCTTCCAGTCCGCAAACAGGCGCCTGGCGTCGCTGGCCGAAATCACGGTTTGGTCGTCGTCGGGCATGGCTGAACCGGCACCTGCACGGAGGCCGGACGCGGCCTCCCCGGTACTGGTTTAGCACTTCACCCGCTTTTGCTCACGGTCGACGGCGGCTTTGACGCCGGCCGAGGCGCGTGGATATTTCCGGGTTACCTCGCCGAGTGCCGCGCAAGCGGCTTCCTTTTCCTTCAGCGCCGCCAACGACTGGCCGAGCCGCAGCAGGGCGTCGGGCGCCTTGCCCGACTTGTCGAATTTGGTGGTCACGCCGAGAAAGGCCTCCGCCGCATCGCGGTATTGCTGGCGCTGGAAGTAGCTTTCGCCGAGCCAGTATTGCGAATCCGCGATCAGCGGATCGCTCGGGTATTTCTGGGCGAAGTTCTTCATCGTCTCTTCGGCCAGCGCGTAGTCCTTGCGCTGCATGTAGCCGATGCCGAGATCGAATTCGTCCTTGGGCGTGGCCGAGGGCGGCAAGGTGGTCAGCGCCGCGCTGGCCGGTCCGCGCGGCGGCGGCCCTCCGGCTACGCCGGGATCGCGACCGAGATTCATCGGTTCACCGGGACCACGTCCGCCCGGTGCACCGACCGGGGCTTCGTTGCCGATCGGCATCTGACCGCCGCCGAGCGCGCGCGGCGCGCCGGGGGCGTTGGGGTTCTGGCTGGGATCGAATGCATCGCCGCGGCGGCGCCCGCCCGCTTGCGGCGCTACCGGATCATGTGCGATCGGGGCGGGCGAGGCGCCCTGGGGCTGCTGGCCATAACCGGGCTGGCCTTGCGGATAGGACTGTTGCTGCGGGTAGGCTTGCTGCGGATAAGCCTGCTGCCCCTGTGCCAGTGGATTGGACTGAACCTGCGGCGGCGCTCCCGCCCCGCCCGGCTGGGCCACAGGCGGCTGACCGCCCGGTGAAGGCGGCGCCGCGCCGAGCTGGCGCAGCCGCTCTTCGAGCTGGCGGTTGCGGTATTGCAGTTCCTCGTTCTGGCCGGTCAGTTGCCGGAGCTGCTGCTCGAGCCGCTGGATTCGCATTTCCGCGTCGCCATCATCGGGCTGCCCCTGGCCCTGCGGGGCGCCTTGCTGCGGGCGCTCCCACGGAAACGTGAGCTGTGCGGACGCGGTCTGCACGGACGAAGCCAGCATCACGGCAATCGCCGCGGCGCCGGTAGCATTAAGGAATCTGAATGACATTTTGCCCTGACGACAAAGATCGCGTGACATCGAAAGCCGATCCCATTGAGGCAGGGAGTGCGCCGGAATTGTGACTGGCGCTTCCGAATCCGGCCACTTGCTTATCACGCACCTGTCAGTGAACGGAGTCCCGCCGGTGCAATTCGAACGGTTCGCGAATTGCGGGCACGGCGTCCTGCCGGATGCGCCGGAACGCATGATGGCGCTGATCCGCGATTTTATCCGGAGATGCTGGATTAACTACCTGGCGCGCTGTGTTAACACAAGCACGCATCCACTTGGCCTGAAAGCGCAATGCGCCGTTAAACCAGCGCCTGAAGGCGCCGGTTCTGGAAGCGAGCGAAAGCCTGAACGGTCAGGCGCCGGCGTTCAGCACGGTGACGGCGCGGCGGTTCTGCGACCAGCACGAGATATCGTTACAGACGGCGACCGGCCGCTCCTTGCCGTAGGAGATCGTGCGCATGCGGTTCGGGTCGATGCCGCGCGAGGCAAGATAGCTGCGTACCGACTGGGCGCGGCGCGCTCCGAGTGCGATGTTGTATTCACGGGTGCCGCGCTCGTCCGCATGGCCTTCGATGGTGAAGGAGTAGCGGTTGTAGCTCTGCAGCCACTGCGCCTGCTTGTCCAGCGTGGCGATCGCCTGCGGGCTCAGATCGGTCTGGTCGCTCTCGAAGAACACGCGGTCGCCGACATTGACGACGAAGTCCTGCTGGCTGCCCGGGGTGGCAGCGCTCGCCATCGCGCCATCGGCGCCGATGTTGTTCTTGGCGCAGGCACCCATCGACAGCGCTACCGCGACCACGGCCGCCAGCTTCCATCCCTGGAGGATACGCATCTGATATTTCATTCCGGAGCCTCCACGCTCACGTTTTTCGACTGTCTTCCGGTCTACAGGGCGATGGTTAAACGAACGTTCCGTCAACCTTGATGGAACCTTGCGGGACCCGATCAAATGCTGACAAACCGTGAAAAGCGACCGCGATAGTTAATGATTTGTAAATGTGGCGCGAGGGTGAAGGCAAGCGAGCACCGCCCCCAATCACCAGATTTGGGGCCCTGTCGCGGGCATCGGGGCAAAATAGAGCACCCCCGGGCGGGATGAACAGCCTTGCCGGGCGGTGGAAACCACGGCCTGCGGACGGCTGATTCGACCCGCCGTCCGCCCCCGTTCAGGAATTCGGACCCATCGCAGCCCGACCATATTCCGGAACCGCCGCGGCCGGCCGCGCGCGGCGGGCGTTGGCGCGCTCGAACAACATGCGCCGCTCGAACGCAGTCGAACGCATGATCGGGTAGCGCTCGAATACCTTTTCCTTCATCGCCGGAAAATCCGCTGCCATCAGCCCGACCGGCTTGAGCAGGCCCGGGAACATGCGGGGTTCGGCGATGGTCTCGTGCAGGAACACACGGCGATAGAACGCCTGGTGCTCGGCGCGCACGATCGCCAGCCCGAGGTCGGCGTTGAAATATTCGCAAGCCATGTAGGCCAGCCGCAGCGTCAGGTACGGGAGTTCCGGGAATCGCTTGACCCTGTCGGGGTCGGCGACGAAACGCGCGGGATCGATGATGACCTCGCCCCGATCGAGCCGGGGGTGCAGGATTTCGCCGAAGGCCTCCGCCGAACAGGACTCCCGCCACTCCGAGGTCAGCACGCTGATGCGAACGGAGCTGTAGAGCTCCCCGAACAGGTAGACGCCAAATGTCCAGGAATTCGGCAGGTCGTCATACTGATCGGTGACGCGCTGCTCGGGAGATTCTTTCACCGCCCCTTCGCGAAGGTAGGCGCGGTATCGAAGGTTGTAGATCTCTTCTTTTTCTTCGGGGGTTTGCGCTAGACGATAGTCGACTTGATCCAACAGGTCCGAACTTCGTCCAAAGGCCGTAGATCCGGCCAGGGACCTCATGCTGTACTCCTAACACTACAAGCAACTTCTACGAGCAGCTTCAGGATTAACAGCACGTTAACCGGATTGCAAAGCATTAAGCGGGTTAGGGTTAACCTATGCGAGCAATGACACACTCAAAAGTTGCAGCAGACTTTGTAGCGTTCGAGAACTTCAGACGATCTAGCGCGACGAGATTATCTTCAGCGGCTCTTCGGACGGCCGACGGCCGTGCGATACGTTCAGGAGTTGCCGGATCCGCGTCGCCGGGATCGGCGGGCTGAACAGATAGCCCTGCACTTCGCTGACCGTGCCATCGGCGCCGATCAGTTCGAGCTGCTCGTTGGTCTCGACGCCTTCGACCACCACCGTCATTCCGAGATCGGCAGACAGCCGCGCCACGCCACGCAGCAGCGTCAGCGGACGGTCGCTGTCGATCCCCTCCAGGAAGGAGCGGTCAATCTTCACCTTCTGCAGCGGGAAGTTATGCAGATAGCTCAGGCTCGAATAGCCGGTGCCGAAATCGTCGAGCGAGATCCGCACGCCGAGCGAATGCAGCTGCGACAGCACATCGTGCGTCAGCTGCGTGTTCCGCAGCAGCGAGGATTCGGTGATCTCGATCTCGAGCCGGTTCGCGGCAAGGCCGGAGACCTCGAGCGCGTAGCGGACCTCGCTCAGCACGTCGCGCTGATGGAATTGCTGCGGCGAGAAGTTGACCGCGACGCTGACGCCTTCGGGCCACTTCATGCATTCCATGCAGGCCTTGCGCAAGATCCAGCGGCCGAGGTCGACGATCAGGCCCATGTCCTCGGCGACCGGAATGATGTCGACCGGCGAAACCGTGCCGCGTACCGGATGATTCCAGCGCAGCAGCGCTTCGCAGGTGGAAATGCGGCCCGATTTGACGTTGACCAGCGGCTGATAGAACAGCTCGAACTCCTCGTTCGCCAGCGCCTTGCGCAGATCCAGTTCGAGGATGCGGCGCGATTCGACCACCTGCGCCATCTCGTCCCGGAAGAAGCAGAAGGTGCCGCGGCCGTCCGCCTTGGCGCGGTACAGCGCCATGTCGGCGTTCTTGAGCAGCGTATCGGCGCTGACGCCGCGCGAGGTCATGGCGATGCCGACGCTGGCGCCGATCTCGACCAGATGATTGTCGATCTTGTAGCGCTCGCTCAGGCGATCGACGATGCGTCGCGCCAGACCCGCCGCGTCGTCGGTGGAATGGATGTTCTGCTGGAACACGACGAACTCGTCGCCGCCGAACCGCGCCACGAAGTCCTCGGGCCGCAGCATCTCGCGCAGGCGGTCCGCCACCGCGCAAAGCAGCTGGTCGCCGCAGGGGTGACCGAGCGTGTCGTTGACCTGCTTGAACTGGTCGAGATCGACGAACAACAATGCCGACAGATGTTCGGCGCCCTGCTGGATCGCCAGCAGCCGCCCGATCTCGTCGCGGAAGTTGACCCGGTTCGGCAGCGTCGTCAGTTCGTCGTAGCGGGCCAGGTGACTGATCCGCGCCTCGGCGTTGCGGCGTTCGGTGATGTCTTCGACCAGGACGACCGCGCCGCCCCCGCTCATCGGCTGGAAGGTCCATGCCAGCGACCGGCCACGCTGAACGTCGGGATCGGTGGTAATCATGTCGCCGGCCTGGGTATTGACGATCTCCGACAGGATCATCTTGCCGCTGGCGGCCGTAATCGAATCCGAGGTGATGCAGGCCGCGATGATGTCGGGCGCGCTGGCGCCGCGCTGGATGAGATCGTCGGACAGGTTCATCATCTCGCTGAAGCGGTGGTTCATCACCGCGAGCCGGCCGTCGGCGCTGAACATGCACAGGCCGTGCGGCATGTTGTTCAGCGCGGTATCGAACTGGCCGGCGAGCGCGGCTTCGCGGAAGCTCGACGTCAGCGCCTTGACGAAGATGGCGTGCAGGCTGAGGTTGATGCCCTTCAGGCCTATGAAAAACAGCGCCAGCAGCGCCGCGAGACCGATGTAGAAAAAGTCCGCATGCGTCGCCAGCGCCAGCGACATCGGGCCGCAAGCCAGCAGGATGTGATACTGGATCAGCTTGGGGCGGCCGTAATTGCGGGCCGCGCCACCGGCGGTGTAGCCGACCGTCGTCGCAACGCAGATCATGTGCGCGACAGCGTCGTTGTTTCCGAAAATCGTGAGGAAGCACCAGATGCCCAGCACCGCGGCATAGACCATGGCGCCGACCGCGTAGCGCGGCTCCCAGTGCCTGGCCTGCTGGAACGAAAGGACCTGGGTGCGCCGTTCGTATTTGCGCATCTGGAAGGCGCGGAACGTGCCGATGCCGATGATCAGCACCGCACACGGCCACAGCAGCACGTTGCCGGTCTTGAGCGCCGTCAATACCGCGGCGACGGCGGTGCAGACCGAACCGATGAACATCGGCCAGAAGTTCTGACACATGGAATCGACCAATGCCGCATAGAGGATTGGCTCCAGCTCTTCCCTACTGCTTCGTTTTTTCTGGTCGACTAACTGCATCGGCAGCGCACGCGTCCTCTTCGGGTGCGTAGTTCTACCCGTCGCAGATGAAGTCTTTCTGAGCGAACATCGTTAGCGAGAGGTTGTTTTTCTTGCCGAAAGAGGAAATATGCCTTGGAAATCAGCACGCTAGGCAAAGTTTGCCGATTAACGATACCGCGAGTTCCCGTCAGGACAACAGCGGCGACCAGGCCGGATCGGACGCAAAACCTGGCGTTGGTACGCGCAATTCGTTGCGACCTGAGATGTCGACGGTGTACAGCGACGGTCCGCCGCTGCCGCCGGGATCGCGGAAAAACATCACCACCCGGCCGTTCGGCGAGAAGGTCGGACCTTCATTATGGAAGCCGGAGGTGAGGATACGTTCGCCCGAACCGTCGGTCTTCATGATGCCGATGGCGAAAGCGCCGCCGCCCTGCTTGGTGAAGGCGATGTAATCGCCGCGCGGCGACCAGACCGGTGTCGAATAGCTGCCTTCGCCGAAGGAGATGCGCTGCGCCCCTCCGCCGGTGGCCGGCATCACGTAGATCTGCGGCTTGCCGCCGCGATCGGAGTCGAAGCAGATCCGGCTGCCGTCGGGCGAATAGGACGGCGAGGTGTCGATCGCCGGCGTATCGGTCAGCCGCGTCGTCGATTTCGAGCGCAGGTCCATCACGAACAGATTGGAGTTGCCGCCCTGCTGCAGGCTCATGATGATGCGCTGGCCGTCCGGCGAGAACCGCGGCGAGAACGACATGCCGGGGAAGTTGCCGACGATCTCGCGCTGCCCGGTCTCGATGTTGAACAGATAGACCCGCGGATCACCCTGCCCGAACTCCATGTAGGTGATTTCCTGGGTCGACGGCGAGAACCGCGGCGTCAGCACCAGATCTGAGCCCCTGGTCAGGTACCTGACATTGGCGCCGTCCTGATCCATCAGCGCCAGCCGCTTGACCCGGCGTTCCTTGGAGCCGGTTTCGTCGATGAACACGACGCGGCTGTCGAAATAGCCCTTCTCGCCGGTCAGCCGCTCTTAGATCTGGTCGGAGATGATGTGCGCGATCCGCCGCCAGTATTCCGGCGAGGTGAAATACTGCTGGCCGGTGAGCTGCTGGGCAGTATTGACGTCCCAGAGGCGGAATTCCGCCTTGAGGCGGCCGTCGCCCTGCCGCGTCATGCGCCCGGTGACCAGCGCCTGCGCATTGATCTGCTTCCAGCTCTGGAACTGCGGCGCGACGTCGATGTTGGAGATGCGCTCGATGTAGGCGGCCTGATCGATCGGCGCGAACAGCCCGCTGCGCTTGAGATTGTTGGTGATGACCTGGGACACGCCGGCGCCGACCTCGACATCGCCAGGCGTGCCCGCCACGAAATTCGGGATCGCGATCGGCAGCGGCGCGACGTCACCGCCGGTCACCGGCACGCGCGCCTGTCCGAACGAGTGCCGGGTGCTGCCCAGCAGCAGGCCGGTCGATGCCAGCCCCGACAGGAGTTGACGACGATCCATGCGCAACGTTGCATTGGCCGGCTGGTGCTCGCGTGACATCTGATTTGCTCTTAACTTTCCAAACTCATGGCATTCGACGTCCCTATTGATCCCGGTTATCGAACACGGGAATGAACGCTTGCCATTCGGTGAAATATTGCGCGGGCAGACGATAGGGCGCGCATTCGATAATCGCGCGCAGGCCGCTCTCGAGGAAAACTCGCTGGTAGCCGGTGGACGCGGAGGAAAGCGCAACCGGCTGCGCCTCGAGCGTGCCATCCCGCTTGAGCTTGATATTGTACTCGACCTCGAACCGCGCCACCTCGAGACCGCCATACGGTTTCTTCCAGCAGCGCAGCACCTGCTCCTTGAACATCGAGCCCCATGTCGCGGAATTGTTCGCGGCCGCTCCCCTGGCGAGGCCAAGCGCCGCGTTCGAATTCAGCGTGTCGCCGGTGGCCGCATGGCGCGACGGATCGCGCTTGTCGAGCAGCGCCGCGATCTTGGACTGATCAAAGGTCCGCTCCTTCGGCTTCTGCGGCTCGGGGGGCTTCGCCGCCTGCACCGGCTTCGGCGGCGGCGGCTTCTTCTCTTCCTTCTTGATCGCTTCGGCGATCGGGTCGGGCTTCACCGGATCGGGCTTCTTCTCGACAGGCTTCGGCTCGTGCTTCGGCTCTTCCTTCGGCTTCTCCACGACCTTCGGCGGGTCGGGCTTCTTCTCGACCGGCTTCTCTTCGACCTTCGGCTGCGGCGCCGGCGCGGTCTCGGTCACGACAGGCGCCTTCTCGGTGATCTTGCCGACGGCCTCGTCGACCGGCTTGGCTTCGGCGATCTTCTCGACCAGCGGCTTCGGATTGTCCTTCTCGCCGGTCTTCATGCCGGCCATCACCTTGGCAAGCTGATCGGGCGAGATGACATCGACGGAAACGGAATCCTCGGGCGTCATTTCGAGAGCCTTGGTCGAGAAAGACAGCATAACCGCCCCCAGCACGACGACGTGCAGGGCGACCGATGCCAGAACCGTCTTGTCGACCTTGACCTTCACTCGAGCCTTCCCGCTCCCCGTTCAGCCGTCGCGCGCCACAGCATGGCTCATGAGCCTTCCGGAACGATGACGATATTCGCCTTGAACCCCGCCGTCCGAATATACCCCAATAGTTTCATCATATCCGTGTAGCAGACGTCCTTGTCGCCCCTCAGGTATACCACGCTCTCGGCGTCCGAACGGGTCTCCCGGATCGCCTTGATCTTGGGCAGGAGATCGTCGGCCGAAATCAGCGTGTCCCCGAGATAGAGCTCGATGTTGGAATTGCAGGTGCCGCCGGTGCGCTTGACCGACAGCGTCAACGGCGGGGCGTTGGCCTGGATCTGCTTGCCGCCGCTGGCGATGGGCAGATCGATGTCGATGCTCGACGTCATCAGCGGCGCCGCCACCATGAAGATGATCAGCAGCACCAGCATCACGTCGACCATCGGCGTGACGTTGATCTCCGCCATCACGGCGGCGCGACGCCGGCCGCGGCGTCCGCCACCGCCGGCCGAACCTGCCATGTTCATCGCCATGATCTTGCTCTCACGATGCGCTCGTCATTGGTCGCCCTCACGCCCGTTCGTCGATCTGGCGGGACAGGATGGCTGAAAATTCATCGGCGAAGCCTTCGAGCCGCTGCGCCTGGCGATTCACCTCTGACGTGAACTTGTTGTAGAAAATGGTCGCGGGGATGGCGGCGATAAGGCCGATCGCGGTGGCAAACAGCGCCTCCGCGATGCCGGGCGCCACCACCGCAAGCGATGTGTTTTTCGAGGCCGCGATCGACTGGAAGCTCGACATGATGCCCCAGACGGTTCCGAACAGGCCGACGAACGGCCCGGCCGACCCCACGGTCGCCAGCACCAGAAGCCTTCGTTCCAGCCGTTCGACTTCGCGGGCGATGGAGACGTTCATCACCTTCTCGATCCGCATCTGCAGACCGGCAAAGGAGCGCGTCTGACTCTCGAACGAGCGCTTCCACTCGCGCATGGCCGCGACGAAACACGCCGCCATCGACTGTGTCGGCTTCGCCGACAGCGCGCGGTAGAGTTCCTCGATCGACTGCCCCGACCAGAACGCCTGCTCGAAACGGTCCATCGCGCGCTTGGTGCGCGAATACAGAAAGATCTTGTCGATCGCGATCGCCCAGACCCAGACCGAGCAGGCCAGGAGTCCCAGCATGACGGTCTTCACGACCCAGTGGGCCTGCATGAACAGCGAAATCAGCGAGACGTCGGCGGAAACCAACGGCAGGGCTGCCGGTGCCACGTCGGCGGGATTCATGAGCGGTATCCTCTCAACGCAAGTGTCCCTATTTCCTCCGGGAGCAAACGGCTGCCGGTTTCACAGCCGCGCGTCGGGCGCGGCGATATGCGCCAGCGCGAAAGCCTCTCTGGGTGTCGCATGGGGGGCCCGCCGAAAGCCGGGTCCTGCTTCCCCTGCCAACATGTCAAAACGAGGGCTATCAGCGCGAAATTCCGTCCCTAACCAAACGCTAAGCTTGGTTAACTTTCGGTTACCAAAGGAGAATTTGGCAGCCGGAAATCGAGGCCGACCGGGCGGTTAGAGCGGTTCGAGGGACAGGTTCCGTGGTCCTCCAGGGTTTCGGGGCGCCGGTGGGAGCACCCTTCCGAGGGCCGCTCACTGCCCTGTCCGGTGAAGTTCGCCCTCTCCGCGTCACTACGAGCGAGCCGAAGCCATCCAGAACTCGCCGCCACCAGAGATCGTCGTCCTCCGCGCAGGCGGGGGATCCAGTACGCCGAGGCTTCTCGAGCCAATCATAGGCGTCTCTGGAATACTGGATCACCCGCTTTCGCGCATAGGCGTTAAGTTTAGACTTGCATGCTGGAATCACTCGTGATTCGAGCATGATATGACTCACGAATCGCTTGTAAATGAAGACTGGACGAGA
>JAFAGM010000028.1 GCA_023422775.1 Pseudomonadota bacterium
GCCTCGAATGGGCGACCGTGCGTGCGCTGATCATGCTGCGGCTCGGCCCGAACCGCACCGCTGCCCCGGCCGACATCGAAACCGCGCGGACGAACTACGCGCGCCTGATGCCGTCGACCGCCGAGCGCGTCGTGAACTTCTGGAAGGCCCGCCCGTAGGTCTCGCCGCCGCAATCGCAAATTGCTCCCCAAGGCGAAGACGGCGCGCTATCATTCGCGCCGAAGACGCGGAACAGCGTCGTGCATAATTTCGGGAGCGCAAGATGCTGACGGACGTCGAAATTCAATCCCATGCCGACAGGATACGCGACGACGGGTTCACCGTCATCGAAGGCGCGGCGAGCGCCGAGTTGGTCGAGGCACTGAAGGCGGCGCTGGAGCGCATCGAGCGCGAACATCAACTCGGTCCCGCCAGGACGTCGTTCGAAGGTTTCAAGACCGTCCGCATCAACAATCTTCTCACCTATGACGACCTGTTCTGGGAAGTGCCGCTGCACGAGAACGTGCTGCCTGTCGTTGAGCGCGTGCTGGACAAGGAATGTCTGCTGTCGTCGTTCTGCTCGCTGGTGCTCGGGCCGGGCCAGGAGGCGCAGCCGATCCACGAGGACACGCAGCTGATTCCGCTGCCGCGCCCGCACATCCCGATCACCCTCAATGCGATCTGGGCGCTGTCGGATTTCCGGGAGGACAACGGCGCGACGCGGATCGTGCCGGGCAGCCACAAATATCCGTCCTCGCCGGAATACGGCAAGGCATATGACGCCGACACCGCGACGATGAAGGCCGGCAGCGTGATGCTGTTCGACAGCGCGCTGTGGCACGGCGGCGGCGCCAACGACAGCGACGGCAGGCGTTTTGCGTTTTCCTGCGCCTATTGCTGGGGCTGGATGCGGCAGCAGGAAAATCTGCAACTCGGCATTCCCCGCGAGACCGCCAGGCGCTTTCCCCGGCGGTTGCAGGAATTATGCGGCTACAGCGTCTACAAGGGACAATTCGGCCACATCGACAACCACGATCCGATCGAGCTGCTGGGGCGCGATCGGGGAAAGCGCATGGTGTGGGAAGCGACCGACGCGAAGAAGGCGCGGATGGCGGAAGCGGCGAAGTCCTGACTTTTTCCGTCATGGCCGGGACAAGCCATGGACAAGCCCGGGCATGACGAACTGATGAAGTTCGCCTTAACGCTCAGTTCCGCTTAAACCGCAAGTAAGCCGCCACGCGCCCCTCGCGCTCGGCTTTGCGGCCGTAGCGCGTCATGGTGTAGCCGTCCCACGGCTTCTGCCAGTCGGCGGCGCGCTCGGCGGTCCATAGAAAGTCGGAGCTGCGCATCAGGTGCGCCAGCGTCCAGGCGCAGTAGTCGTCGATGTCGCTGACGAAACGAAACTCGCCGCCCGCCTTGAGAATGCGCGCCATCGCCGTAACGGTTGCGTCCTGCACGAAGCGCCGCTTCCAGTGCCGGCGCTTCGGCCAGGGGTCGGGATGGATCAGGTCGATCCGATCAAGCGATTGCGCTGGCGCCCACGCCAGCAGCTCCGCGGCGTCCCCGGCGTAGAGCCTGATATTGGCGATGTTCTGCGCCTCGATCTGGGTCAGGATCTTCGCCATGCCGTTGACGTAGGGCTCGCAGCCGATGAACCCGATATCGGGAAATGCGCGCGCTTCCGCAATCAGGTGCTCGCCGCCGCCGAATCCGATCTCGAGCCTGACATCGCCGACATTGTCCTCGAACAGGTCGGCGAGCCGTTCCGGCGCGGGCGCTTCGGTATCGAGCGCCAGATGCGGCAGCAGATTGTCGATCAGGTCGGCCTGATGGATGCGGAGCTTGTGGCCCTTGCGGCGGCCGAAGAACGAGCCGCGCGCATGCGCGGCCGCGCCGTCATCCGGCGGGGCGTCGCGGTCTCCGGGTTCGTCGGGCGCGGTGGTCATCGCAGCGTCTGGTACAGCCGGTACAACAGCCGTGCCCGCGGCTCGATCGAGGAGATGTACATCTGTTCGTAGTGCGTATGCGCGCCCTTGCCGTCGACGCCGAGGCCATCGAGCGTGGCGGTATGGGGCGCGGTGAAATTGCCGTCGGAGCCGCCGCCGGTCGACGTATCCACCAGGTCGAAACCGATTTTGGCGGCGATCGTCCTGGCGTGCTCGTAAAGCGCGGCGCCGGCATTGCCCTTCTCATAGGGCGGACGGTTCAATTCGCCTGTCACGCGGACGCTGACGCCCTCGGTGCGGGATTTCAGGTTGAGGATTCTCGGAAGCAGTTCGTCTGCGTCGGCAACCGTCGGCACGCGCATGTCGACCTCGGCATAGGCTTCCTCCGCGATCACGTTCGGCCTCGTGCCGCCGCGGACGACACCGACATTGACGGAGATGCCGCGCGAAAGATCGTTCATCGCTTCCAGCGCCTGGATGACGTTGCCGAGTTCGCGGATGGCGCTGCGGCCGTCCTCCGGCCTGGTGCCGGCGTGCGAAGGCACGCCCTTGATGAAGACCTCGAACCGCGCGACGCCCTTGCGCCCGGTGACGATCTTGCCGCCGTCGCGCGCCGGTTCGGTGACCAGCACATATTTGGCCTTGCGTCCTTCGCTCTCGATCAGCGCACGCGATGTCGGGCTGCCGATTTCCTCGTCGGAGACGTAGAGCTGGGTTATCCCGAGCGCGGGCTGATCGTCGTCTGCGCACGCCTGCCGGAAAGCATGGTAGGCGAGGTAGGCGCCGCCTTTCATGTCGTAGATGCCCGGGCCGAAGGCGCTGTCGCCGTCGATGCGAAACGGCAGCCGCTCGATGAAGCCCATCGGATGCACCGTATCGAGATGGCTCAGCACCAAAATCCCCGGCGCGTCCTGCCCCCATGACGAGCGCGCAACCAGGTGGTCGCCGCAGCCCGAATGTCCCGCGATCCGCGCCACCGTCGCCGGCAGGCCGCGATATCCAGTCGTTACGAGGTCGGCGAGCTTGTTGACCTGGTCGGGGGCTTCCGTCGGGGTCTCGATCTCGACCCAGCGGCGAATGCCCTCAAGGATGGCACTGGAATCGAAGGGGTTGGTCGTCTTCGGCATGTCTTCACAAATCCGGTGTGTCGCCAGTTCGGGCACGCGCGTGGCGCACCGGGGAATGACGACATATTCCAGATCGTGAGATATCTCAAACCGATACGGCGAAAAATCAGCGCGGGTCGGGGCCGTCGCGCGATGCGATCTGCTCGACCAGTTCGACAATGGAGCGGCGCATTTTGGCGTCGCCGATGCGCGTAAACGCGCGCGTCAGCGCCAGTCCTTCGGAGGTGGCGAGGAAATCCGATACATAGGCCGGAGAGGCGCCTTCGCCGAAGTTGTCGCCATTCACCATGCCGCTCGGCCCGCCGTCGAACAGAAACGATACAGGCACCTGCAAAATCTCGGAGATCTGCTGCAGGCGGCTGGCGCCAACGCGGTTGGTCCCCTTTTCGTATTTCTGAACCTGCTGGAAAGTCAGTCCCAGCGCCTCGCCCAGTTTTTCCTGGCTCATGCCGAGCATGATGCGGCGCATGCGCACGCGGCTGCCGACATACTTGTCGACCGGGTTGGGGGCTTTGGTGGACATTTGCGTCACTCCTGGGGATTGCACGCCGGGGTGAGGCAAGGAAGAAGGGCATGCCTCAGGCGCCGGTACCTTCAAATCCTGCGCGGAGGATCGGGTAGCGTTTCGGACGATATGAGCATTGCCAACTAACTGGTTGTTGATTTTTGCTTGCAAGCGCAGAAAGCGAATCGTGGCCGCTCTGTCAACTGGTGGAACCGCGAATGCCGCCGTCTTTGACACGACAATTTTGGAAGCATTCCAATTTCAGGCCGTTCGCTTAACGAAGCGGCGCCTGATGACGAACAACAGTGCGACGGCGATCGTTATAGCTGCCGGAATATCGCCCAGCCGTGCGTAAATTGTCGGCGAAATCGCCGCCGGCAGGCTGGCATCCAGTACACCTTCGATGCCGAGGCCAAGGCGTGCGACAATCCGCCCCGAGGGATCGATGACCGCGGAGATGCCGGTGTTGGCGGCGCGAACCACCGGCAAGCCTTCCTCGATGGCGCGCAAGCGGGCCTGCTGCAGATGCTGGTGGGGGCCGGTCGAATTGCCGAACCAGCCGTCGTTGGTGACGTTGATGATCCAGCCGGGACGATCCCCGCCGGCTGCAATGATCCCGGGAAAAATCGCCTCGTAGCAAACCAGGGGTAACGCGCTGGGCGCATTCGGAATTTCCATGGCGCGCCGGCGTTGGCCGGGGATGAAGCCGCCGTGGACCTTGGTGAGCTGCACGAAGCCCAGCCTTTCCATGAAGTTCTGGAACGGCAGGTACTCGCCGAACGGCACCAGATGCAGCTTGTCGTAGACCGACAGCACGCTGCCGTCATGGTCGATGACATATATCGAGTTGTAGGCGCGGGTAATTCGCGTGCCGGGCGGCAGGTCGGGGGCGCGCACCGATCCTGTTATCAGCACGGTGCCCCTGGGCAGGAGTTCGGCGATCTGCGCCATCGCGTCGGCTTCGCGTGTCAGGAAAAACGGAAACGCCGATTCCGGCCAGATCAGGATCTGTGCGTCGCTCACGCCGGTGGATTGCGGGCCTGAAGCGCGGTCGGACAGCGTCAGGTACTTCTGCATCACCTCCGCCTTGGCGGCGTAGTTGAATTTGACGTCCTGCTGCAGGTTGGGCTGCATGATGCGCAGCTTGACCTTGGTCATTGTCGTCGGATGCAGCGACAGCCGGACGGAGCCGTAAATTCCCATCGCCGCGAGCAGCAAAAGCGCGGATACCGGCGCGATCCAGGGCTTTCGTCCGCGCGAGCTGCCGTCGATCAGGACCGCGGGGCTCGCGAAGATCGCGACCGCCAGGAAGGTCATGCCCCACAGCCCGATCAGCGAGGCGGCCTGCGCCAGCGCCAGCGGCTCCGACAGCGCGTAGCCGAAGGCGTTCCACGGGAAACCCGACAACAGATGGCCGCGCAGCCACTCGCTGACCGTCAGGCCGACCGCAAGCGCAAGCACGCGCGAGGCGTCGCGCGTCCAGATCAGCCGCGCCAGCGCGAAGCCCGTCGCCGTGAACAGTGCGAGATAGGCCGGCAGGCCCAGCACCGCAAACGGCATCAGCCAGGCAAACGTTGGCGCATCGACCAGGAAAGCGTTGCCGATCCAATAGAGCCCCGGCACGAAATAGCCGAGCCCGAACCAGAAGCCGGACAGCGCGGCCGCGGGCGCGCCCCGCCATTTTCCGGCCGCTGCGCCATCGATCAGCCAGACCAGCACCGGAAAGGTCAGGAACAGCACCGGCCATGCATTGAACGGCGCCATCGAGAACGACGACAGCACGCCCGCCGCCAGCGCGATGGCCGCGCGTTTCCATCCCCAGGCGAGGATGATCGAAAGACCGGCGGCGCGGAACTTGCTGGCTGATTTCACTGCGGACCGGCCCCGTCGCCGGAGGTCGGCGGTGCATTGTCATTGGCCTGCGGCGCGCCGGCGTCGGGCGCGGTCTCGCGGCGGCTTCTTTCGCGCTGCGGACGTGCCGCGGGACGCTCCTTGCGGACGCCTATTCGCAGGCGCTTGACCCGCCGCGGATCGGCGTCGAGCACCTCGATCTCGAAATTGCCCGGACCCGCAATGACCTCGCCGCGCACCGGCAGGCGGCCGACCTGCGCCACCAGATAGCCGCCCAGCGTCTCGACTTCCTCGCCCGCCTCGCCGGTGATGAATTCCTCGCCGATCATGGTGCGGGCGTCCTCGAGGCTGGCGCGGGCATCCGCGATGAATGAACCGTCCGCCAGGCGCACGATCGACGGCGGCTCGTCGCTGTCGTGCTCGTCGTCGATCTCGCCGACGATCTGCTCGACGATGTCCTCGATCGACACCAGCCCGTCGGTGCCGCCATATTCGTCGACCACCAGCGCCAGATGGATCCGCGAGGCCTGCATTTGCGCCAGCAGGTCGATCGCCCGCATCGACGGCGGCACGTACAGAAGCTTGCGGATGATGTTTGCATCCGCCAGCGGCGATGCGAGGTCGACGGCACGCAGGTCAAGGCCGGCCGGGAAGGGCTTCTTGCGCTTCGGCTTGCTGGTATCTCCGATGCGCGCCTTCGCGGTCATGAACGCCAGCAGGTCGCGGATGTGAACAATGCCTTCGGGGTCGTCGAGGGTTTCGTTGTAGACCACGAGGCGCGAATGCGCCGCGCTCTCGAACAGGCTCATCAACTCGCCGAGCGGAATATCGCGCTTGACGGCGACGATGTCGGCGCGATGCACCATCACGTCGGCGATGCGCCGCTCATGCAGGCCGAGGATGTTGCGCAGCATGGTGCGCTCGATGGCGGAGAAGCCGACATCCTCCGGGGTCGATGTATCGAGCACGACCTGAAGATCGGCGCGGACCGATCCCGCCTTCCAGCCGAACAGGGTGCGGATGGCCCGCATCAGCCAATTGTCGGCGGCCGGGCGCAATACCTCGCCCTCCTGCACCACGACCGGCAGGTTGGGCGTGTCGCGCGTATTGTCTTGCTTGGGGTCGGAGTCCGGCATTTTCAGTCCACCCGCTCCCGATCCGCGTACGGATCCGGAATGCCGAGATGCGCGAGGATCTCCTGTTCGAGACCCTCCATCGCCTCGGCGTCCTCGTCGTTCTCGTGGTCGTACCCGATCAAATGCAGGAACCCGTGAACCGCAAGATGGCTGAGATGATGGTCGAACGGTTTTTGTTCGTCGCAGGCCTCCTGCCGCGTGGTCTGGTAGGCGATGGCGATGTCGCCGAGCATCCGCGGCATGTCGGAGGGCGTGGCCGTGCCGGTGGGCTGCAGCGCCGGGAACGACAATACGTTGGTCGGCTTGTCGATGCCGCGCCAGTTGCTGTTGAGCGTGCGAATCCCGGAATCGTCGGTCAGCATGACTGCCAGTTCGGCGTCGCCGACATCGGCGCCGGCGATTTCCGCCGCGGCGTTGATGGCGCGATGGATCACCGCCTCGGCATCCGGCTCGGTCTGCCAGCAATCGGCGACGACGAGAACTTCGGTCAGGGGCAGGGCGGACGACACGGGCTTTCCGGGGCCTGGCGTTCCAGGACTTTGAGTTGCGGGGGCTTGCATTCCAGTGTTCGGGTTGCGGCCGGGTCCTGCACTCGGCAGGTCCACAGCCGAAGCGCTTGTTTTCAAGATTTGGCGGTTGCCGGCTTCTGCGGCAATCCCTCGTAGGCGGCGACGATCCGCGCCACAAGTTCATGGCGGATGACGTCTTCGGCGGTAAACCTCACCTGTGCGATGCCCTCCACGCCGTCGAGCAGTTTGACGGCTTCGGCAAGTCCCGAAGCCTGCCCGGGCGGCAAATCGACCTGCGAAGGATCGCCGGTGATGATCATGCGGCTGTTTTCACCCAGCCGCGTGAGGAACATCTTCATCTGCATCGATGTCGTGTTCTGGGCCTCGTCGAGAATGACAACGGCATTGGTCAGCGTCCGGCCGCGCATGAACGCCAGCGGCGCGATCTCGATTTCGCCGGCCTGCAGCGCGCGTTCGACGATGCGCGAGTCCATCAGGTCGTACAGCGCGTCGTAGATCGGCCGCAGGTATGGATCGACCTTTTCGCGCAGGTCGCCGGGCAGGAAGCCGAGCCGCTCGCCGGCTTCGACCGCGGGCCGCGACAGGATGATGCGGTCGACCTCCTTGCGCTCGAACAATTGCGCGGCATGCGCGACTGCGAGCCAGGTCTTGCCGGTGCCGGCGGGACCGACGCCGAATACCAGTTCGTGGCGCTTCAGCGCACGGATGTAGGAATCCTGCGCCGCCGTGCGTGCCCGTACCGGACGCTTGCGCAGGTTGATGGTCTCGAACGAGGTCCTGGCGGCCTTGGGGTCGAACTCGAACAGCGAGCCCTGCGCGATCACGGCGCGGATGGCGCCTTCGACCTCGCCCTGCGAGAGATCGTGGCCTTCCAGCGCCTGCGCGTAGAGGGTCTCCAGCACGCGCCGTGCGGCGTCGCAGCCGTCGCGGGTGCCCGCGATGGTGATGTGGTTGCCGCGGGAGTCGACGACGACGCCGAGCCGCCGCTCGACCAGCGCGAGATTCTGGCCGTAGGGACCGACGAGCGCGGAAGCCGCGCGGTTGTCGTCGAAGTCGATGACGACCTGGGTCTCGGGCGGAATTTGCATGTCGCGGTCGAATTTGCGGCTGGGAGCAAGCGAAGGTGAATCCGATGCGCTTTTTGGCAAGGGTTCAGGCTCCCATGGTCTTTTGAGAAGAATGGCTCAATCGAGACGGATCAATCGCCGGCGAGGGAACGGATGGCATCGCCGGCGCGGAGGCGGGAGCGAGTTCGCCCTTGAGGCTGTATCGCTCCAGGCTGTCGATGCGGACCGGCAGCACCTTGCCGATGATGTCTGGCGAGGCAAACACATGCGCGGGCTGCAGCCAGGCGGTGCGGCCGACGATCTGGCCGGGATTGCGGGCCGCGCGTTCGAACAGCACGTCGACCGTGTTGCCAATCATCGCCTTGTTGAAGGCCGATTGCTGGCTGTCGATCAATTCCTGGAGCCGCACCAATCGCTCGTCCATCTCAGCCGCTGAAACCGTCTCCCGCATGTCCGCCGCCGGCGTGCCCGGACGGGGCGAATACTTGAACGAATAAGCCGCAGCGTATCCGATTTGCATGACGAGCGCGAGGGTGGCGGCGAATTCTCCCTCGGTTTCGCCGGGGAAGCCGACGATAAAATCCGATGAAAAAGCAATGTCTTGGCGGGCGGCGCGAAAACGGTCGATGACGCGGCGGTAATCATCGGCGGTATGCTTGCGGTTCATGGCAGCGAGAATCCGGTCGGAGCCGGATTGCACCGGAAGATGCACGAACGGCATCAGCGCGGCGAGATCGCGGTGGGCCGCGATCAGTGAGTCATCGACGTCACGGGGATGGCTGGTCGAGTAGCGCAGCCGCACGATGCCCTCGATTTCGGCTAGCCGATGCAGCAGTTTGCCGAGCGGCCATGTGCGCCCGTCCGGACCTTCGCCGTGATAGGCGTTGACGTTCTGCCCGATCAGGGTGATCTCGCGCACACCGTTCTCGGCGAGCCGCCTGACGTCGTCGACGATCCTCGTGACCGGGCGGGAGACTTCCGCGCCGCGCGTGTAGGGCACCACGCAGAAGGTGCAGAATTTGTCGCAGCCTTCCTGCACCGTGACGAATGCGGAGATGCCGCGGGCGCGGATCGCATCCGGTTTGGGGGCGGGGAGGAAGCCGAACTTGTCCTCGACCGGGAATTCGGTCTCCAGCGCGCGGCCTTCGCTCTTGGCACGCGCCAGCAGTTGCGGCAGGTGATGATAGCTCTGCGGTCCGACCACGACGTCCACGGTCGGCGCCCGGCGGATGATTTCCTCGCCCTCGGCCTGCGCCACGCAGCCCGCCACCGCGATCCGCATCTCGCGGCCGTTGCGTGCGGCCTCGTCCTTGGCGACGCGCAGCCGCCCGAGCTCGGAGTAGACTTTCTCGGAAGCCTTCTCGCGGATATGGCAGGTGTTGAGGATCACCAGATCGGCATCCTCGGCGCTGGCCGTCTCGACAAAGCCTTCGCCTGCCAGCGTGTCCGCCATGCGCTGCGCATCGTAGACGTTCATCTGGCAGCCATAAGACTTGATATGCAGCTTGCGCGGCGGCTTCATGGAACCTTGGGTGTTGGGGCTTGATGGCGCCAATCCGGCGCGGGCCTTAGTTATAGGCTAAGGGGCTGAAAATCCAGCGTGGGAGCCGTCATTCCGGGGCGCGAAGCGAACTATGGGGCGGCCTTGCGCCCCTGAGAATCTCGAGATTCCGGGTTCGATGCTGGCGTATCGCCCCGGAATGACGGCGGAGGGGGCTAAGTCGCGCTCTCCAAAGTCCCCATCTGCTCGATCAAGTCAGGCAATTGCCGCATATCGTCGAAGGTTGCGGTAGCCCCGGCCGCGCGCAGGCCGTCGCCGTAGCCGGGGCGGCAGTGGCTGCCGCCGTGAAAGCCGAGCACGGTCATGCCTGCGGCAAGGCCGCCGGTGATGCCGGGAACGCTGTCCTCGATCACCAGGCATCGTTCCGGCGGAACGTTCATCTGACGTGCGGCGAACAAAAACAGATCGGGCGCGGGCTTGCCGTTCGCGACCTGCGAGGCCGAAAAGATGTTCGGCGCAAACCGGTCGTAAAGGCGGGTCCGGCCGAGGGTGACGCGCATGCGCTGGTGCGATCCGCTCGACGCGACGCAGACGGCCCGGGTAATGGCATCGAGGGCTGCGTGAATGTGAGCCACACCTTCCAGATCGGCTTCGAACGATCGGAACAGTTCGTCCTGCAACTGCACGTGAAAATCTTCGGGCAGCGCGTGGCCAAGCTCGGCCTCGACTTCCGAATTCGCCTGGCGCGTCGAGCGGCCGAGGAAACGGTCGAAGACCTGTTGTTGCGTGATCGGATAGCCGTGGCGGCTGAGCACGTCGGCGTGCGCGCGGCATGAAATGACCTCGCTGTCGACCAGCACGCCGTCGCAATCGAAGATGATGAGATCGAAATTCACGGAAGGCCGTTCGCGAAAACTGCCGTTCGCGAAAACTAGAGCCTTTTCCGTTCCGATTGAATCGGAACGGGGCTCTAGATTCTTGTTTTGACGCGTTTTCTTCACGCGAACCGGTGTCCACTTCGCTCGAAAATGCTCTAGGTTTTGTCTTCGTCGAGCGGAACGCAATATAGTTCCAGCCGGTGATCGACCAGTTTGTAGCCGAGCTTGCGGGCGATCTCGGCCTGCAATTTCTCGATTTCCTCGGAGGTGAACTCGATCACCTTGCCGTCGCGCAGATTGATCAGGTGGTCGTGGTGGCTGTCGGGCATCTGCTCGTAACGCGCGCGGCCCTCGCGGAAATCGTGCCGCTCGATGATTCCGGCGTCCTCGAACAGTTTTACGGTGCGGTACACCGTCGAAATCGAGATCTTGTCGTCGATCGCGACACAGCGCCGGTAAAGTTCCTCGACGTCGGGATGATCGACCGAATCCGCCAGCACGCGCGCGATGACGCGGCGCTGCTCGGTCATGCGCATGCCGGTGGCGGCGCAGCGGGCCTCGATGCCGGTATTCTTGTGCGCAGATGGGGACTTCAGTACGGGCATGATCTGTCGGGCCTTCGGACGGTAGCTCGAGGCTGTTGTGCCACCACGGGCACATTACGACAAGTCACGTCGCATCAGAAGCGCGTTCAATTGCTCCCCGCCGGCCTGCTGATAATAGCGTTCCCGGCGGCCAACCACGCCGAATCCGGCCCATTCATACAGCCGCCGCGCCGGCTGGTTATTTTCTTCGACCTCGAGGAAGATGGTGCGTATGCCGCGGCCGGCGAGATGGCCCAGATGTGTCATCAGCAGGCTGCGCGACAGGCCGCGGCCGCGCTGGCCGGCGTCGATGGCGATGGACAAGATCTCGGCCTCGTCGGCGGCCATGCGCGACACGGCAAAGCCGATGATCTTGCGCCCGAGCCTCAATCGATGAACCAGCGTGTTGCGCTCGCCCAGCATCGCCTCGAATTCGCCTTCGCCCCAGCCGCGGTGAAACGACGCGCCATGCAGTTGCGCCAGTCGCGCCGCGTCGCGCAGGCTGGCCGGTTCGACCACGGCCGTGCCGCCGCTCCACCAGTCGGACAGCCATGCCATCATGACGGGAATGGCTGCGTGACATTGAGCAGCGGATCCCTCGGCGGCTTGGCGTCGGGCGCGCGCAGGTAATACGGCCGGGCCGGCGCCGCTTCGGGATCGACCGCCGCCCCCAGCCACGCGACCCAGGCGATGTCGGGTGCCGGCAGGTTGACGACGCTGACCGGCGGCGGCGCCTCGGCCGGCCAGCGTTCGGCCAGAATTTCCGCGGCGTTGCCGACCAGATGCGGGGCGCCGAAGCGCGCCGCATCGAGCGCTTCCGCGATCGGCGCAACTTTCGGCTTGATCAATGAACTTCCGTCGCCGGTCAGCACCTGGAAATAGACGTGATCATGCCGCGCATCGATCGCCGATATGACCGGCTGCTCGCTGTGCTCGCCGATGATGGGCGCGGCAAAGGCGCTCAGTGTGGTTACGCCGACGACCGGCTTGCCGGCGGCCAGCGCGATGCCGCGTGCAGCCGAAAGGCCGACGCGCAATCCGGTAAAGCTGCCGGGGCCGGCGGTCGCCACGATGCGGTCGAATTCCGCGAACGCAACGCCGGATGCTTTCATCACGCGCGCGATCAGCGGCATCAGCGCTTCGGCATGACCGCGCTTCATCGGTTGCGATTCCTGCGCGATGACGTTGCTTGCGGAAGTGTCGAGAACGGCCGCGGCGCAGGCGTCGAGCGCCGTATCGATAGCGAGGATCAGCATGGCGCCAACGTAGAGGTTTTTCATCGCCGGTTGAATGCATCGCCGGGCGATTTTCGGCGTTTCATCCATCGCGAAACTGCAGCCGCACAGCTCTACTTTCGGTGGCTCTACCTGTAGGGACACTTGCAAAAGTGCTCGCGCCCCATTTCTGATGCATGGGAATTGTCATACAACTTCTGGGAGGCTAAGTCATTGAAATTATGTAGGATTATAACTTTATTTACCAACCGGTGAGAGCCTGCAGCGGGGCAATACGGGTCAATAGTGGTCCGGGGCGATGCATCTTCGGCATGTTCAGCCACGCTCGTCGCTGTATTTTAAAAGGGGTTCTTTATGCCTTTGTGGAGAAGCAATTCGGCCGCGCGCGATGCATTGGCGCAGTCGGCCGCGATCAACAGGTCGCAAGCCGTGATCGAGTTCAGGATGGACGGCACGATCGTCACCGCCAACCAGAACTTCCTCGACGCGATGGGTTACGGTCTGGACGAAATCCAGGGCAAACACCACCAGATGTTCGCGCCGCCGGACCTGCGCGGCAGCGAGGCGTACAAGGCGTTCTGGGCCAGCCTCAACCGCGGTGAGTTTCAGGCCGATGAATACAAGCGCGTCGGCAAGGGCGGCCGCGCGGTCTGGATCCAGGCGTCCTACAACCCGATCATGGACAAGGCAGGCAAGCCCGTGAAAGTGATCAAGTTCGCCACCGACATCACGGAGAAGAAGATCCGCGGCATGGAGGATGCGGGCAAGATTTCCGCCATCGGCCGCGCGCAGGCCGTGATCGAATTCAATCTCGACGGCACCGTCATCACCGCCAACGAGAACTTCCTCGCCGCGCTGGGCTACCGGCTGGACGAGATCGAGGGCAAGCATCATTCGATGTTCGTCGCGTCCGGCGAGCGCGACAGCGCCGCCTATCGGGAATTCTGGGCCAAGCTCGGCCGCGGTGAATACGAGGCCGCCGAGTACAAGCGGATCGGCAAGGGCGGCAAGGAAGTGTGGATTCTCGCTTCCTACAATCCGATCCTCGACGAAGCCGGCAAGCCGTTCAAGGTGGTGAAATTCGCCACCGACATTACCGCGGACAAACTGAAAGCGGCGAACTACGCCGGGCAGATCGAGGCGATCGGCAAGTCGCAGGCGGTGATCGAGTTCAGCATGGAAGGCCAGGTGCTGACCGCCAACGCCAATTTCCTCGGTGCGCTCGGCTATTCGCTCGCCGAGATCGAGGGCAAGCATCACAGCATGTTCGTGCCGTCGGACCAGCGCGACGGCGAAGCCTATCGCGCGTTCTGGGCGGACCTGAACCGCGGCGAATTTCAGTCGGGCGAATTCGAGCGTGTCGGCAAGGGCGGCAAGCAGGTCTGGATCCAGGCCTCCTACAACCCGATCCGCGATCTCAACGGCAAGCCGTTCAAGGTGGTGAAATACGCCTCCGATACCACGGCGCAGGTGCTGGCGCGGATGCGGAGCGAAAAGGTCCGCGGCATGATGGAGTCGGTCGCGGCCGGTGCCGAGGAATTGAATGCCTCGGTCCGCGAAATCTCGGCGGCGATGTCGAAATCCCGCGACACGGCGCTGACCGCGGTCGACCAGGTCGAGTCCGCCGATCAGCAGGCGCAGCGTCTGTCGGAGGCGGCGGAGTCGATGCGCAGCATCGTGCAGCTGATCGGCGACATCACCGGCCAGATCAACCTGCTGGCGCTCAACGCAACAATCGAATCGGCGCGCGCCGGCGAGGCGGGCCGCGGCTTTGCGGTGGTTGCCTCCGAGGTCAAGAACCTCGCCAACCAGGCCAAGCAGGCGACCGACAAGATCGAGCAGGAAATCGGCAACCTCAACGGCATCTCCGGCGACGTCGTCGGAGCGCTGGGATCGATCAAGAAAGCGATCCAGGAAGTCAGCGAGTACGTGACGTCGACTGCGGCTGCGGTCGAGGAGCAGAGCACGGTGACGAGCGAGATGTCGAACGGGATGCAGCAGGCGGCCGCGGAAGCGGCCAGCCTCGGGGTGGCGGCTTAGGTTGAGATGTCATCGCGAACGAAATGCAGGGTGGGCAAAGCGAAGCGTGCCCACCAACACTGCCAGACCTCATCCTGAGGAGCGGCGTCTTCGCCGCGTCTCGAAGGATGAATGGCACGAGCCGGGCCTCATGGTTCTCCCGGCGATGGGAAGCATCGTCCGGAGACGGCGCTGCGCGCCTCCTCACCATGAGGGCTCAACGGTTGTCACGTGCCTGCTTACATCGGCCGGACTTCGACGACGTCAGGCACGAAATGCTTCAGCAGGTTCTGGATGCCGTGCTGCAGCGTTGCCGTCGATGACGGGCAGCCGGCGCAGGCGCCCTTCATGTTGAGATAGACTACGCCGTCCCTGAAGCCGCGGAAGGTGATGTCGCCGCCGTCATTGGCAACGGCGGGTCGCACCCGCGTCTCGATCAGGTCCTTGATGGTCGCGACCGTATCGGCGTCGGCCTCGTTGAAGAACTCGTCTTCCTCGTCGGCCGCCTCGTCGTTGCCGGCCGCTCCGTCCGCCAGCAACGGCACGCCGGACATGTAGTGTTCCATGATGGCGCCGAGGATCGCGGGCTTGAGGTGCTGCCACTCGCCGTCCGTCTTGGTCACGGTGACGAAATCGTAGCCATAGAACACGCTTGCGACGCCGGGCACGTCGAACAGCCGTTCGGCCAGCGGCGAGCGGCTGGCTGCTTCGCGGTTGGCGAATTCCATCGTGCCGGTATCGAGCACGGTGCGGCCCGGAATGAATTTCAGCGTGGCGGGATTGGGCGTGGCTTCAGTCTGGATGAACATGTGTTTTTCTCCGGCGTCGCCGGTTCAAGGCCGGCGCGTGAGGTTCCCTTAGCAGATGGCAACGCGCAACGCACGGTCAAGTGCCGCACACCAGCAATTCTGCAGGCGCATCAACGGCTAAGGCTAAGACAGCCCGTCGATGTCGGAATCGCTGAGGTCGCCGGGAACGATGACCACCGGTATCGGGAAGGAACCGGCTACCTGCGCCATCGTGCTGACCAGCGGGCCGGGGCCTTCGGGGCCCGGGTTGGCCGCCAGCACCAGCATCGAGATATCGACATCCTTGTCGATCACGTCGAGAATCTGTGCGGTCGGTTCGCCCTCGCGGATCACCCGCTCCGGCGTGATCGCGGCGATGCCGTTGGCGCGGCCCGAGGCGCGGTCGAGCGCTTCATTGGCGGCTTCCTCGGCCTCGGCGCGCATGATGTCGGCGACCCCCAGCCATTGCTGGTTCTGGTCCTCGATCTCGATGATGCGCAGCATCACCACGCCGCCGCCGACACGGATCGACCAGCGGCTGGCGTAATACACTGCGCGGTCCCATTCCGCGGTGTCGTCGACGATGACAAGGCATTTTGGCTTGTGACCCGTCTCGTAGCTTCGTCGCTGGGTGGTCATGCATGTCCCGGTGCTGCGCCAAACCGGCGCATGGTGCCACGGCGCGGCCGCTTCCGACAAGCGGTGTCGCGGCAGAAGAGCTGCGATGGAACTAGCGCTTTCGGATGAAGCCGACGATATCCTTCGCCTTGTTCATGGTTTCCTCGGCGATCGCCTGCGCGCGGTCGGCGCCGTCGGCCAGGATCGCGTCGACATGGGCGGGATCGGCAACCAGCCGCTTCATCTCGGAGGCGATCGGCGCGAGCTTTGCGACGCAGAGTTCCACCAGCGCGTTCTTGAATCCCGAAAACTGCCCGCCGCCGAATTCGCGCAGCACATCGGCCTTGGCTCGCTCGGACAGCGCGGCATAGATGCCGACGAGATTGTCGGCCTCGGGCCGGTTCTCCAGCCCCTTTTCCTCCGACGGCAACGGTTCCGGATCGGTCTTCGCCTTGCGGATCTTCTGCGCGATGGTTTCCGCATCGTCGGTCAGGTTGATCCGCGAATTGTCCGACGCTTCGGACTTCGACATCTTCTTGGTGCCGTCGCGCAAACTCATCACCCGCGTCGCAGGCCCGGTGATCAGCGGCTCCGGCTGCGGAAAGAACAGGCCGTCGTTAAAACCCTGGGCACGAATCGAGTCGGCGAAGTCGTTGTTGAATTTCTGCGCGATGTCGCGCGACAGTTCGAGGTGCTGCTTCTGGTCCTCGCCGACAGGCACATGGGTGGCGCGGTACAGCAGGATGTCCGCCGCCATCAGCACCGGATAGTCGTAGAGACCAACGGAAGCCGCCTCGCGGTCCTTGCCGGCCTTCTCCTTGAACTGCGTCATGCGGCTGAGCCAGCCGACGCGCGCGACGCAGTTGAAGATCCAGGCCAACTCGGCGTGGCCGGAGACCTGGCTCTGGTTGAACACGATGTGCTTCTTCGGGTCGATGCCGGCGGCGATGAAGGCAGCCGTCACCTCGCGGGTGTTGCGCGCGAGCTCCGCCGGGCCGCCCCAGACGTCCACGCCTTGGGTGATCGCGTGCATGTCGACGACGCAATAGATGCAGTCATGGGTCTGCTGCATCTTCACGAAATTGACGATTGCGCCGAGGTAATTGCCGAGGTGCAGATTGCCCGTCGGCTGGACGCCCGAAAATACCTTCTCGACAAAAGCCATAGTCAGCTACCTGAGGATGCCTGTTTCGGGCCGTCGTTTGCCACGCAGGGGCTGTCAGCGCAAGCCATCAGGGTGCACGGTTCGCCTCGATATTGCTCCTCATGGTGAGGAGAGCGGAACGCGCGTCTCGAACCATGAGGCCCCATTCGGGCCTTCATCCTTCGACACGCCCGCGTCCCGCGGGCTCCTCAGGATGAGGGGTTGGCGTGGCGTTATTTGATCGCGTTAACCACTTCGCGCCAGCCCACCACACCGAAAAGCCTCAGGACAAGCCCGTAGATCACCATTCCGGCTGCGATCACGATCAGCAACAGGACGGCCTGCACGAGGCCGTGCGCGCCCGAGGCCAGGGCAGGCAGGAGGCGCGTCGCACACCACAGCAGCGCGCCCATCGCGAGCGCCGCCACGGCGATGCGCGGCAGTCGCCGCTTCGCTTTCGGATCAATCGAAAAGCCGAAGGTTTTCGCGCCCTGTCGCATCAGGCCGAGCGCGATGCTCCACGCGCCCAGCGCGATCGCGGCGGCAATGCCATCGGCGCCGAACCAGTGGCCGAACAGGAACGCGGCCGCGATCGCCAGCACCACGCCCTTCAGCGTCGCCAGCAGCGGCGTGACCGTATCCTCGCGCGCGAAGAACGCCGGCGACAGCGCCTTCACCAGCACATGCGCCGGCAGCGCCAGCGTCAGCCACATCAGCGCGCGGGCGGTGGCTGCGGTGTCGACTGCTGTGAACGCGCCATGCTCGAACAGCAGCCGCACGATCGGTTCGCTCAGCACCATCAGCCCGAGCGTGGCCGGCAGCGCCAGCCCTACCGCGAGTTCGAGCCCGCGCGATTCCGCATGTGCGACGGTTGCGTGATCCCCGCCGCGCACCGCACGCGTCAGCTCCGGGATCAGCACCGTGCCCATGGCGACGCCGACGATGCCGAGCGGCAGTTCGATCAGGCGGTTGGCGAAATAAAGCCACGACACCGCCGACGGCGAGGCCGACGCGATGATCGCACCCGCCACCATCAAAAGCTGCGGCGCGCTCGACGCCATCATGCCGGGTGCGGCCTTGGCGAGAAAGCCGCGGATCTCCTTGTCGAATGAAATCCGCAGCGGTGTTGCAAGGCCGCCGCCACGGCGCAGCACCAGCACGGAGAGCTGCAGCAGTCCCGCGATGCCGACGGTCGCCGCGATGATCTGCGCGGCGCGGGCAGCATCTTGCGGAACGGCTAGCAGCGCCGCCATCACAGCGATCAGCGCGATGTTGAACAGCAGCGGCGAGAACGCCGTCAGCGCAAACCGCCCTTGCGCGTTCAACAGCGCCATCATGACCGTCACCGGTCCGGCAAAGGCGAGATACGGCAGCATCAGCCGCGCATTGTCGGTGGCAAGCTGCAGCGTCTCGCGGCCGGCAAACCCCGGCGCCAGCGCCATGATCACCAGCGGCATCGCCAGCGCGAGCAGCACGGTGGCCGCGATCAGCGCCGCGGTGACGATGCCGAGCACGCGGCCGGCAAACGCCGCGGCCGCGACCGCATCGCCGGTTTCACGGATACGCAGCCACGCCGGCACCAGCGCCGCGTTCAGCCCGCCCTCGGTCAGGAGCCGCCGCACCACGTTGACGAGCTGAAACGCGGCCAGGAATGCATCCGCCACGGCTCCGGTGCCCAGCAGCGCCGCGACCAGCGAATCGCGCGCGAACCCGAGCAGCCGCGAGGCCAGCGTTCCCGAGGATACCGTGAGAAAGGAGCGGATCATGAGCGGGGTATAGCAGCGAGAAGTAAGCGAACACTATCTTGCCTCCTTACTGCCGGCAGACCCTCATCCTGAGGAGCCCGCGGAGCGGGCGTCTCGAAGGATGCGGCCACGGTCCGGGCCATTCACCCTTCGAGACGCGCGTTCCGCGCTCCTCAGGGTGAGGAGCAGGCAGCCTTGCTGGCGCGGGGCCGATCTGGTAGGCCGCAGCCTTTCGTAAATCGCCGTAAACAGGACGCAATCGATGGCTGAAGCAAAATACGACGTTCTCGGGATCGGCAACGCGATATTCGACGTGCTGGTGCAGACCGACGAGGGCTTCCTGGTCCGCCACGGCATGACCAAGGGCGGCATGGCGCTGATCGACGAGGCGCGGGCGGCCGCGATCTACGGCGACATGGGCCCGGCGACCGAGATGAGCGGCGGCTCCGGCGCCAACACCATCGTTGGGCTGGCCGGCTTCGGCGCGCGGGCCGCCTTCATCGGCAAGGTCAAGAACGACCAGATCGGCGGCCTCTACAGCCACGACATCCGCGCCGCCGGCGTCGCCTTCGAGACGAAGACGGCCGAAGCCGGCCCCGCCACCGGCTGCTCCTACATCCTGGTGACGCCGGACGGCGAGCGCACCATGAACACCTATCTCGGCGCCGCGCAGGATCTTTCGCCCGCCGACATCGACGACGCACAGATCGCGGCTTCCCACATCGTCTATCTCGAAGGCTATCTCTGGGACCCGAAGAACGCCAAGGAAGCCTTCGTCAAGGCCGCAACAATCGCGCACGGCGCCGGCCGCCAGGTGGCGCTGACGCTGTCGGATTCGTTCTGCGTCGATCGTTATCGCGACGAGTTTCTCGACCTGATGCGCAAGGGCACCGTCGATCTCGTCTTCGCCAACGAGGCCGAGCTGCATTCATTGTACCAGACTTCGGATTTCGACGGCGCGCTGAAGCAGCTGCGCGCGGATACGAAGCTCGGCGTCGTCACCCGCAGCGAAAAAGGCTGCGTGGTCGTCGCGAAGGACGGCGTCACATCGGCGCCCGCGTTCCCGATCGAGAGGCTGGTCGACACCACAGGCGCCGGCGACCTCTTCGCCGCCGGCTTCCTGTTCGGCCTCGTCCGCAATGCAGGCCACGAGATGTGCGGCCGGCTCGGCGCGCTCGCCGCAGCCGAAGTGATCCAGCACATCGGCGCACGGCCGCAGGTGTCGCTGAAGGAACTGGCGGGGCAGAACGGGCTGGTGGTGTAGGGCGCGCGCTCTCTCCGCCCGTCATGGCCGGGCTTGTCCCGGCCATCCACGTCTTTTTCCACAGCCGTTGGACTAACGTCCGACGGCTAGGCCGCTTCGTTTTCCACCCGGCATTTGCTAAGCAACCTGCGAGACGTTTCTCGCGGGGGCAACATGCTTACTGGTGAACTTCGTTCCAAAATCGACAACGTATGGAACGCCTTCTGGGCGGGCGGCATCGCCAACCCGTTGGAGGTGATCGAACAGATCACCTACCTCCTGTTCATGCGCGGTCTGGACGATGCCCACACGCTCGAGGAGAACAAGGCCAATCGCCTCGGCAAGCCGATGGAACGGCGCATTTTCCCCTCGGGCAAGGACAAGATCGGCAAGGGCGGCGGCGTCGCCTATGAGGACATGCGCTGGTCGCGGCTGAAGAACCGCGATCCCGCGACGATGTTCGAGATCGTCTCCGAGCACGTCTTTCCGTTCCTCCGCTCCATGGCCGAAGAGAACACCGCGCATGCCACCCACATGAAGGGCGCGCGCTTCACCATCCCGACGCCGGCGCTGCTCGCCAAGGTGGTCGATCTCCTCGCCGAAATCCCGATGGAAGATCGCGACACCAAGGGCGACCTCTACGAATACATGCTGTCGAAGATCGCGACCGCCGGCCAGAACGGCCAGTTCCGCACGCCGCGCCACATCATCGCGCTGATGGTCGAGATGATGGCACCGGGGCCGAAGGACGTCATCGTCGATCCCGCCTGCGGCACCTGCGGCTTCCTGGTCGCGGCCGGCGAGTATCTGCGCGAAAACCATCCGAAACTGTTCCACGACAAGGCGAGCCGCGACCATTTCAACGAGGAGATGTTCCACGGCTTCGATTTTGACGGCACGATGCTGCGCATCGGCTCGATGAACATGACGCTGCACGGCGTCGATGACCCTGATATTCGCTACAAGGATTCGCTGTCCCAGGAGCATGCGGGAGACGAGGATCGCTACTCCCTCGTGCTGGCCAATCCGCCATTCGCGGGATCGCTCGATTATGAGACTACGGCGAAGGATCTGCTTGCGATCGTCAAGACCAAGAAGACCGAGCTTCTGTTCATGGCGCTGTTTCTGAAGCTGCTGAAGCCAGGCGGGCGCGCGGCGGTGATCGTCCCAGACGGTGTGCTGTTCGGCTCCTCGACTGCGCACAAATCAATTCGTAGGATGCTGGTCGAAGACCATAAGCTGGATGGCATCGTGAAGCTGCCCTCCGGCGTGTTCCGGCCTTATGCAGGCGTCTCCACCGCAATTGTGCTGTTCACTAAGACCAATTCTGGTGGCACCGACAACGTTTGGTTCTATGATTGCCAAGCCGACGGATTTTCGCTCGACGACAAGCGCACGGCGCTACTATCAAGCGAAAAAATCGGGCCGAGGGCTAAGCTCGCAGAAGGTGAACACGACAAGAACAACCTACCCGACATCGTCGTACGATGGACTGGTCGCAATGGTTCTGAACGAAAGCGCTCGCGTACCGCGCAAAGTTTCTGCGTATCCAAAGCGGAGATCGCAGCGACGGGATACGACCTTTCTCTCAACCGTTACAAGGAGGTCGTGCATCGGGTGACGGCGCACCGACAGCCGAAAGACATCCTTGCCGAGTTAAAAGCGCTGGAGAGCGATATCTCGAACGGGTTGGCGGAGCTGGAGCGCATGTTGTGAGGTCGCGCACCGTTTCGCTTGGAGACATCGTCGAGATTAGAGGAGGAGGTACTCCGTCGAAGGCAAATGCCGCTTTCTGGAATGGTGACATTCCTTGGGTGTCACCTAAGGATATGAAGTATTGGGAGATCAAGGACGCAGAAGATAAGATTACACGTGAAGCGATTAAGGGAAGCGCGAGCAGTCTTGTGCCTGAAAATGCAACCTTGATTGTGAATCGCTCTGGCATCTTAAAGCATACCTTGCCGGTAGCGATTGCGCGGCGAGCTGTGGCAATTAATCAAGACTTGAAGGCTTTAATTCCAGGGCCACGCGCCCATCCCGAATACATTGCTCATATGGTAAAGGCTGCTGAGCCCATCGTGCTGAGCTGGGTGCGAGCAACGACAGCAGACAATTTCCCGATAGACAATCTTCGGTCATTGGAGATTCCATTTCCACCCCTTGCGGAACAGCGGCGGATCGCCGCGATCCTAGACAGGGCTGACGCGCTGCGACGCAAGCGTAAGCGCTTCCTCGATCTGCTCGGTAGCCTCTCCCAGTCGATTTTTCGGGAAATGTTTGGGGAAATGAAAGAAGACGTAGCGGGGCATTCGACAGTCCCATTTGGGGGACTTGTCGACTCGCAAAGAATAGGCCTTGTCCGCTCTGCTAGCGAATTGCGAGAAGGTGCTCCAACGCCGTACCTTCGGATGAATGCCATTACGCTCGATGGGCAGCTGGACCTCAGCGGGGTCAAATATACTGATGTATCTGCAGCGGAATTGCGCGAATATGAACTGAGAGACGGAGATTTTCTCTTCAACACCCGCAATTCCAAAGAGCTGGTTGGCAAGAGCACCGTTTTCCGTGGTCCGCGAGGATACGTCTATAACAACAATATTCTTCGAGTACGTTTCGGCACCAAATTGCTTCCAGAATACGCGGTCGCCTTCTTCCAGACGCCATTCGCAAGGAGCGAACTCGAAGCAAGGAAATCTGGCACGACAAGCGTCTATGCAATCTATCAGAAAAGTCTTGAGGCCGTCCCGGTGGTCGTTCCAGCTCTGGAAAAGCAAGCTTGTTTTGTGGACAGGCTTGCTAGGATAAAAGCCGTCGAACTACCAACTGAGAATCAAGAGGGTGGTTTAGATTCGCTATTCGCCTCCCTCCAACACCGCGCTTTCTCCGGACAACTCTGACCATGCGCTTCGAGTTCGACTGGGACCCGGCAAAGGCGGAGAGCAATCGGCGCAAGCACGGCGTGGCCTTTGAGGACGCCATGGGCGTCTTTGCCGACCCTTTGGCCCTGTCGCGGCTTGACGATGAGTCTGGCCAAGGGGAGGAGCGATGGGTTACCATAGGTCGAATTCCCGCCAGCAATTTACTGCTGGTCGTGCATACCTATATTGAGCTGTCGGAGGAGCGGGCGGCCATCCGGATTATTTCGGCGCGCAGGCCGACGCGCCGCGAGACCCGCCAATATGAGGAAGGGTGACCTGATGAAGGACGAATATGACTTCTCGACCGCCGAGCGCGGCAAGTTCTTTCGGGAGGGGGCGCGGCTGGTGCCGCCGGTCCACCTGGAGCCGGAGGTGCTGGATTATCTCTCCGAGCGGGCCTCGGCGCGTGGAATCTCGCTGAGCTCGCTGGTCAACACGCTGCTCAAGAAGGACATCGAGCTGATCGACGCGGGCAAATAGCCGGCCGATGTCCAATTTCGCCTTCCTCGCCGCCGAATTTCCTGCTGTGCACGAGGCGGCGGTGGAAGCAGAGTGTCAGGCGGCGGTGTCGCCGACGGCCGCAGCGTTCTTCGCCGGCAAGGCGGTCGAGGTCGGGGTCAAGTGGGCGTTCCGCAACGATCCCGGATTGAAGCTTCCCTATCAAGACAATATCGCGGCGCTGCTGCACGAGCCGAGCTTTCGCCGCGCGGCGGGCGAAGCCGTATTTGCCAAGGCGAAATACATCAATTCGCTGCGCAACCGCGCGGTACACGAAGAGCGC
This sequence comes from Pseudomonadota bacterium, assembly GCA_023422775.1. GTDB lineage: Bacteria > Pseudomonadota > Alphaproteobacteria > Rhizobiales > Xanthobacteraceae > Bradyrhizobium. Next base: position 23,596 of record JAFAGM010000028.1, read on the forward strand.
ACCATCAAGCCGGGCGACGCCACCGGCGCGGTAAAGGAGCTGTTTCACGTCTGCTTCTGGCTGGCCCGCACCTATGCGCGAAAGGGCAAGCCGGCCGATGGGCTCGCCTTCGACGCATCACAGCTTTCCCGCCGCGATGAAGCGCTGAAGAAGGCCTTCGCCTACGTGAAGGCGCAGCAGGCTGAACTCGATGCCAGAGACGGCGAGCTGACAAAACTGCTCGCCGACAAGCAAAACCTCGACGAAGAACTGAAGCAGCTGCGCGCGGAAGTCGCGGCGACCCGCAAGGCCGCCGAAGCCCAGCCGGACCGGCACGACTATAACGAGGCCGAAACTCGCGACCGCTACATCGACCTGCTGCTGCGCGAAGCCGGCTGGCCGCTCGACAAGCCCGAAGACCTCGAGTTCCGCGTCGAAGGGATGCCGAACAACGAAGGCGTCGGCTCCATCGACTACGTGCTGTGGGGCGCCGACGGCAAGCCGCTGGGGCTGGTGGAAGCCAAGCGCACCCGCAAGGATGCGCGCGTAGGCCAACAGCAGGCCAAGCTTTATGCCGACCGGCTCGAAGCCCGCTACGGCCAGCGGCCCGTGATCTTCTACTCGAATGGTTACGAGCACTGGATTTGGGACGACACACGCTACCCGCCGCGTCAGATCGGCGGCTTCTACAAGCGCGACGAACTGGAGTTGCTGGTCCAGCGCCGCACCGCGCGCAAGAAGCTCGGCTCGGAAGCCCTCAACCGCAAGATCATCGAGCGCCCTTATCAGCAACGCGCCATCCGCGCGATCGCCAAGCATTTCGAGGTCGACGGTGAGCGCAAGGCGCTGCTGGTGATGGCGACCGGCTCCGGCAAGACGCGTACCGTGATCGCGCTGGTCGATCTCCTGATGCGGGCCGGCTGGGTCAAGCGGGTCCTGTTTCTGGCCGACCGCATCGCGCTGGTGAACCAGGCGGCGGGCGCCTTCAAGGCGCATCTGCCGGATTCCGCGCCAGTTAATCTCGTCACCGAGCGCGCCAGCGAGGGCCGCGTCTTCCTGTCGACCTATCCGACAATGATGAACCTGATCGACGGCCGGCAGCAGGGGCAGGCCAAATTCGGCGCCGGCCATTTCGACCTCATCATCATCGATGAGGCGCACCGTTCGGTCTACCAGCGCTTCAAGGTGATCTTCGAATATTTCGATTCCTTCCTCGTCGGCCTGACCGCGACACCCAAGGACGAAATCGACAAGAACACCTACTCGCTGTTCGATCTTGAAGATGGCGTTCCGACCGACGCCTACTCGCTCGATGAAGCGGTCGCCGATGGCTATCTCGTCCCCGCGCGGCCGATTTCCGTGCCGCTCAAGATCGTGCGTTCAGGGCTGCGTTACGACGAGCTGTCCGAGGAAGAAAAAGACCATTGGGACATGCTGGAATGGGGCGAGGACGAAGTCCCCGACAGCGTGGAGGCCGCGGAGATCAACAAGCGCCTCTTCAATGAGGATACGGTCGATCTGGTCCTGGAGCATTTGATGCAGAACGGGATCAAGGTCGAGGGCGGCGACCGGATCGGCAAAACCATCATCTTCGCCAAGAACCAGAGCCACGCGAAGTTTATCGAGCAGCGGTTCAATGCAGCCTACCCCGCGCTTGCCGGGCATTTCGCCCGCGTCATCACCTACGAAACCGGACCTTATGCCCAGACTCTGATCGACGATTTTTCGAAGAAGAACTCGGTGCCGCATATTGCGATCTCCGTCGATATGCTCGACACCGGAATCGACGTGCCTGAGGTCGTCAATCTCGTTTTCTTTAAGCAAGTGCGCTCGAAGACGAAGTTCTGGCAGATGATGGGCCGGGGCACGCGGCTTTGCCCTGATCTGTTTGGTCCCGGCCAGGACAAGGAATTCTTTCGTGTCTTCGACTATTGCCAGAACCTCGAATTCTTTGGCGCCAATCCGGCACTCAAGGAGGCGAGCGCGGCAAAATCGTTGTCGGAGCGGTTGTTCGCAGCGCGGCTTGATCTCGTGCGCGCGCTTGATGAGAAGCAGGAAAAGGCCGGCGGATTTGCTGAAGCCGGCGGCGCCCCATATCAAGCGTCGGCGGACGAGCCGCCAAGCGAAGGGGCAATTCGGTCGGACGCGCTGCAAACACTGCAGGATACGGTCGGTGGACTGAACCTCGACAATTTCATCGTGCGTCGGCATCGCCGCGCGGTGGAGAAGTACAAAAGGTCGGAATCGTGGATGCTGCTTAACGACGAGATTCGCAAGGAACTCGTCGATGAGATCGCACCGCTGCCGTCGGCCAAGAGCCTGGGTATCGAGGAAGCCAAACGGTTCGACCTCCTGATGTTCTCGCTGGAACTGGCATTGCTAAAGGGATCGAAGCGGTTTGATACCCTCAAGAAGCAGCTTCTTGAAATCGCATCAGCGCTGGAAGACCAGACTGGTATTCCGGCGATCGCGCATCAGGCGGTGCTGATCGAAGAAATTCAGACCCAGCAATGGTGGGAAGGCGTCACTGTTCCGCTGCTCGAACTGGTACGACTGCGATTGCGGGACCTTGTGCAGCATATCGACAAATCAAAGAAGGCGATCGTCTACTCCAATTTCGCTGACGAAATCGGAGAGGGCGTCGAACGCGAACTGCCGCAATTTGGCGAGGCCGACTTTGCGCGATTCAAGCTGAAGGCAAGGCATTTCCTGAAGGCGCACGAGGACCACATTGTCCTCCACAAACTGCGGCAAGGTAAGCCACTGACGCCGACGGACCTGAGCGAACTCGAAAAGATGCTGCTGGACGCTGGTATTGGCGAAGCCGGAGATATCGAACGCGCACGCGAGACAAGCCACGGCTTCGGTCGTTTCGTCCGGTCGATCGTCGGCCTGGATCGTGCCGCGGTGAGCGAAGCCTTCAGCGAATTTCTATCCGGCGGATCTGCGACGGTACAGCAAATCGAATTCATCAATATGGTGATCGAGCATCTGACCGATCAGGGTGCGATGGATCCTGCCTTGCTCTACGAGCCGCCGTTTACGGACCTTGCGCCAACCGGGCCGGAAAGACTGTTTGATGACGAAAAGGTCGCGAGGCTGATCACGAGAATCCGCGCGATCAACGACAGCGCTGTGGCTTGAGCGAGGATCGCCGATAAATCCTCAGCACTGATTTGCCCGACAACGCAAATCAAATCTCGCTTCCCATCACAAATAGTTCCTACTGTGCATGGGGTTGTTTTCGATATTTTTATCTGAGGGCGCGCCGCCGCTTCTCTTACCGCTCACGCCGTCTTCGCCGCCTTCAGTCCCAGCTTCGCTTCCACCGTCTCCCGCATCAGGAACTTCTGGATCTTCCCCGTCACCGTCATCGGAAATTCGTCCACGAACTCGACATATCGCGGAATTTTGTTGTGGGCGATCTGGCCCTGGCAGAAGGCGCGGACGTCCTCGGCGGTGAGGGTTTCGCCGGGGCGGGTGCGGATCCAGGCGCAGAGTTCTTCGCCGTAGCGGTCGTCGGCGACGCCGAAGATCTGCACGTCCTGGATCTTGGGGTGGCGATAGAGGAATTCCTCGATCTCTCTGGGGTAGAGGTTCTCGCCGCCGCGGATCACCATGTCCTTGATGCGGCCGACGATGTTGCAATAGCCTTCCGTGTCGATGATGGCGATGTCGCCGGTGTGCATCCAGCCCTGCGCGTCGAGCACGTCAGCGGTCTTCTCGGCCTCGTCCCAATAGCCCAGCATGACGCTGTAGCCGCGGGTGCAGAGTTCGCCGCGCTGGCCGCGCGGCACCACGCGGCCCTCGAGATCGACGACCTTGACCTCGACATGCGGATGGATGCGCCCGACGGTGGAGACGCGCCGTTCCAGCGGATCGTCCGTGGCGCTCTGGAAGCTCACCGGCGAGGTTTCGGTCATGCCGTAGGCGATGGTCACCTCGCCCATGTTCATCTCGTTGTTGACGCGCTTCATCACCTCGACCGGGCAGGGCGCGCCGGCCATGATGCCGGTGCGCAGCGATTTCAGGTCGAAGCGCGCAAACTCGGGATGATCGAGTTCGGCGATGAACATGGTCGGCACGCCGTAGAGCGCGGTGCATTTCTCGCGCTCGATGGTCTGCAGCGTCGCCAGCGGATCGAAGCCCTCGCCGGGATAAACCATGGTGGCGCCGAGCGTGACGGAAGCGAGGTTGCCCATCACCATGCCGAAACAATGATAGAGCGGCACGGGGATGCAGATGCGGTCCTGCTCGGTCAGCCGCATCGCGCGGCCGACGAAATAGCCGTTGTTGAGGATGTTGTGATGCGTCAGCGTCACGCCCTTCGGCGAGCCTGTCGTGCCGCTGGTGAACTGTATGTTCACCGCATCGTCGAACTGCAGAAGCTTGCCAAGCTCGGCAAGCTGCTCGCGGTGCCGCGCGCTCGCCATCTGCGACACATCCTCGAAGGCGATCGTGCCGGGCGATTTCGGTCCGCCGATCTGGATCACGGCGCGAAGCTGCGGCAGCCGCGCCGACTGCAACCCGCCGGCTTTCGATGCCGCAAGCTCCGGCAGCAGCGTGTTCAGCATCTCCATGTAGTTGGACGTCTTGAACGCGGTCGCGGTGACGATCGCAGCGCAGCCGACTTTCGCCAGCGCGAATTCGAGTTCGCTCAGGCGGTAGGCGGGATTGATGGTGACGAGGATGAGCCCCGCCCTGGCGGCGGCGAACTGCGTCAGCGTCCATTCGGGGCGGTTCAGCGACCACACCCCGATCCGCGCGCCGCGTTCGAGCCCGAGCGCGAGAAACCCTGCTGCCAGCGCATCGACGCGCGCGGCAAATTCCTTCCACGTCCAGCGCACGTCATGGCTCGGCGAAACCAGCGCCTCGCGATCGGCCCATTGTTGCGCGGCCCGATCGAGACAGCGCCCGATGGTGACTCCCAGCAGCGGTGCATCGGAAATGCCGCAGACATAGCTGTCGATGGTGGTGTCGGTCAAGACGAGTTCTCCAGGCATCGTGAACGAGCGCTTCCGGTTCGCTGCGCCATTTCAGCGTCGTCATTGCGAGGAGCGCAAGCGACGAAGCAATCCATTCCTTCTTTTCGTGGCGCGATGGATTGCTTCGCTTCGCTCGCAATGACGGTCTCTGACAGTTGCCGCTCACGCCGCCTTCTGTCCGGGTTCGAGCCCGGCGTAGATGCCGCGCTCGAAGCCCGCAAAGGTTTCCAATGCCTTGCCGTCGGCGAACGGCAACAGCTGCATCAGGATCACGCCGCTGACGTTACGCGCCGGGTCGATCCAGAAATAGGTGTTGGCGAGACCGGCCCAGGCAAGACTGCCGGCGCTGCGACCTTCCGGCGTCCTGGCGGTGTTGATCAGGAACGAGAGCCCCCACTTCTTGACGATATCGGGATAGAGATCGACATCGTTGGTGTAGACAGGCAGCGCCGTCGGCATCTTGCCAACGGTGAGTTCGCCGATGTTGTTCTGGCCCATCAGCGCCACCGTTTCGGGCTTCAGCACCTGGTTGCCGTTGCCGCGCCCCTTGTTGAGGATCATCTGGGTGAACTTGATGTAGTCGGCCGCGGTGCCGTAGAGGCCGCCGCCGCCCATGTGGAATTCGGGCGCCTGTTCGAGCTCGAACGGGATCGGCGCCAGCGCGCCATCCGGCCCACGCGCATGCATGCCGACCAGACGCTTCCGCATCGCGTCCGTGATCTTGAAGCCGGTGTCGTTCATGCCGAGCGGGTCGAGCATGTTCTCGCGCAGGTAGACATCGAGCTTCTTGCCGCTGGCGGCTTCCACCGCCTTGCCGACGAAATCGATGTTGGTGCCGTATTCCCAGCGCGTGCCGGGATCGGTCATGATCGGCGTCTTCAGCGCGGCGTTCAGGCAGGTGATGATGCCGGGCGTGGCGGTCTTCTCGAGGTATTTCCCGACGTCGCCATTCCACATGTCGTATGCGAAGCCGGCGGTGTGGGTCATCAACTGGCGCAGCGTGATCGGCTTCTTCGCAGCGCGCAGTTTCGGCTCGCCGTTGGCGTCGAAGCCTTCCAGCACCTGCGGCGAAGCGAGGTCCGGCAACAACTTGCCGATCGGCTCGTCCAGCGACAGCTTGCCTTGTTCGACGAGTTGCATGCCGGCGGCTGTCGTGATCGCCTTGGTCATGGACGCGATCCAGAACACGCTGTCCGTTGTCATGGCGTCGTCCTTTCCAAGGTCGCGCTTGCCGGCCGCGCCCTGGTAGATCACCTCGCTGCCGGTCGCCGCCATCGCGACCACGCCGGGAATCTCCTTGGCCTCGCACTTCTGACGCAGAATCTGATCGATCTGGGCATTGCCTTGCATGGGTCACCTCCCGCTGATTTTTTATGGAGTGGAACCATCTTCCTCCCGCCACCGCGATCCCGCAAGCGTCCGGGAACACGCCGCCGACAATGTCGCAGGCTCGTGATGGGTAACCGGTGCGGGACACCAAACTGCAACACCTGGCCGCAATCCGCAGTGGATGAGGCCGTATCGCCGTGACCGGCTTATCCATCCACGATATCGTGATTTCGCCACGATTCCCGAGGCCGTATTTTTTCAGTAATGCGTTCTGATTCCAGCAGAAACGTTGCGCGTAGGCTGGACCCATTAACCGGAAATAGCCGCATTTCAACGCTTGCGAGGCCTGACGCGATGATTTCGACCTGGAGTGAATGGAAGCGATATCCCCGCCCTGGACGTGGCGAAAATATCGAGGCGCCGATTACCCCCGGAATCTATGAAGTCCGCATTGCCGGCACCGGCGCGCTGTATTCCTTCGAAGCCGTCGACAACGTCGCCCAGGCGCTGGCGCAACTCCCGGTCGGCTCCAAATCATGGTTCAGCCGCCGCGAGCCGAAATTGCCCGACCTCGAATACCGCACCTGCGCGACCTCCTCGAAGGCCGCCGCCAAGGCCGCGGCACAGCGCATGATCGGCCGCCGCGAGACCTATATGAGCGGCGCGGCCTGAGTTGCAGTCATTCCGGGGCGATGCGCAGCATCGAACCCGGAATCTCGAGATTCCCCAGTGCGCAATTGCGCACCTGGGGTCTGGTCCTTCGGACCATCCCGGAATGACAGGCCCCCTCAAAATAGCTTGAAGCAGGGCTGCATCAGCAGCCGATGCATCGCCGCCGATATCGGCCTATACTCCGGGGAACTTCCAGAAATTCCCGAGGAGTAACGCCATGAACCCGCCCGTCGCCGCTCGCGCTTCAGCCTCCCAGCCCTCGCTGCACGACCGCCTGAAGGACCCTTCGCTGCTGCGGGACCGTTGCTACATCGACGGCGCCTGGGTCGGCACGCCAGCCAATCCCGTCACCAATCCGGTCAACGGCGTCGAACTGGCGAAAGTGCCGAAACTCGGCACCGCGGAAGCAACGCAAGCGGTGGAAGCCGCCGAGCGCGCGTTCCCGGCCTGGGCTAAGCTCACCGCCAAGCAACGTTCGAATATCCTGCGCAAATGGTTCGACCTGATCATCGCCAACCGCGAGGACCTCGCGCTGATCCTGACCTCGGAGCAGGGCAAGCCGCTGGCGGAAGCGCTCGGCGAGGTCGATATCGGCGGCGCCTATGTCGAGTTCTTCGCCGAGGAAGCCCGGCGCGTCTACGGCGAAACCATTCCGACGCAGCGGCCGGATGCGCGGCTGCTCGCGATCAAGCAGCCGATCGGCGTCTGCGGCGCGATCACGCCGTGGAATTTCCCGTGCTCGATGATCACTCGAAAAGTCTCGCCGGCGCTCGCCGCAGGCTGCACGGTGGTGCTCAAGCCTGCCAATGAAACGCCGCTGACCGCGCTGGCGCTGGTTGCGCTGGCTGAGAAGGCCGGCGTGCCGAAGGGCGTGTTCAACATCCTGACCGGCAATTCATCCGCGATCGGCAAGGTGCTGTGCGAGCACCCCGCCGTCCGCTTCGTCGGCTTCACCGGATCGACCGAGGTCGGCAAGATCCTCTACAGCCAGGCCGCCGTCGGCGTGAAGAAACTCGGCCTCGAACTCGGCGGCAACGCGCCGTTCGTGGTGTTCGATGACGCGGATATCGACGCCGCGGTCGAGGGCGCCATCGTCTCGAAATACCGCAACATGGGCCAGACCTGCGTCTGCGCCAACCGCCTCTATGCCCAGGACAAGATCTACGACCAGTTCGTCGAAAAGCTGTCGAAGAAGGTTGCGGCGATGAGGATCGGCGACGGCACCGAACAGGGCGTGGTGCAGGGGCCGCTGATCAACATGGAAGCGGTCGACAAGGTCGAGAAGCACATTGCGGATGCGGTGAAGGGCGGCGCGAAGGTCGTCACCGGCGGCAAGCGCCATGCGCTCGGCGGCAGCTTCTTCGAGCCCACGGTGCTGGCGAACGTGAAGCCGGATGCGCTGGTCGCGCACGAGGAAACCTTCGGTCCGCTGGCGCCGGTATTCCGGTTCAAGGATGAGGCCGACGTAATCGCGATGTGCAACAACTCGCCGTTCGGGCTGGCGTCATATTTCTACTCGCGCGATCTCGGCCGCGTCTGGCGTGTCGCGGAAGCGCTGGAATCCGGCATGGTCGGCGTCAACACCGGGCTGATCACGACCGAAGTAGCACCGTTCGGCGGCGTGAAGGAAAGCGGCCTCGGCCGCGAAGGCTCGCATCACGGCATGGAAGAATATGTCGAGATCAAATACGTGATGATGGCGGGGGTGTAGCAAAGCCTGATTTGTCGTCCTCGCGAATGCGCGGACGACAGCTCGTTCAATCGCTTATATCGTTTGCAAAAGCGCCGTGGCGGCCGACGCCTGAGGCAAAGCGCGTCGCGCCCGACAGCGTTTCGCCCGATGCGATCACCTTCAGCCCGCCGCGCATCTCGTTGGCGATGGCGTCTTCCTCGGAAAGGTCCCATTGCTGCAGCGCCGACAACCGGTCGGCGCGCAGGCAGGTCTGCGGGAAAGCCGAGATCTCCCGCGCAAGCTGGATGGCATGCGCGCGGGCCTCGCTCCGGCCGACGACGCGATTGGCAAGGCCCATGCGCAGCGCCTCCTGCGCTCCGACCGGGCGTCCGGTAAGGATCAGATCGATCGCCTGCGAATGGCCGATCAGCCGTGGCAGGCGGATGGTGCAGAGATCAATCAGCGGCACGCCGAAGCGGCGGCAGAAGATGCCAAAGGTAGCGTCCTCGGCAACCACGCGCATGTCGGCCCATAGGGCGAGTTCCATGCCGCCGGCCACTGCAAAGCCTTCGACCGCGGCGATGACGGGTTTCGACAGCCGCAAGCGGCTCGGCCCCATCGGTGCGATCGATTCATGGCCGCCAAGCTCGCGCTTCTTGTTGGGATCGCCGGCGGCCACCGCCTTGAGGTCAGCGCCCGCGCAGAAATAGCCGCCGGTGCCGGCGAACACGGCGACCGACGCCGCCTCGTCGGCATCGAAGGCGAGAAACGCATCGTAGAGTTTGCGCGCGGTCGCGCCGTCAACGGCGTTGCGGCAGTGCGGGCGGTTGATGGAGACGATGGTGACGGGGCCGTCGCGCTCGACGAGGACAGTGTCGGCTTCGGACATGATAGGACGCTCCCTGCTTGTCTGTGGAGACAGCTTGGCACCAGACGGGTCTATGGGGCAATCCCGTACCCGCCCGTCATTGCGAGCGCAGCGAAGCAATCCACGTCTCAGCGTGCTGCGCTATGGATTGCTTCGCTGCGCTCGCAATGACGGAGTTAGATCTTGAGTTCGTTCCCCGTCACCCGACGATACGCGTCGAGGTATCGCTTGCTGGTCGCATCGACCACGCTGGCCGGCAGCGGCGGTGGCGGGGCGTCGCCGTTCCAGCGGCCGGCGCGTCGCTCGGCATCTAGATAGTCGCGCAGCGGCTGCTTGTCGAAGCTCGGCTGTCCCTGTCCCGGCTTGTAGACATCGACCGCCCAGAACCGCGAGCTATCCGGCGTCATCACCTCGTCGATCAGGATGATGCGGCCATCCTTGTCGCGGCCGAATTCGAACTTGGTATCGGCAATGATGATGCCCTGCTTGCGGGCGGCCTTCTCGCCGAACTCATAGACCGTTCGCGCCATCCTCTCGAGCGCTGCGGCGACATCGTCGCCCAGGATCTCGCGCACCCGCGCCACCGTGATGTTCTCGTCATGGCCGGTCTCGGCCTTGGTCGCCGGGCTGAAGATCGGCTGTTCGAGCTTCTCGCTCTCGACCAGGCCGGACTTGAGTTTCTCGCCGGCGAGCGTGCCCGCTGCGGCGTATTCCTTCCAGGCCGAGCCGGAGATGTAGCCGCGGATCACGCATTCAACCGGGAAGACGGCCGTGCGCCGGCACAGCATCGCGCGGCCGACGATGTCGGCGCGGTGGTTCTTCAACTCCGGCACCGCGCGGATGATCTCGTCGGCATCGGCGCTGATCATGTGGTGCGGCACCACGCCTTCGAGCTGGCGGAACCACCAGGCGCTGATTTGGGTCAGCACCGCGCCCTTCATCGGGATGGTCTCGGCCATCACGACGTCGAACGCGCTGATGCGGTCGGTGGTGAGCAGCAGCACGCGGTCGTCGCCGACGGCATAGATATCGCGCACCTTGCCGCGGCCGATCCGTGGCAGGGGCAAGTCGCTGGCGAGCATCGCGTTCATTCGATCAGGCTTTCAGGCAGGCACCGGCACGGCGAGCGCGCAATTGAGAAAGCGGAGCAATAGCTCACTCCGGCAGCGGAATGAACTCGTGTTCCTGCGGAACGGCGGCGAAACGGCCGGTTTTCCAGTCCTGTTTGGCCTGTTCGATCCGCTCCTTGCTGGAGGAGACGAAATTCCACCAGATATGCCGCGGGCCTTCAAGCGCGTCGCCGCCAAGGAACATCATCCGCGTCGGCTGCAGCGCCTTCACGGTGATGCGGTCACCGGGCCGGAAGATCAGGAGGCGCGGGCCCTCGTAGCGCTCGTTGGCGATCTCGACCTCGCCGTCGACAAGATAGATCGCGCGCTCCTCATGGTCGGGGTCGAGCGGCACGCTGGTGCCTGCCTGCGCCGTCACTTCTGTGTAGAACCAGGGCGACACCATCGAGACGGGCGATTTCACGCCGAAACTGCTCCCCGCGATGATGCGTGCGGTGAAGCCGCTGTCCCTGACCGTCGGCAGGCTCTCGGCGGCGTAGTGCTGGAACGACGGCGCGATTTCTTCCGAACCGGCCGGCAGTGCGATCCAGCTTTGCAGGCCGAGCATCTTCTGCCCGTCGCGGCGTTGTACGTCGGGCGTGCGTTCGGAATGCGCGATGCCGCGGCCGGCGGTCATCAGGTTCATGGCGCCGGGCTGGATCTCCTGGATGTTGCCCTCGCTGTCGCGGTGCATGATGCTACCGTCGAACAGGTAGGTGACGGTCGCGAGCCCGATATGCGGATGCGGACGCACGTCCATGCCCTTGCCGGCGATGAATTGAACGGGGCCGAAATGATCGAAGAAGATGAACGGCCCGACCATCTGCCGCTTGCCATGCGGCAGCGCGCGCCGCACCGCAAAGCCATCACCGAGGTCGCGGGTGCGCGGCACGATAACGAGATCGAGCGCGTCGCAGGTCTTGGGATCGCCGAGCACGGGGTCGTTCGAGGGTTGCCAGCTCATGGGGAACTCCTTGATGTTTGCGGCGATCATAGCAGATTGTCGCATCACGTCGTCTGCCCGGGCTTGTCCCGGGCATCCACGTCTTCTCTGGCGCAATCAGGCAAGACGTGGGTGGCCGGGTCAAGCCCGGCCATGACGCAAAATAAAAACGTGATCGAGAAAGCCGATGACCCCTTCGCTCAGGCCCGGCTACTGTCTTCCCAACTGCGTGGCCTTCTCGACGCGATCGAACCTTTCAAGAGAAAGAATCGCGTCCGCGAGCTGGTCGGCGCGGCCGTTCAGCACCGGGCGGGCGAGCGTGAGGAATTTCTGCTGCATCGCCTGTGCGTCCGGGAACGAATCCGGCTCGCCGGAGGGATCGGCATAGAGCCGCTCATGCACGCCGTCATCGGTGGTGATGGAGACGCGCGCGCCGAACGGATGGGTGCGGCCGATCTCGAGGCGATCGTCCTGCACCACGTCGAACTTGTCCGCCAGCGCATTGACGGCGGCGTCGCCGAGCCGGTCGTAATCGTCCCAGCCGAAACGTCCCTGGTCGAGCGCCAGCGCGCCGGTGAAGAACATCGAGAACTGCCCGCCGACGATCGAGGTAGGGTGGCGTTTTGTGGCGGCATCGCCGGTCAGCGTGATGCCGTTGCGGTGAAGACCGATCTCGACGCGCTTGATCTGATCGGGCGTCAGATTGTGTTCCCGGCGCATCGCGATCAGTGCATCGAGGGCCGCATGGGTATAGCGGCAGCTCGGATAGGGCTTTACGCCGATCTTCAGGGTTTCATAGGTCTTGCCGAGCCCGGCGGTCGCCTTGTCGGGATGCGCGTCGTCGGTGTACCCAACCAGCAGGCCGTGCTTGCCTTCGACCGATTCGGTCGAACCGATAAAATCGTTGCGTGCCAGCGTCGCGGCGATCACGCCGTTCATCGCGGCTGCGCCGACCTGGTAGCGCTTGTTCCAGGCACCGTTGACCAGGAACTGCAGCGAGCCTGCGGCCTGGCTGCCGGAAACGCCAAAGGCTGCGATGATCTGATCCTTCGACAGGCCGAACAGTTTTCCAGCCGCCGCAGCGGCGCCGTAGGTGCCTGCGGTGGCGGTCGGGTGGAAACCGCGTGCGTAGTGCGAGGTCGGATCGAGCGCGTTGCCGAGCCGGCAGCACACTTCATAGCCGGCCACGATCGCGGTCAGCACGTCACGGCCGGAGGCGCCGACCATTTCGCCGACCGCGAACGCCGCCGGCACCACGGGCGCGCTCGGGTGCAGCGAGGAGTCGGCATGGGTATCGTCGAAATCAAGCGAGTGGCCGAGCGCGCCGTTGAGCAGCGCGGCGACCGCGGGCGTCCAGGTCTTGCTGTCGCCGAACACGGTGGATTCGCCTTTGCCGTCCAGCGCCAGCGCTTCCAGCATCTTGAGCAGCGAGGGGGTGGATTCCGCGTCGCGCCGCGCCCGGATCGTGCTGCCAAGGAAATCCAGCGTCAGCACCTTGGCGCGCGCCAGGACTTCCGGCGGGATGTCCTCGAATTTCAGGTCGGCGACATAGGCTGCGAGCGTTGCGGTTTCGTTGGCCATCGTGTTTCCTCGTATTTGCCGGGCAGGGTAGGCGGGCGGAGTTGACCTTTCAAGCCGCCTTCCCGTCGCGGGCACCAGCCATGCCCGATGTTCTCTAGCACGGGATGGTATGCAGATTCCGGAATGCGGCGCATGATGACCTTCGCAAAACGCATGCTTGGATCGCTCAGGGGGCGCAAGACGCAACTGGCGCTCGCGGTCCGGCTTGCCGTTGCCGCGGTCGCGGCCTACGCGATCGCGAGAGCGTTGCATCTGATGCTGCCGCTATGGGCAGTGCTGACCTCGCTGATCGTCACCCAGATGAGCGTCGGTCGGTCGTTGAAGGCAACCCGCGACTACATGCTCGGTACGATCGGTGGCGCGGTCTATGGCGGCGCCATTGCGGTATCGATCCCGCATTCCGGCGAGGGGGGATTGCTGGCGTTGCTGGTGCTGGCGGTGGCGCCGCTGGCCTTCATCGGCGCCATCAATCCCAGCTTGAGCACCGCCACGGTGACGGCCGTCATCGTGCTGCTCGTACCGGCGATGAATCACACCAATCCGCTGGATTCCACCATCGACCGGCTGCTCGAAGTCACCGTCGGCGCGATCACCGGGCTTCTGGTTTCATTCCTGGTGCTGCCATCGCGGGCCGTTGGCCAGATCCGCGCCAATGCGGCGCAGCTTCTGGAGCTGCTGGCTGCCGCATTCGCCGAGTTGCTGGCGGGACTGACACGCGGGCTCGACAACGATGCCCTGCACCGCATTCAGGACGGGATCGGCACCGCGATGGCGAGCCTCCATGCGACCGGCCTGGAAGCCGAGCGCGAGCGCGCAACGCACCTGTCGTCGGGACCCGATACCGGCCCGTTGCTGCGAACCATCCAGCGCCTGCGTCATGACGTCGTGATGATCGGACGCGCCAGCGTGGTGCCGCTGCCGGCCAATGTGCAGGCAAGGCTGGCGCGGCCATTGTCCGACGTCAGCAAGGCGATCGTCGGCTATATGCGCGATGCGGCCGCAGCCCTCCGAAACGGCAGCGGCGCCGTGGACATCCAGCCCGTTGAGGCGGCGTTGCAGGCCTATGCCGCCGAAGTTGCCGCGCTGCGAAGCGAACGCCTGATCCGCGGCGTGCCGGTGGATGTCGCGGAGCGTTTCTTCGCGCTGGGATTCTCGCTGGAGCAGATGCGCCAGAACCTCAGGGATCTCGATCGCTGTCGTGCCGACTGGTGCGAAGAGCCAGCCACGACGAAGGGGTAGTGCGACGTGCTTGAGCCTTTTCCGTGTCGCGATCCTCGCATCAGAAGGCGAGCTTGCTCGTGAGCCGGCCGAAGCGCATGAGCAGAAGGGCGGCATAGATCGCGGTTCCCACCGACAGCCCGATCCAGACGCCGACCGCGCCGAGCGGCGTCCAGAAGCCGAGCCACCAGGCGCAGGGAAAGCCGATCAGCCAGTAGCTGAGGGTGGCGAACAGCAGCGGGATCCGCGTGTCGTTCATGCCGCGCAGCGATCCTGCGGCGACGGTCTGGATGGCGTCGGCGATGAAGAAGGTCGAGCCGACCAGCAGCAGCGTCGCGGAGAGTTCGGCGGTCGCATCGGTACTTTCGCCGAGGAATATCCCGGCGATACCGAACCGGCTGATGATTACGCCGAGCGTCAGGATGGCGGCGAGCACGATTCCGAGCCAGGTTGCAATGTATCCCGCGCGTCGGACCCCGCCTGCATCGCCGCGGCCGACGGCGTGGCCGACGCGGACGGTGGCAGCCATGCTGATGCCGAACGGCACCATGTAGAGGATCGCTGCGACCTGCAGCGCGATCTGGTGCGCGGCCAGCGCGGTCGTGCTGATGACGCCCATCAAGAGGCCGGCGGCGCCGAACAGGCCGTATTCGAGCAGGAAGGCGATCGAGATCGGTGCGCCGATGACGACGAGCTGCCGCATCAGCGGCCAGTCGACGCGCCAGAAGTGACCGAGCACGTGATACTTCCGGAACGGGCGGCGGCGCATGGCAAACCACAGACCCGCCAGAAACGTCGTCGCATTCACGATCGAGGACGCCAGGCCCACGCCGAACAGGCCGAGTTCGGGCATGCCGAAGGCGCCGTACAGCAGCAGATAGACCAGCACGGCATTGGCGGGGATCGCGGCCAGCGTGATCCAGAGGATCGGCTCGGGTCGGTTGAGCGCGCTCATGAAGCCGCGAATGGCCATGAACCACAATGCGGGCAGCATGCCCCACGCCAGTCCGAGCAGATATTGCTGCGCGAGATGGGCCGTCGTCGGCGCCTGGCCCAGCATCAGCAGGATCTGCTCGCCACGCAACAACAGCGCCATCATCGGCAGCGACATCAGCAGCGCGGCCCACATGCCGACGCGAAGCGACCGCCGGATTACGTGCGGATTGCGCGCGCCGTATGCCTGCGCCGCCAGCGGGGCCACGGCGGATACCAGCCCCATGCCGAAGGTGAAGCTGACGAAGAATACCGTATGCGCGAGCGCGGCCGCGGCCATTGCCTCGCTGCCGAGGCGGCCGATCATCGCGATGTCGGTCGTCATCATCGCGATCTGGCCGAGCTGCGTCAGCGCGAGCGGAACCGAAAGCTTCAGCGTCTCGGAGAGCTCAAGCGCGAGATGACGGCCGGGGACTACCCCTGCGACAGGCGGCGCCATCGATTTTGCGTCGACTTTTTCGAGCATTATAACGGACTAACACTGTCGAGGGGCGGGAAGGTGACGGCGCCGCTTGTGGGTTAGTGGCCGTCTCGCGCGGGGACGCGGGTAATTTTGGCGCCGAGTGCGTTGAGCCGCTCCTCGATGCGTTCGTAGCCGCGCTCGATCTGGTCGGCATTGTCGATGGTGCTGGTGCCTTCGGCGGCGACCGCCGCCAGCAGCATGGCCATGCCGGCGCGGATATCGGGCGAGGTCATCGTCGAGCCGCGCAGCCGGCTCGGGCCCGCCACGATCGCGCGGTGCGGGTCGCAGAGAACGATCCGGCCGCCCATCGCGATCAGCTTGTCGACGAAGAACATTCGCGACTCGAACATCTTTTCGAACATCAGGATCACGCCGTCGCATTGCGTCGCGGTCACGATCGCGATCGACATCAGGTCGGCCGGGAAGGCCGGCCAGGGCTGGTCCTCAAGCTTCGGCACGTGGCCGCCGAAATCGTCCTGGATCTTCATGGTCTGGCCGGACGGCACGACGAGGTCGTCGCCCTCGACTCCGCAGACGATGCCGAGCCGCTCAAATCCCATCCGGATCGAACGCAGATGCTCGACGCCGGCCCGCGCGATCCGCAGCGGCGAACGCGTCACCGCGGCGAGCCCGATCAGCGAGCCGACCTCGATATGGTCCGGTTGAATGGCGTAGCTCGTGCCGCCCAGCGTCGCCGGTCCATGCACGATGATGGTGTTGGTGCCGATGCCCTCGATCTTCGCGCCGAGCGCGACCAGGAAATGCGCGAGATCCTGCACATGCGGTTCGGAGGCGGCGTTGCGCAGATAGGTGGTGCCGTCGGCGGCGACCGCCGCGACCAGCGCGTTTTCGGTGGCGGTGACGCTAGGCTCGTCAAGGAAGACGTCGGCGCCCTTCAGCTTCGAGGCGCGGAACTCAAGCCGGTGCGTCGCGGTGACGGTCGCGCCCAATTGCTCGAAGGCCAGAAAATGCGTGTCCAGACGCCGCCGGCCGATGACGTCGCCGCCGGGCGGCGGCAGCGCCACCTCGCCGCAACGGGCCAATAGCGGCCCGGCCAGCAGGATCGAGGCGCGGATCCGCGCGCATAGTTTGGGATCGAGATCGGCGGCGCGGACTTCCCTGGCATGGATCGCCAGCGTGTTGCGGTCCTTCCATTCGGCCGAGGCGCCGACCGAGCGTATCAGTTCGACCAGCGTCTCGGTGTCGCGGATGCGCGGCACGTTTTCCAGCGTGACCGGATGCTCGGTGAGCAGCGCGGCGGCGATGATCGGCAACGCGGAATTCTTGTTGCCGGACGGCTCGATCGTGCCCGCAAGCCGGAGGCCGCCTTCAACGATGTATTGAATGGGCGCCACGGGTGCCGTCCTCTCACATATAACTCTGATCCAAGCGTCAGAAATTCCGCAACGGAATCAAATGCCGGTCAGTGCGCGCTAACATATTTCCCTGACTCAAAGAACGCAAATCCTTGACTTCGGGACACCGGTCCAACGCACAACCATGGCCCACGAGAATTTGCGCGCGGCGCGGTTGAAAAGGGTCAACCGGCTGGCAAGTTTGATGCCTCATCGGCGTCCAATTCTGACCCTCGCGCGGCGGGGATTGCTTGACTTCTCGGTGCATTGATCCTGCTATGAAGCATGGATATCGAGCTCGCCAGAACCTTCATTGAGATCGTCTCAACCGGCAGCTTCATCAAGGCTGCCGACCGGCTGCATGTCGCACAGACGACGGTCAGCGCTCGCGTGCGCCTCCTTGAGCAGCAGCTCGGGCGGCCGCTATTCGTCCGAAACAAGGGTGGCGCGAGCCTCACGCCGGCTGGCGAGCAATTCCTCCGCTTCGCTCCCACTTTCGTTCAGTTGTGGCAGCGCGCAAAACAGCAGGTGGCGGTGCCGGAAGGGCACAGCGCTGTCCTGACGATTGGAAGCGAGGTCAGCTTATGGCGGCCGCTTCTGATCGACTGGGTCAGGACGATGCGGCGCTCACGTCCGGACATAGCGCTTCGCGTTCATGTCGACGTCCCCCAGGATCTGATTACGCATGTTACCGCCGGGCTGGTGGATATCGCGATCATGTACGCTCCCCAGCATCGACCAGGGCTTGAGGTCGATCTGGTAATGGAGGAAGAGCTCGTACTCGTTGCGACCGATCTCGCGAAGTATCGCGACAGCGATCCTCAGTACGTTCACGTCGAATGGGGATCGGAGTTCCTGCTTCATCACGCAGTGAGCTTCCCGGAAACGGTCCCCAGCCTGGTAACGAACCTTGGTCCGCTTGCCCTCAGCTACATTCTCATGGAGGGAGGTTCCGGTTATTTCCGTATGCATTCGGTTCAATCCTATCTGGCCACGGGAAAACTCCATCTGGTTCCTGGCGCGCCGCGGTTCTCATTCCCCGTGTATGCCGCACACTCGACGAACGTTGATGCAGCCGCACTGGACGCGGCGCTCACGGCGTTGCGTGCGGTTGCAGCCGTGAAAGATTAGCTATTCGAGTGCTCACGCTTCCCGGCGTCCTAGCGCCTGCCACGCGATGCCGTGCCGTCGGGATCGACAAACCAGATGAATGCCAGCCACAAAGCCAAGACGATCAATGTTCCACCGATAATCACAACGTTTCTCCCAGGTCGGCCAACGGCGATGCGTGTCGTGCACGCGGAATCACCGCGTGGCGCAGTGCCAGCTCTGTACGGTTCTTTGGAAGAGGAAATGAAGCCCCGGCCGGCGAGAAGCCGTCCGGGCTATTCGCCGGCTTGCAGGAGACCGGTGTGGCGCCGCGACCGCGGGGTCTTGCGCATTCTCCGAAGCATAAAATGATACGCGGACCAGGTCATGAGAATTATCTGGGATCAAGATAGAGAAACTCAAGTGGCGCAGGTTGTCGCAACCTGGCCTGGGTTGACCTTGGGTCTAACCCGACCGGTCTCTGTTGCGTCGCGGTTGGAACGCTTGCTCGATCTCCCATAGCATCCACACAACGGCGACGCCCAGGCCGACAATTACGGCAAGAAGCAGCAATGTGAGAGCTGGCGCCGTGAGCGCGGACACATCCATGATCGTTGCGATCAGGAAGCGGCAGGAGCATTTGGACGAAGCGTTTCAAGTAGCTCGACTTGCTTGCGGTGTAGTAGCTGCAGATACATCAGCTTCGCATTCAATTTTGCATCGAGAATGTTCAGAACGGCCTCCTCAATCATGTCTGCCAGCCTGATCTGGTTGTTACGTGCGAATGCAACCGTGTCGTGGAGGTCGCGTTTTTTCATTGTTGCATCGTGTGCTGTCATTTGGCGAGCTGTTCGTGTTTTCCCTCTCCTGGCTATTTCCTTCTTGAGAAGGACGCAAATTGCCCCCTGGGCCAGCTCAGACTCAAAAGCCAGATCTGCAACACGGAGGTAAACCACTCGCCCGACGGCCGAAAACGCGCTGAAGCCCAAGCGCTCGGCTTCAAGAAGATCCACGAGAAACCTCAATACTTCGTCCCTGGACCAATAGCCGAAGCAGGCGGGATCGTTCTCATTCATTCCGCAAGAGGAGGGTGCGAGCTCCTGGAATGCTTCGTCCAGGCCAGTTTGTCGTGGTAACCGGGCTTTGTGCATGGCTTCGTTTCCCTGCTAACGAGGAATCAGTTCTCCTGACCGTTCGGGACGCTACTGCGATGTGCCTTGTATGTGCCTTGGCCTGAGTTCTCCCTCTTTGTGCAAATTTTGCAAACGGGAAATATTGCCGGGTTTCACCAACAAAGTTGTTGGGTCGGGACGGATTGATCGACTGCACGGCCAGAGTGCACGGCAGGCGAAACTGGCTTTATCGCGCTCTCGAAGAGCGATCATGCAATCTTCAGATCAATAAAATCGCTATCAACCGGCGATGCTTTTCGTTTGTCAAATGTCCTCGGAAGCATAGGTTGATCGCAACACCGGCCGGACGCGAACAGCGGGCCTGTCGCGGCGGCAGAAGTTCGCCGCGGTTCAGCACGCCAAACAGGGGTCCTGCATGTACAGAAGAATTCTCCTGGCCTTCGACGGATCACCCGATGGGCGCGAAGCACTCGCGCAAGCCCAGAGTGTGGCAGCGGCGTGTGGTTCGACGGTCCATCTCGTTGCGATTATCGACCCGACCGAAAGCATGCTCATCGTCGAGGCAATGTCATTCATCCCCGACAATCAGCGCTTTGTGGTTCAGGCAGTACTCGACGAGGCCGTGAGGCGGTTAAAGGGCACTGGATGCACAGCAACAAGCGAACTCAAATACGGCAAGCCGGCAGAACAGATAATTCTGGCCGCGGCTGAGATAGACGCGGATTTGATCATCCTGGGTCATCGGGATCAAGGGACGCTCGCCCGCTGGCTGAATGGCTCGGTAGGCGAAACGATCCTGCATCAGCCGCCATGCAGCGTGCTCGTGGCCGTGAAGTCCGAGCGCTACGCGAGCAACGTCACGCCGATGAAACGACTGGCGGAGCCGAGGAACAGATCCGGCTAGTCGTCTCTGCGCCCGTCGGCGCTTTCGCAAGTGATCGCATTCCACGATCAGAAATCTTGCATTCAGACAGCAATCTATTTCGTTTGCTCGAAGCATTCGTCGATGAGACGGATAGCAGGCAAAATACGCAGAGATCTGATCGAATTCGGAGCTGGTCATGCCGACTATGTCGAAAGTTGCTGACGCGCATGGGAGAGATCACGCAAGTCCGGCCGGTTGGCGGCGCTATCTCTATTCAACCAACCACAAGGACATCGGCACGATGTATTTCGTGTTCGCGATTTGCGCGGGCCTGATTGGCGGAATCCTTTCCATCGCCATTCGGATGGAACTGCAGCTGCCGGGTCTCCAGATCTTCACCGACACGAATACCTTCAACGTGTTCGTCACCGGCCATGGCCTGATCATGATCTTTTTCACCCTCATGCCGGCGATGATGGGTGGGTTTGGCAACTGGATGCTGCCGCTGATGATCGGCGCGCCCGACATGGCATTCCCGCGCATGAACAACATATCGTTCTGGCTGTTGCCGGCGTCGTTTGCGCTGCTCATCATCTCGATGTTCGTTGAAGGCGCGCCCGGTTCAAGCGGCGCCGGCACCGGCTGGACGCTCTACGCGCCCCTGTCGACCTCAGGTCATCCGGGGCCAGCCGTCGATTTCGTGATCCTGTCCATGCACCTGGCGGGCGCGTCTTCGATCCTCGGATCGATCAACTTCATCACCACCATTTTCAACATGCGGGCTCCGGGCATGACGCTGCACAAGATGCCGCTGTTCGCCTGGTCCGTTCTCGTGACGGCGTTCCTGTTGTTGCTGTCGCTGCCTGTACTCGCGGGCGCCATCACGATGCTTCTCACCGATCGTAATTTTGGAACGACTTTCTTTGCCCCGGAAGGCGGCGGCGATCCGGTTTTGTATCAGCATCTATTCTGGTTCTTCGGCCATCCCGAGGTCTACATCATGATCCTGCCAGGCTTTGGAATCGTCAGTCATGTGGTTTCCACCTTCAGCCGCAAGCCGATCTTCGGCTATCTCGGGATGGTGTATGCGCTGGTTGCAATCGGAGTCATCGGCTTTCTGGTCTGGGCTCATCACATGTACACCGTCGGGATGTCGAGCAGCGCCCAGGCATATTTTGCGCTTGCCAGCATGGTGATCGCGGTTCCAACCGGCATCAAGATCTTTTCCTGGACAGCCACCATGTGGGGTGGCTCCATAACGTTCAGAACGCCGATGCTGTGGGCGATCGGATTCATTTTCGTGTTCACCGTAGGCGGCGTGACCGGCGTCGTGCTTGCCAATCCGGGCGTCGACCGGGTGCTGCAGGATACCTACTACGTAGTTGCACATTTCCACTATGTGCTGTCACTTGGCGCTGTGTTTGCAATCTTCGCAGGTTGGTATTACTGGTTCCCGAAAATTACCGGATACATGTACTCGGAAACGCTCGGCAAGCTGCACTTCTGGCTGACATTTGTCGGCGTCAATCTTGCGTTCTTTCCGATGCATTTCCTCGGAATGTCCGGAATGCCACGACGAATTGCGGATTATCCGGACGCATTCGGCGGTTTGAACCAGATTGCTTCGATCGGATCCTATATCTCCGCGACTGGCCTGATCGTGTTTTTCGCGGGCATGGCGTATGCCTTCGTCCGGAAAGAGAAGGCTGCCGGCAATCCCTGGGGAGCCGGCGCGACCACGCTCGAGTGGACGCTGTCGTCGCCGCCGCCGTTTCATCAGTTCGAGGCCTTGCCTCGAATTGAATAGATTTGATCCACGAACAGCCAGCCGCTTCGAGTGTGAGCCGCGCCCGTCAATTCTCGATTGTTTGCGATGAACCACAACGTGAAATCTCCGGACGGAGGTCTGCTGTGTCCAACCAGTTTTCTCCTGCCATCACGGTGCCCGCATCCGATCGTCGGCGCCTGGAAGAATTGGCGCGCGGAGCCGCGGAGCAAGGCGACACGGACGCGCTCTGTCTCATGGGTGAAATCAATCGCGCGAATATTGTCGCCGATAGCGCCAATGCGCTGGATTCCATCGTCACGATGGGATCATGGGTGACGTACTGGACCGATTGGGGATTCCCGCGCGAGACGAGGCAATTGGTGTATCCCGAAAAATACAAATCCGACGGGACCCAAATCCCCGTGTTGTCTCCGCTGGGCGTGGCGTTGATCGGACTCAGGGTTGGGAGCCGGATGCCCTTCTTCGCCGCAGGACGCACGCACATCGTCGGCGTCGAACGCGTGAGCCGCACCGAGCCGAATGTTATTCCGCTGCTGTTTCGCGCACCCGTGCACAGGGACAATGAGCCCTCAGATGACGATCCAGGACCAGCCGCCGCGTAAGCACGAGGAGAGCATGCAGCCGTGGTTGCGCGTTTTCGACGCCGCAGGCTTGCACTGCGCCGTTTGGTCGCAATGTTGGAGAACGAACCAATCAATATACTCAAGTCATAATGACCTACGTCGTTGACATCGATGCGCGCGTCGCGCGCCATGCTCTGCACGCCGGCCGCCTCCACGCAGGCGATTAGCCGGACGGCTCAGCGCGCCGTCCGGATTCTCTTCCCACAGCTTTTTTGATCTCCCTTGCGCGGGAGAGCCTGTTTCGGAACAGAAGGAGCGTGCTGTGCCGCGTCTTCCAAGGATCGCCTTGACTGCGTCGGATTATCCCCGCCTCGAACAACTTGCCCGGATTGCAGCTCAACAGGGGGATATGGACGCAATCTTTCTCATGGGCGAGATCGACCGCGCGGAAATCATACCTGATGAGTCGCAGGATGCCCGTTCGGTGGTCACCGTGGGATCATGGGTCACTTACTGGATCAATTGGGGCTTTGCAGCGAAAACCGTGCAACTGGTGTGGCCTGACCAATGTACGTCGAGCCCGACGCGCATCCCGGTCCTATCGTCGCTGGGGGCTGCCCTGATCGGCCTCAAGGCAGGCGACGAGATGCCTTACTTCATGGCCGGACGCCCGAACCTCGTCAGAGTCCAGAGTGTGAATCGATCGGAACCCAACGTCATTCCGCTGTTCCGGATCGGAGCCGCAAAGGTTGGACAACCGCTCGGGGATGATCCCGGGCCAACTGCAGCCTAACACCGATGAGGACAACAGTGATCAATATCGAAACCAACAACCCGCTCAATCAAGGGCTGGTATCGCCATCCATCAGGATTGCAGAAGACGAAATGTATCGTCTTGGTGCGCTTGCCGACTCGTGCATGGAGCTCTTTCCGCGCGTCGCTCAATTTCTGTCGCAGGAAATGGCGCGCGCAACGATGGTGGCGGATGCAAGAGATCTGCAGGGCGTGGTCAGAATGGGATCGAAGGTAACCTATCGGGACGACCCGACGGGAACAACCCGCGAGGTCGCTTTGGTCTATCCGCACGAAGCCGACGTCGCGCTCAACCGCGTCTCGATTCTGACTCATGTCGGAGCGGCCCTGATCGGTCTGTCGGCGGGGCAGCGGATCGAGTTCCGGACGCCGGGCAGCGGGACCCGGTGCATTACCGTACTCGTCGTATCCAATCCGTGATCGGGCTGAGACAAGCCCGATGTTCAGAGGCAGGTGATCTGATCGCGACCGCCGGGTAGGCGGGGCGCGATCAGGGGCTTGCCTCGCTGGCTTTCCGTAACGGCGCGCGCCTCGTCAGGGCAGATGGATGATCAACAATATTACGCGCGCCGAGCAATCTGACACGCCACTGCGCCGGGAATTGAAATCAAGGCATCTTCAACTGATTGCGCTTGGTGGCATCATCGGCAGCGGCTACTTCCTCGGGACCGCCGAGGTGCTTCGCACCGTCGGGCCTGCGGCGGTTCTCGCCTACGCCTTCGGCGGACTTATCGTCATCTGCGTGATGCTGTGTCTGGGCGAACTCACGGTCGCAGCACCGGTGCCAGGCTCCTTCGTCACGTATTCGCGTCACTTGATTTCACCCATTTGGGCTTGCGGGGTGGGGTGGAGCTATTGGATTACCTGGGTAACCTATGTCCCCGCTGAAATGATCGCCGCGGGGATGATCATGGAAAGCTTTGTCCCTGAAATCGGAAGACTATGGTGGTCGCTGGCGTTCGGGGCGATGATCACGGGAATCAACCTGTTCTACGTGAAGGCCTTCGGCGAGGTTGAATTCTGGCTGTCGCTGGTCAAGATCGCTGCCATCGTGCTCTTTGCGGTACTCGCCTTCGCCATCCTTGTCGGTGTTGCGGGCCCGGGGCCCGGCACCGTTCCGCTACGCAGCAATGATGTGCTGCTGACGAACTACTGGGCCCTGCTCAGCACCATGGTGCTCGTGCTGGTGAATTTCCAGGGTGCCGAAATCATCGGGCTTGCTGCCGGTGAGAGCGAGGAGCCTTCCAGGAATGTGGGCATAGCCGTCCGGAACGTCGCATGGAGGATCGTCCTCCTCTACGTAATGCCGCTGACGCTTCTGGTGTGCATCTTCCCGTGGAACGAAGCCGAAGTAAGCCAGAGCGTTTTCGCTGCGGCGCTGGAGCGGCATGGATTCCTGTGGGCCGCCGCAATCTTCTCGCTTGTTGTCCTGAGTGCAGCGGTTTCCTGCTCGAATTCGGGCCTCTATAGCTGTTCGCGCGCCCTGTTCGCGCTGGCGCGGGAGGGGCTTGCACCGGCCTGGCTGGGGCGAACCAATCGCTTCGGGATTCCGCAGAACGCGACCCTCTTGTCGATTGCAGGCTGCTGGGTCGCCCTGCTCATGCAGGTGATCGATCCGGCAGACCTGTTCGTGAAGTTGCTCGCCATGTCAGGCTTCAGCGGCGCAGTCGCGTGGATCTCGATCTGCTGGTCCCAATTGAGGTTTCGTCGCGAAAGAGAATTCGCCGACAACCCGGCCAGGTTGAATTTCAGCGTCCCGCTGTTTCCCTATCTCACTCATTTCGCAATTTGGGCGCAAGTGGGATGCCTCTGTCTCATGGCAACGTCCGACAGTTTGCGGGATCCATTGCTCTTCGGGGTGCCGGCTCTGCTCGTGCCGATGATCTGGTACTGGGCGCGCAAGCGGTGGTTTGGCCGGCCTCCTGGTCTGGCGCAGGAACAGGAATCCCGGCCTCTCAAGATGCCCGCGCGGTGATGCACGCGAACAATCGGCTTCGCGGCAGCGCGGCACATGTGCGGCAAAAGTCCGCAGCCGTCTTTGATTCGCATCTTCCAGGACATACATAACGATCATGTTCGATCAACTTCTCAGCCTGGTTCCTGCCAGTTCGGAGTATCGCCAAACCCACTCGTGACCCGGGTGTGAGCCGCATTGCGCGCCACACCCGGGATGTTCGAAAGCGCAACCTGGTCCTGCAGTGAAGCAGCGCCCTTTTGTCTTGCGATTACATTTTTCACGGGATCCGAAATGAACATCGTCGTTGCGACCGACTTCTCCACTCGTTCGAACCGCGCCCTGCGACAGGCCGGCCTGCTGGCGAAAGCCGGCGATGCGAAATTGCACATCATTCACGCTGTGGGCGAAGACCAGCCGACAGGTTCGCTCGGCATGGAGCAGCGCGAGGCAACGCGCACGTTGGTGGAGCAGATCGCTTCCATGCCCGAACTAAGGGGAGTTCGTTGCAACCCAGTGGTGACCACAGGCCACGCTTTCGACGGGATATTGCGCGCCGCTGGATCCGTGAACCCGGAACTCATCGTGATGGGACGACATCGCAAGCGGGCTCTGATCGATATGTTTGTCGGCAGGACCATCGAACGTGTTGTTCGGGACGGCCGATATCCGGTCCTGATGGTCAACAATGAGGCGCAGCGGGACTACGAACGTGTTCTGGTGCCCGTCGACATGTCGGAAGCGGCGGCCAATGCGATCTCTATCGCGCGGGCTATCGGATTGATGAGAGACGATGCGACGACGATCCTTCACGCTTTCTCGCCGATGGGAAAGTCGAGGATGATAACCGCCGGTGCTCACCCGACCACCATCAACGAGTACGTCAGGGGCGAGAGCGAAAGGGCGCTCGCCGAACTTACCGAGTTTCTCGTGTCGAGCGGTCTCGAAAGCAGGCGATGGTCTCTTCGGGCCGAAGAGGGCTCGCCGATGCAGGTCATCAACAGCGCTGTCTCGCGGATGCGGCCCGACTGCCTCGTGATGGGGACCCACAACCGCTCCGGACTGTCTCGAGCGTTGATCGGCAGCGTCACGGAGGAGGCACTGCGCTTCCTCAACGTGGACATTCTCGCCGTTCCTCCCGCCGAGAGGCTGTACCGGCGCGACCTCGCGAAAGAGACATCGTCGTGTTTGCGAGGGGACCGTCCAGCGTAGACGTTCGTATTCGAGGACAAGGCCGCAGCATCCATGCTGCAAAATCGATGAAATGGGAGATATCCGGTGACAAGGAAAACTGAGACGCGAGAGCAACGCGAGAGACGGGAACTCGATGAAGAGTTGGATCGGCAACTGGAGCAGACGTTTCCCGCGAGCGATCCACCAAAAATCACGCGCACCGCGGCAGCAAGGCGAGATCGGTAGCGAGAACCGCGGCCGGTGCCCATCGTGACGCAATGTGTAGGGCGCGACTAGCATGACATCACCAATCCGGATGGCCGACCTGGTCACTGCAGATCGCATAATTCCTGCCTTGAATGCCGGGAACAAGTTCAAGGTGCTCGAGAAGCTTGCTCACTTCGCAGCAATGAGAACCCGGGTGGATGCTGAACTCATCCGCCGGAAGGTTCTTGAGCAGGAGGATCTGACGACGTTCGGAATCGGGCGCGGGATTGCGCTTCCGCACGCGGCCGTCCCCGACATTCCAAAGCCGATCGGCATCTTCGCGCGACTGAAGCGGCCGATCGATTTCGGGGCTGCAGACGGGCGGCGCGCAGATTTGGTTCTGCTACTGCTCGTCCCGGACGGGAATCCCGGCATCCTCTTGCGCGCCCTTTCCTGCGCGGCCCGACGGTTGCGCGACCGCGATGTCGTAACGCGCCTGCGGGCCGAAAACAGCGCCGAGGCGGCCCATGTCATCCTGGCCACCGATTGCTGGCGCGGAGACAGACCGCAACCCGCGAGGCACGTAGCCTGATCCTTCACGCGACCCCGTATTTGACTTTTCGCAACGAATGCCTACCTTGATGCCATCATGTTGAGATTTGCGACATTTCACCGAGGCCTGTGTCATGCAGGCAACCTGATCGCGGGCACTTAGCCCCGAACTCGGCGTGCGCCGTCGCATCGTGAGTTCGGGGCCCTTGGTCGCAGATGACTGAAGTTGCCCGCCATCTTGGTGATCGTCCGCCAAGCAGCCAATACGGCGCATTCTCCGGAAAGCTCTATTGATTTGACCATGTCCAGGCCGCAGGCCGGGGCTGGTGTCTGTCAGCAATCAAGGACCCGGCGGATCAAATCCGCCGCGGAGGAGGCGCGCCGTGAATGGCGAAACCAACCGGGCGGCCTGGTCCGCGCCATCCGGGTCGTTGCGATCTGGAGAACAACGATGACGATGCGGGCCTGAACGCCACCCGGCACATTCAACAATGGGAGATGACCGTGACAATGGAACACAAAACGAAAAACGCTGGCGGCGAGATCAAGCCACCCATCACGCTGTCGGCCAATGACTATGCGAAGCTTTCGCAACTCGCACTGGCGGCAGCGGACAGGATGTCGAGCGTGGCCTCGGTCCTTGCCGAAGAACTTGAACGGGCGCACGTCCTTGCTGACGGTCCTCCTGAGCACTCAATATGCATGGGAAGCGAAGTCGAATTCCGTGACGACGCGACAGGCAAGGTCCAGACCTCGACGCTCGTCTACCCCGGCGATGCGGATATCTCGCTCGGGAGAATATCAGTACTCACTCCTGTGGGGGCCGCACTGATCGGCCTTGGCGCCGGAGACTCCATCACGTGGGAAACACGAACGGGAGAACTTCGGCAGTTGACGGTTCTCGGGATTCGTCAGCCCCAGCCTGCCTGAGGCTCGCGCCTCGCACGCGCATGGCGAAGGACGGTTCGCCTGGGCGCGTAACAGCAGGGTATCTGCACGTGGAGGATTGAATGGAAAAAACGACCCGCGGCGGCATGGCCGCGGTCTCCAACACTCGACTGGTTCATGACGGCGGACGTGCCGTCCAAACCGGGCGGATCAATCCGCGAGCGCTCGTGAGAAAGGAGGCCACCGAAACCTTCGACCACTTCGTCGAGAGGGATGGCATGCGCTTTGCCGGGATCCATCTGATCATCGATCTCTGGCATGCATCCCATCTCGATAACATCGAAGTCGTCGAGACCGCCCTCCGTGATGCCGTGGCGGCATCGCGCGCGACCCTTCTGAATCTCGACCTCCATTGCTTCAGCCCGAG
Organism: Pseudomonadota bacterium; assembly: GCA_023422775.1. Lineage (GTDB taxonomy): Bacteria > Pseudomonadota > Alphaproteobacteria > Rhizobiales > Xanthobacteraceae > Bradyrhizobium. Next base: position 52,216 of record JAFAGM010000028.1, read on the forward strand.
CGGCGGGATTACGGGGGTGGCTGTACTGGCCGAAAGCCACATCTCGATCCACACCTGGCCGGAGCGTGCATATGCTGCCATCGACGTATTCATGTGCGGCGATGCTGATCCGCATCGAGCGATCGAGGTGCTCAGGCATGCCTTTACGCCACGGATGCTGACCGTGTCAGAGCACAGGCGAGGGGTAGTGCCATGAAAACATTTGAAGAGAAGTCGTGCGATCACCACTCTCAGGTTTTCGCCGTGGATGCCGTGCTGTACCGCGGCCAAACCAGGTTCCAGGAGGCACTCATTTTTGAGAACCGGCTTTTCGGGCGCGTACTGGTTCTTGATGGCATTGTGCAGCTGACCGAGCGCGACAACCATATTTATCATGAGATGATTGCGCACGTGCCGCTGTTGGCGCACGGCACGGCCAGGCGCGTGCTCATCATCGGTGGGGGTGACGGCGGCACCCTTAAAGAGGTGCTCAAGCATCCGGTCGAGTACGTCGCAATGGTCGAGCTCGACGAGAAAGTGATCGAGCTTTCGAAGCGATACTTCCCAGAGGTGTCCGACGGGGCATTCGACGATCGGCGCGTCGATCTTGTTATCGGGGACGGCGTTGAGTACGTGACGCAGGCGAACGCACAATTCGACGTGGTGATTATCGACTCGACGGATCCGGTCGGACCCGGCGAACAGCTCTTCACAAGCGCATTTTACGAGCGGTGCCGCGCCCTGCTTTCACCGAATGGCACGATTGCGCTCCAGGCCGGGGCACCTTTCTACGACCCGGAACAACTGACAGCCGTGTGCAGCCGGCTTGCCTGTTCGTTCAAAGCTGTCCGTCCGTTCCTCGCACCTGTTCCAACCTATGCGTGGGGAATGCTGGCCCTGGTCGCCGCCGGAAAAAGCCACGAAGCGCTTCGGCCCGCAGTCAAAACACTGCAAAAGCGGTTTCAGGTACTGCGGTCACGCACCAGCTACTATACGCCGGAGATTCACAGAGCTGCTTTCACATTGACGCCGGCTTTCAACTCCGCTCCTTCGCGCCAACAGACCAGGACGGAGCAGGCGCGGCTGCACAGCCAGACTGAGGCGCCTCTTACGGTCGCATAATATGTCGCGTGACATTCCTGATGATGACCGGACAGGAAGTCGAGATGACGTGCGCGATCAAGCCTTCCCGCCAGTCCAGGAGCCTAACGGCCACTCAGATGGCAGCATCTCAAATCACGCCGAGCGCTTCCATGGCCTCCGCAACGCGAACAAAGCCGGCAATGTTCGCGCCCAGCACGTAGTCGCCTGGAGCGCCATATTCCGCGGCAGTCTCAGCGCAACGGTCGTGAATGTTTCGCATGATGTTGGCGAGCCGTGCTTCGGTCTGCTCGAACGTCCAGCTATCGCGCGAGGCGTTCTGCTGCATCTCCAGCGCCGAGGTCGCCACGCCACCGGCGTTGGCGGCTTTCCCCGGCCCGAACATGATGCCGGCCTCCTGAAAGATACGCACCGCATCCGGTGTGCACGGCATGTTGGCGCCTTCGCCCACAGCGACGATACCGTTGTGAACCAGATTGCGAGCATCTTTCCCGGTCAATTCATTCTGCGTGGCGGAGGGCATCGCGACGTCGCACGGCACATCCCAGATCGACCCGCCTTCGATGTAGTGCGCGCCGGAGCCCTTGCGCCGCGCGTATTCGGAAATGCGCTCCCGCTGAACCTCCTTGATCTCCTTGACCAGCGCCAGATCGATACCCTTCTCGTCGACGATGTATCCATTTGAATCCGAGCAGGCCACGATCTTGCCGCCGAATTCGGAGACCTTTTTCATGGTATAGATGGCGACATTCCCTGCGCCCGACACCACTACGCGCTTGCCGTCGAACGAATGCTTTTTCGTTGCCAGCATGCTCTGCACAAAATACGACGCGCCGTAGCCGGTCGCCTCCGTGCGGGCACGCGAACCGCCATAGACAAGTCCCTTCCCCGTTAGAACACCCGCTTCATAACGGTTGGTCAACCGCTTGTACTGACCGAACAGGAAGCCGATTTCGCGACCTCCCACCCCGATGTCACCTGCCGGCACATCGGTATATTCCCCGAGATGACGATGGAGTTCGGTCATGAATGACTGACAGAACCGCATGATCTCGCCCTCGGAGCGGCCGCGCGGATTGAAGTCGGATCCTCCCTTTCCTCCTCCGATGGGCAAGCCGGTCAACGCGTTCTTGAACGTCTGTTCGAAGCCGAGAAACTTGATGATGCCGACATTCACGGAAGGATGGAAGCGCAGCCCTCCCTTGTAGGGCCCGAGGGCCGAGTTGAATTGCACCCGAAACCCGCGATTGATCCGCACGTGGCCGCTATCGTCGATCCATGGAACGCGGAAGATGATTTGACGCTCTGGCTCACAGAGCCGCTCGATCAATGCATGGTTGGCGTAGCGCGGATGCTTGGCAACCACACGACCGAGACTTTCGAGCACTTCCTTGACCGCTTGATGGAATTCTTCCTCGCCGGCGTTACGGCGCAGGACTTCGGAAAGAACGGTTTCAAGTTTTTCGTCGATACGGACCACGATAGGCGCATTCCAGTTTTTGAGTTTGCGAGGTGGTCGTAGCCAAATCTGCAGGCAGATTGAACATTTTTTTCGCATCCGGCTCCGGGATGGTGTCGGCGGTAATATTCGACCGCATTCACCTTCAAAACCGTGGCGTGCGCCTCTTTTCCGGATTGCAGGTTCCGCCTTCGCTCAGCCGAGCGATACGGTTACTTCGTGAGCGTGACAGCGAGGTCTGCGGTGCTGGCGGCATCGACCACGGAGCGTCAGGGAATCGTCCTTGACAGGGCTCGATGCCTCATACGTCGACGGTGGCACTGAGCGAGTTATCCTGGATGAACTCGCGGCGCGGTTCGACCACGTCACCCATCAGCTTGGTGAAGATGTCGTCGGCCTCATCGACCTCCTTGACCTTCACCTGCAGCAAGGAGCGCTCGTTGACGTCGAGCGTGGTTTCCCAGAGCTGGTCGGGATTCATCTCACCGAGACCTTTGTAGCGCTGGAGGGCGACGCCCTTGCGCGCGGCTTCCGTCACGGCCTCGAACAGGTCGACGGGGCCGTAAATCGTCGTTTCGGAATCCTTGCGGCGGAGCTTGCCGGGGCGCGCATAGACGTCCTGCAGCTTCTCCCGGTATTCGTGCAGCTTGCGCGCATCGGCCGAGCCAAGGAAGGCGTCATCGATGATGGCAACATCCTTTACCCCGCGCACGGTGCGCTCGAATACGAAACCCTGGCCCTCCACGAAGTGTCCGCTCCAGCCGCGCTCGACTTCCTCGGCCTGGTTGTCGAGCCGCCGGACCATGTATTCGGCGGCGGCGCTGGCGTTCGCTGGATCGGTGTAGATATCCCTGCCGAACAGGCCGGCGACTGCCGCCTGTTCGATGACGTTTCGATTGTAGCGGCTGTGCAGGTTGCGCAGCACGCTACGGATGATGCGGGCGTCTTCCACCAGGGAGAGCAGATCGCGCCCCGCGCGCTCGTCCCCGGTACCCGGCTTGAAGACGCAGTCGTCGATGCCGGTCGAGATCAGATAATCTTCCAGCGCGCGCTCGTCCTTGAGGTACTGCTCGGACTTGCCGCGCGTCACCTTGTAGAGCGGCGGCTGCGCGATATAGAGGTGGCCGCGGTCGATCAGTTCGCGCATCTGCCGGTAGAAGAAGGTCAAGAGCAGCGTGCGGATATGGGCGCCGTCGACGTCGGCGTCCGTCATCACGATGATCTTGTGGTAGCGCAGCTTGTCGGCCGAGAAATCGTCGCTGATGCCGGTGCCGAGCGCGGTGATCAGCGTGCCGATCTGCTCGCTCGACAGCATCTTGTCGGTACGGACGCGCTCGACGTTGAGGATCTTGCCGCGCAGCGGCAGCACCGCCTGGAATTCACGGTTGCGGCCCTGCTTGGCGCTGCCGCCTGCCGAGTCGCCCTCGACGATGAACAGTTCCGACTTGGCGGGATCTTTCTCCTGGCAGTCGGCGAGCTTGCCGGGCAGCGAGGAAACGCTGAGCGGGCTCTTGCGGGTCAGTTCTCGTGCCTTGCGGGCAGCTTCGCGCGCTGCGGCTGCCTGGATCACCTTGCCGACGATGACCTTCGCCTCGGAGGGATGCTCCTCGAACCACGCCGCCAGCGCTTCGTTGAGGACGTTCTCGACCACGGGGCGCACTTCCGAGGACACCAGCTTGTCCTTGGTCTGCGAGGAGAACTTTGGATCGGGCACCTTCACCGAAAGCACGGCAGTGAGGCCTTCGCGGCAATCGTCGCCGGTCAGCGCGATCTTTTCCTTTTTGGCGTTGGCTTCGGCATAGCCGTTGACCTGGCGCGTCAGCGCGCCGCGGAAGCCGGCAAGATGGGTGCCGCCGTCACGCTGCGGGATGTTGTTGGTGAAGCACAGCACGTTCTCATGGTAGCTGTCGTTCCACCACAGTGCAGCCTCGACGCCGATGTCGTTCATCTCTGCGCGAACCATGATCGGGGTGGGCACCATCGCCTTCTTGTTGCGATCGAGATATTTGACGAACTCCTCGACGCCGCCGTCGTAGTGCATCGCCTCGCGCTTCTCGACCGCGTGGCGCATGTCCGACAGCACGATATTGACGCCGGAGTTCAGGAACGCGAGCTCGCGCAGGCGATGCTCCAGCGTCGGGAAGTCATACTCGACGTTGGTGAAAGTCTCGCTGGATGCGAGGAAGGTGACTTCGGTGCCGCGCTTGCCGTTGGCGTCGCCGACCACCTTGAGCGGGGCGACGGAATCGCCATGGGCGAATTCGATGTAATGTTCCTTGCCGTCGCGCCAGACCCGAAGCTGCAGCCTGCTCGACAGCGCGTTGACGACGGACACGCCGACGCCGTGCAGGCCGCCGGAAACCTTGTAGGAGTTCTGGTCGAACTTTCCGCCCGCGTGCAACTGGGTCATGATGACTTCGGCCGCGGAAATGCCTTCGCCCTTGTGAATATCAACCGGAATGCCGCGGCCGTCGTCGCGCACCGTCACCGAGTTGTCGGCGTTGAGTATGACCTCGACGGCGGTAGCATGACCCGCAAGCGCCTCGTCGATGGCGTTGTCGACGACTTCGTACACCATGTGATGCAGGCCGGAGCCATCGTCGGTGTCGCCGATATACATGCCCGGCCGCTTGCGCACGGCGTCGAGCCCCTTCAACACCCGGATCGATTCCGCACCATATTCGACGGGAATGGGATGCTCAGTGTCGGCAGGTGTCTGCCGGGCAGGTTCTGTCATGTGAGGCCTTCGAGGGTGTCCCGAATCAGCTGCGCAAAATGAGGCGCTGATTGATCTATTTGTGCCATGAAAGAGGCATCGCGCCTAGCGCAATCTCTCCATCAGCAAGTTGTTGAATAAATAGTGGTTTTTTACTCTTTTTCAAGGTCTCCGGAGACCGATTCCAGAGGCTCCGAAAAGTGCGATTCGAGGGCGCGTTCCGACCCCTCCGGGGACGAATTTTTGCTGGCCTTTGCAGCAGGAAATGGCGGTCCGCCGCGGACCAGCCAGAGCGCTCAGCGGCGCCGGCTGACCTGGCCGGATTCGACGTCGAAGATCTCGCCGCCGGCGCCGATGTCGACGAAAGCGGCCGGGTCGGCGCCGGTCATCCAGACCTGCGCGCCAAGCTTTGTAAGCTCTTCGAACAGCGCCTTGCGGCGGTTGGGATCAAGATGCGCGACGACCTCGTCGAGCAGCAGCAGCGGCACGATGCCGGTCATCTCGGCCACCAGCGTCGCATGGGCCAGCACCAGCCCGATCAGGAGCGCCTTCTGCTCGCCGGTGGAAGCGTCGCGGGCCGGCATGTTCTTTGGCGCGTAGACCACCTGCAGGTCGGTGAGGTGGGGACCGTCCAGCGTGCGCCCGGCCGCAGCGTCGCGCGCACGACCGGCGCGCAGGATCTCGCGGTAACGATCCTCCACCGCCGTTGCGGGCTCATTCACCAGCGCATTCTCCATCCAGCCGTCGAGCGCGATCTCTGCCGATGGGAAGGCGGAGTCCACGCCGCGCTCGTGCAGCATCGCTGCAAGCCTCGTCACGGTCTGGCCGCGGGTGGCGGCGACCGCAACGGCAAGCTCGGCGGTCTCGCGCTCGATCGCGTCGCACCAGTGGTCGTCGTAATTGCGCACCTCGAGCAGCCGGTTGCGCGAGCGCAGCGATCGTTCCAGCGCCGAGACGCGGCTGGAATGCTCGCTGTCGATCGCCAGCACCAGGCGGTCGAAGAAGCGCCGGCGCTCCGAGGCGGCGCCGAGGAACAGCCCGTCCATCGCGGGCGTCAGCCACACCATGCGCAAATGGTCGCCGAACGCGGTGGCCGAACTCACCGGCTCGCGGTCGATCCGGCAGCGCCGGCTCGATGTCCCCTCCGAGCCCGGCGCATCGATGCCGGTGCCGAGCGTGGCAAGCCCGAGCGCGCCCTCGACCTCGGCGGAGACCGCCCACGAGCCGTTGCCCTGATTGTCGGCGACATCCTCCAGCGTCGCGCGCCGCAGACCGCGTCCCGGCGAGAGAAACGAGATCGCCTCCAGGCAATTGGTCTTGCCGGCGCCGTTCGGCCCCGCCAGCACCACGATATCCCCCCGCGCCTGCACGCTCGCCGCCCGATAATTGCGGAAGTGCGTCAGACTGAGGCGGTGGATGCGGGAAGGGGTCATGCTTCTATCTTTCGTCATGCCCGGCCTTGTGCCGGGCATCTACGTCCTTGCTGCATCCAAGACGTGGATGGCCGGGACGAGCCCGGCCATGACGCAATCTAGTTACGGTGTAGGCAAACAGAAAGCGTCTCACACCCGCATCGGCATCAGCACGTAGAGTGCGCCCTTGTTTTCCTTGTCCTGCACCAGCGTCGGCGAACCGGGATCGGCCAGCTTGAGCACGGCGACTTCGCCTTCGATCTGGGCGGCGATGTCGAGCAGATAGCGCGAGTTGAAGCCGATATCGAGCGCGTCGGAGGCGTATTCGACTTCGAGTTCTTCCGTCGCGCTGCCGGAATCCGGATTGGTCACCGACAGCACGAGCTTGCCGGCGGACAGCGCCAGCTTCACCGCGCGGCCGCGTTCGCTCGAAATGGTCGAGACGCGGTCGACCGCGGCCTCGAAATCCTTCTTGTCGACGATCAGCTCCTTGTCGTTATTCTGCGGAATGACGCGGCCATAGTCAGGGAAGGTGCCGTCGATCAGCTTCGAGGTCAGCACGACGTTGCCGAGGGCGAAGCGGATCTTGCCCTGCGACAGTTCGATTCTGATTTCGGCTTCATTGTCCTCGATCAGGCGCTGCACTTCGCCGACGGTCTTGCGTGGGACGATGATGCCGGGCATGCCGGTGGCACCGGAGGGCTGCGCCAGGTCGATCTGGGCGAGCCGGTGTCCGTCGGTCGCGACGCCGCGCAGCGTCGCCGCCTTGGCGCTGCCGGCCGTGTGCAGATAGATGCCGTTGAGGTAGTAGCGGGTTTCCTCGGTCGAGATCGCAAACTGGGTGCGGTCGATCAGGCGTTTGACGTCGGCGGCGGCCAGCGAGAACGAATGCGTCATGTCGCCAGCGGCGAGATCGGGAAAATCGCTCTCCGGCAGCGTCTGCAGCGTGAAGCGCGAGCGGCCGGCGCGGATCGCGAGCACCGAACGGTCGCCGTCGGCTTCCAGCACGATCTGCGAGCCGTCGGGCAGCTTGCGGACGATGTCGTAGAACATGTGGGCCGGCACCGTGGTCGAACCGGCGGTCGCGGTTTCCGCCGCCAGCGTCTCGGTCACCTCGAGGTCGAGGTCGGTCGCCTTCAGCGACAATTTCGCGCTCTCGGCGCGGACCAGCACGTTGCCCAGGATCGGAATCGTGTTGCGGCGCTCGACCACGCGGTGGACATGGCCCAGCGACTTCAGGAGTTGCGCGCGTTCGACCGTAACCTTCATTGCACTACTCGCCCGATCCCCAAGAAAACACAGCGTTGGAAAGGCCGGGCTGCGGGACGCGCGCCACGGCACCGAAGACCCCGGAAAGCCGGATCATCCACCCGATATGATCAAAGCCGTCAGGGTCGCGCAAGGTGGCGCGGATGGCCCCGGGATTCAAGGGATTGGGGGCAGTTCCCCACGATTTACCGGCTGAACGGACGACCGTGGCCCGGACGTAGGTCGGCACCCGCGCGCCCCGCGTGTCGTTGGCTGGTGGGGCACCGCCGGGTCACCACAACGTCATGGCCGGGGGCTTGTCCCGGCCATCCACGGCTTGCCATGCAGCCCGGGGAACGTGGATGCCCGGGACAAGCCCGGGCATGACGATCTCGGCTGAGAGTGATGGGGATAGGCGTTTATTCCTGAAGCTGGCGCTTCAGCGACTCCACTTCCTCGGACAGCGCCGTGTCCTTGGAGACCAGGGCCTCGATCTTGCGCACGGCATGCAGCACCGTGGTGTGGTCGCGTCCGCCGAAACGGCGGCCGATCTCGGGGAGCGAGCGCAAGGTCAGGGTCTTGGCGAGATACATCGCCACCTGTCGCGGGCGGACCACGTTGGCGGTCCGGCGCGAGGACAACAGATCGGAGCGGCTGACATTGTACTGCCGCGCCACCACGCGCTGGATGTCCTCGATCTTGATCCGCTTCGGCTCCTGCGGCCGCACCAGATCGCGCACCTCGTGCTCGGCCATTTCCAGCGTCACCGGACGGTTGTTGAGCTTGGAATGCGCCAGCAGACGGTTGATCGCGCCTTCGAGGTCGCGGCCGTTATCGGTGATGGTGCGCGCCAGATAATGCAGCACCTCCTCGGGCACCTCGAAGGTCGCATGATGGGCGCGGGCGGCGGCGACGCGCGACTTGAGGATGCCGTGCCGCAGCTCCTCGCCGAGCGAGCCCATCTCGACCACGAGGCCGCCGGCGAGCCGGGAGCGGACGCGATCGTCGAGGCTTTCGAGATCGGACGGCGGACGGTCGGCTGCGATCACGACCTGACGGCCGGCGTCGATCAGCGCGTTCAGCGTGTGACAGAACTCGGCCTGCGTCGACTTGCCCTGCAGGAACTGGAGGTCGTCGATCACCAGCACGTCGATGCCGCGCAGCGCTTCCTTGAAGGCGAGCGCGGTCTGCGTCTTCAGCGCGGCGACGAAGCCGTACATGAATTTTTCCGCCGTGAGGTACAGCACCTTGCGCTCGTTGCCGGAATTGCCGGCCCAGGTCACCGCCTGGAGCAGGTGCGTCTTGCCGAGGCCGACGCCGGCATGGATGTAGAGCGGGTTGAACATGACGGGATCGCCGCGGCGTCCTTCGGCAACCTGGCGTGCGGCCGCATGCGCCAGCGTGTTGGAGCGGCCGACGACGAAGCTCGCGAACGTCAGGCGCGGATCGAGCGGAGAGCCGCCGAGCGCGTCGTGATTGGCCGAGACCGGCGCGGTCGCGGTCGAGCGCAATTCCGGCGCCGGTGCGCGGCGCGCCTCGATCGGGGCGGGCACTTCCTTCGGCTGCACGACCGGGCGCACCGCCGAGCGGACCGTGAGATCGATGCGATGCACTTCCGGCATCTCGGCCTGCCAGCACGACAGCACGCGCTCGGCATAATGGGCCTGGATCCAGCTCTTCAGGAAGCGGGTCGGCACCGAGAGCCGCACGCTCTCGTCCTGCACGCCTTCCAGATCCATGCGGGCAAACCAGCTCGTGTAGACGTCCTCGCCAACGCTCGAGCGCAGCCGCCCCTTCACGCGTGACCAGCGATCCTGTTCCATTGTCATCGTCAGAAAACTTCTCTTGAGAGATATAGTTGCGTTGCGAGCGCCATGCAGGATTCTCCTGCAGAACCCTTCGACAGGGTCCCCGGAATGGCGCGACCTCAAAGCGAGTCCATCGTCAGGCATGGCCCGACCGTCCGGCGGGAACGCCGCGTCAGATCAGCGATGTCAGAGATGGAGGGGTCGCGAGGTCAGCGCGTACTCTGCGCTCCGTCACACGCGGAAGGCTGGTGATCAGACGGATCTAGGACGGCATCGTTGGAATGCGAAACGTGCTTCAATACCGCGTTGAGTCCGTAAGACATGATACCTCCCCGTCCTACCGTGATCGCTCACGGCAAGGTCCTGCGTGTCTTGAAGACAACCGCGCCGTACTCCTGTCGCGGATGCCTGCCCATGTACTGGTCGTCCGCTCGACGTCGCCGCCTTGCGTGTCGGGATAGTCTCGCGACGTCTCTCAAGTGCGCTTGGCGCGAGGCGGGAATCCGCCTGGAGACATTCAGACAAAGAACTACCGTTCCCATATTGATATGGGTTGTGAACCGACATCGCTTGTTGAAGCGTCGCCTACGTGCTCACCGCCGCCGATTTGCACGTTCGCCCCGTTTCCTAAACCGCGCTGGTCTGAAGATCGTGGGCGCCGCTGACGACTTAAGGAATACACTAAGCGGAAAGACTCGCAACGGAATTGATTCACACTTGAGGCATCAAAAAACTTGACCTCGGTTAACGGCGCGCGCGAGTTGTTCACAGGCTCGGAAGCAAGTTTTTGGATTCGTGCACAGAATCGAAAACGTCGCGCCTCATGTGACAATTATCCGCCACCGCCAAAAATCTTTTAAAAATTCGTCACGCACCCGACGTGCGGGCGAATTTTCCAAATGCTTGCGATCACTATGTCGATAAGTGATTAGCGAGACATCGCTTTTTGAGTCTCGTTTCCCAGGGTAACTCCCCGGCGATATGCGTTCCTGTGAATCTACGGTGTGTAGAACTTTCGTCGCCTGCGATTTAATTCGAGCCCGCCGCGCAGCGGTTTTTTGCAATGCAGTGAAAGTTTCGCCTGTTGCAAAACTTCGGCAGGTAAAACTACGGAACGAAGAATAGCGCTGACGATGCAGATCTTCCAATCGACCATCGAACGTGGCGTCACCTTGCGTGAATATGACGGCCAACAAAAAAGCCCGGCGCGATGCCGGGCTGTTTGCAGCGTCGATCGGATCGACCGATCGGATGAGGCCGCGCGATTGCTTCGCGGGCTTGCCTCGCCAGTTTGCTTCGTCAGCTCACTTGGCGAGCTTGGCGATCTGCGCGGTGAGGCGCGAGACTTTGCGGCTGGCGTTGTTCTTGTGAATGATGTTGCGCTGGGCGGCGCGCATCAAAGCCGGCTCAGCGTTCGCCAGCGCCTTCACGGCAGCGGCGCGGTCGCCGGTCGCGATGGCTTCCTCGACGGTGCGCACGGCACCGCGCATCTGGGTGCGGCGCGACTTGTTGACGGCGGTGCGGCGGGCGATCTTGCGCGTCGCTTTCTTGGCGGAAGTGGTATTGGCCATGGTCTCAATGTCCTTTGCGGTACCGGTCGCGTCTTGGTCGGGTAGCGCCGGCTGCTTGACCGCTGAATCGACGCTCGGATTTAGGGTGTTCGGTTGCTGGCTATTCCCGGAACATGAGGCTTGGACAGCCTGCAACTGCTCAAAGAACAGCGGCGGCAGGATTGCGCCCACCGCCAGTTGGCGCCCTTATAGAGAGGCTCTTGGGCACCGTCAACGCTTTCCGGACTGGAAAACCAGCCCTCCGGGCGCTTGAAGGGTCGCCGTAACGCCCTGAAGCGGTTGAATTTCTGCCGTCGCCCGGCTATTGGCTGGCGACGTTCCGAAAAGGCCGTTCGAGCGAACGGCCATCATGGGTGAGGCATGATCCGCGGCTTTTTCCGACTGATTGGGCTGTTGCTGCTCGCCGGGGGGTTCATCTTCATGGTCTATGACGGCGCCCGTTGGGTGGCCGATCAGACCCTCAAATTCACCCGGTTCGGCCAGTTCTGGAATGATATCAATCAGGCCAGCCAGACCGCGTTCCGGACCTGGGTCGAGGCCAAGGCGCCCTGGCTCTGGACCTCGGTGATCCGCCTGGTGCTGGATCAGCCGGTCTTCGCCGTCCTCGGCATTCTCGGCATCCTGCTGATGATCCTGTTCCGCCCGCGGAAACCGCTGATCGGCTATTCCCGGAACTGAGCTTTCGATCGCGCGATCGAGTGCACGAAGGGCGGCGTAACAGAGCTGCCCCTGCTTGCGTAGATACCTATATTCCCACCTGATCGCGAGCACGCCGCCTGAGCGCCTGTCTCATGCGACGGCCAGCTCGTCTGCGGAGACCATCATGCTGTTCATGCGCAAGACCACCGCATTGCCGAGTGCAGCCGAAGCGCTGCCCGGCCGCGCGCAGGCCATTCCGACCTCGACCACCCATTTCGTCAACGGCGCGCGATTGCAGCCGCCTTATCCGGCCGGCTTCGAGCAGGCCGTGTTCGGGCTCGGCTGCTTCTGGGGCGCCGAGCGCAAGTTCTGGGAGCTCGGCGACGGCGTCTTTGCGACCGCTGTCGGCTATGCCGGCGGCCACACGCCGAACCCGACCTATGAAGAGGTTTGTTCGGGCCGCACCGCCCATACCGAAGTGGTGCTGGTCGTGTTCGATCCGAAGCAGATCTCCTACGAGAAACTGCTGAAGACGTTCTGGGAAAGCCACAACCCGACGCAGGGCATGCGCCAGGGCAACGATGTCGGCACGCAGTATCGGAGCGCGATCTACACTTACTCGGACGCGCAGCAGAAGGCGGCCGAGGAATCGAAGGCGCTCTACCAGAAGGCACTTGCTGCAAAGCGGCTCGGTGCCATCACCACCGAGATCGCACCCGCCGGCGAATTCTATTTCGCCGAGGATTATCATCAGCAATATCTGGCGAAGAACCCCGCCGGCTATTGCGGTCTCGGCGGCACCGGCGTGTCCTGCCCGATCGGCGTCGGTGTGAGCGCGTAGTCATCTGCAACCGTCATTCCGGGGCGCGCGTTAGCGCGAACCCGGAATCTCGCGCCACACCTTCTGGATTCCGGGTTCGTCGCTGTCGCGACGCCCCGGAATGACAGCGCTGCAGCGC
>JAFAGM010000066.1 GCA_023422775.1 Pseudomonadota bacterium
CCAGCACGCCGCGCTTGTCGCGGATGTTGGTCGCGGTGGGCGCCGTGGTCGACGGCAACATCTCGACCACGATGTCCTCGTTCTCGCTGACCGGCAGTTGGTCCTCGATCGCGATCCTGATCGGGAAGTCGTGGCCGTTGCGCACCGTGGTCTTGAACGCGCGCTCGTCGGTCTTCGACGTCGTCACGATCAGGCCGCCGGTCCCCTCGTTGCGCTTGAGAACGGAACGCTCGATCTTGATCTTGTCGTCGGCGCCGAAGCCGAGCCGCACGGTTTCGTCCTTGCCGGCGGCCACCATCTGGCCGCGGCCGACGAACACGCCATCGCGATAGATCGCAACCCGGCCCGGCAGCAGCGGCGCGTCCTCATTCTGCCTGAAACTCGCTTCGAGGAATGCGGTCGGATCCTTCACCGGCGCGGCGCGCACCGCGAGGTCGGGAGCAATCATCGCGCTGGCGACGCGCAGGCTCTTGGCGCCCTCGCTGGCGCCGAGGCTGACGCGGCCTGGAATCCTGAACACCACCTGGAAGCTGCCGACATCAGCCGTAGCCTGCTGCTCATCTGCGCGCTCCGCGAGCGATTCCGCCCTGGGCGCCGGTGCGGCGCGCGACAGCGGTTTTGCCGCATAATCCATCGCGCCGCTGCTGACGGACGCCGCGGGACGCGGCGGTTGCGGGTACTGCACGATCAGCGAATTGAGATCGGGTGCGTTGCCGCCGCGCGTGGTCCGCACCGTCGAAACACTAAGCGCGACATTCGACCAGTCCTCACCCGTGCTTTGGGTGATCTCGGCGCGGCGCACCAGTTCGAGCGCAGGTTTGCGATCCCTGGCGCCGGTGTCGAGGCGGGCATCATACAGCGGCATCCAGCGCGCCTTGCGCACCGCGTAGGTCACCCGCAGCGTCGCCCTGGTAGCGGCGACGGTTGCGAGTTCGATCCGCACTTCCATCTTGCTCGGCGGCTTCTGCGCGCGGTCCTGCTCCAGACGCGCGATTTCGCGGTCGAACTCGCGCTGCTTGCGTTCGGTATCACGGATGGCGGCCTCGGCGCTGGCGATTTCCTCCCCGACCGCCGCGAAGGCCGCGCGCCATTCCGAAATCGGACGCGCCTCACCCTTGTCGCCGATCCCGGCAGGAGATGCCGCGGCGAAGCGCTCGGCGAACTTGCGCCGCGCCGCGGCGGCATCGATCGCGCCTTGCAGATTGGCGCGCTCGTCCTTCAGCGCCTCGATGCGCTTGTCGAGTTCCGGGAGATTGACCGGCGGCGCGGCGCGCGGCGGCCTTGCATCGATTGCACCGATGGTGAGCTTCGTGCTCGCCTCGCCTTCGACCCGCAGCGAGGACGGATCGAGCGTCAGCGGAAAATCCCTGAGCACGGCTGAGTTCTCGCCGGCGGGAAGATCAAGCGTGACGACGCGCGTGACGCTGGCGCCGTCGGGATAGACGGTGACGGCATCGACCGCCGAACTGGCGTCGATGTTTGCCGCCTGCGCCCCACCCGCGGCCAGGGCCGTCAGGACGACGAGGCTCGTCGTAAGAAAACTGTTCGCAATCAATCGCATGGATTCTCTCCTGAACCGTTCGCCCGATGGCGACACGCCGACAAGCCCACCGCTCCCGGTCGTGAGACGCAGCAAGAGCGCAACGGGTTCGATCCGGATTTGAGGCTTCCATGCGGCTTCGCCGCGGCGGGACCGCGGCGAAGAATGAACATGCACCCGAGGGAAAGAGGTCGCGCCCTAGAACACCAGCGCCTTGGCCTGCTTCACCTGTGGCAGCGCCTGCACCTTCGCCAGCACGTCCGCGGGCACCGGGCCGTCGATCTCGACCAGCGCAATGGCGTCGCCGCCCTGCTTGGTACGGCCGAGATGGAAGGTCGCGATATTGATCTGGGCCGCGCCGAGCAGGCCGGCGAAGCTGCCGATGAAGCCGGGCTTGTCCTCATTGGTCACGTAGATCATCGATTTGCCGAACTCGGCGTCGACCCGGATGCCCTTGATGTCGACCAGCCGCGGCTTGCCGTCGTGGTACACCGTGCCCGACACCGAACGCTCCTGCCGCTCGGTCGTAACCGCGACCGTGATCAGGCTTTCGTAATCGCTCTGCGCCGCACGCACGATTTCATCGACCACCATGCCGCGCTCTTTCGCGACGACCGGCGCGGAGACCACGTTGACCTCGCCCAGCATCGGCCGCAGCAGGCCCGACAGCACCGCCGAGGTAATCGCCTTGATCTTCATCTCGGCGACGGCGCCCTCATAAGTAATCTGGACTTTCGAGATCCCGCTCTCGGTGAGCTGGCCGGCGAACGAGCCGAGCTTTTCGGCGAGTTCGATGAACGGCTTCAGCTTCGGGGCCTCTTCCGCCGTGATCGACGGGAAGTTCACCGCGTTCGAGATCGCGCCGGTCAGGAGATAGTCCGACATCTGCTCGGCGACCTGCAGCGCGACGTTCTCCTGTGCTTCGGTGGTGGAGGCGCCGAGATGCGGGGTGCAGATCACGTTCGGGTGGCCGAACAGCACGTTCCTGGTGGCGGGCTCCTCGACGAACACGTCGAAGGCGGCGCCCGCGACATGTTTGGAATTCAGCGCATCGACCAGCGCCTGCTCGTCGACCAGGCCGCCGCGCGCGCAGTTGACGATGCGCACGCCCTTTTTCATCTTCGCGATCGCCGCCGCATCGATGATGTTTTTGGTCTTCTCGGTCAGGGGCGTGTGCAGCGTGATGAAATCGGCGCGCTTGAGCAGATCGTCGAGTTCGACCTTTTCGACGCCGATATCCTTGGCGCGCTCGGGTGACAGGAACGGATCGAACGCGGCGACCTTCATGCGCAAACCAAGCGCGCGGTCGGCGACGATCGCACCGATGTTGCCGCAGCCAATCACGCCCAGCGTCTTGCCGGTGATCTCGACGCCCATGAAGCGGTTCTTCTCCCACTTGCCGGCCTGCGTCGAGGCGTCGGCCTGCGGAATTTCCCGCGCCAGCGCCAGCATCAAGGTAATGGCATGTTCAGCGGTCGTGATCGAATTGCCGAACGGCGTGTTCATCACGATGATGCCCTTGGCGGTGGCGGCCGGGATCTCGACATTGTCGACGCCGATGCCGGCGCGGCCGATTACCTTCAGCCTCTTCGCCCTGTCGATGATCTTCGCGGTCGCTTTCGTCGCGGAGCGGATCGCAAGGCCGTCATAGTTGCCGATGATCTCGGCAAGCTTGTCCTTGTCCTTGCCGAGATTGGGCTGGAAATCGACCTCGACGCCACGATCCTTGAAGATCTGCACGGCGGCAGGAGACAGCGCGTCGGAAATGAGAACTTTGGGTTTGGACATGGGATGATCCTTTGGGAAATCGATTGTCGTCCCGGCCGCAGCGCCTCTTGGCGCGTAGAGCCGGGACTCATACTCCGTGCTATGGCTATGGGTCCCGGCTCGCGCTTCGCTTGGCCGGGACGACGGCTGAGAGGACGAGCTAAGCCGCCTTCGGCAACGTGGCCTTGGTCTCGGCGAATGCCCAGTCGATCCACTGCGTCAGCAGCGCGACGTCGGAGGCTTCCACGGTGGCGCCGCACCAGATCCGCAAACCTGCCGGCGCATCGCGGTAATAGGCGAAGTCGTAGCCGGCGGCTTCCTTCTCGACCAGCGCAACCAGCTTCTTCGAGAACTCCGCCTGCGCATCCGCCGTCAGCGAGGTGATGGCGGGATCGGTAAACTTCAGGCACACCGAGGTGTTGGAGCGGATCGACGGGTCCTTTGCCAGGAAATCGATCCACGGCGTCTTCGCCTTCCAGTCCGACAGCACCCTGGTGTTGGCGTCGGCGCGCGCGATCAGGGCCTTGAGGCCGCCGATCGATTTGGCCCAGTTCAGCGCATCGAGATAGTCCTCGACGCACAGCATCGACGGCGTGTTGATGGTCTCGCCTTCGAAGATGCCTTGATTCAGCTTGCCGCCCTTGGTGAGGCGGAAAATCTTCGGCAGCGGCCATGCCGGCTTGTAGGTCTCGAGCCGCTCTACCGCGCGCGGGCTGAGGATCAGCATGCCGTGCGCGGCTTCCCCGCCCAGCGCCTTCTGCCAGGAGAACGTCACCACATCGAGCTTTGCAAAATCGAGCGGCTGCGCGAAAGCGGCAGACGTCGCATCGCAGATCGTGAGGCCCTGGCGATCGGCCTTGATCCAGTCGGCGTTGGGCACGCGCACGCCTGATGTCGTGCCGTTCCATGTGAAGACGATGTCGGAGGCCGGATCGGCCTTGGAGAGGTCGGGAATGTCGCCATAACCGGCGTGCAGCTTGGTGACGTCCTTGAGCTTCAGTTCCTTGACGATGTCGCTGACCCAGCCCTCACCGAAGGATTCCCAGGCGATGGTGGTGACCGGGCGGGCGCCGAGCAGCGACCACAGCGCCATTTCGACCGCGCCGGTATCGGACGCCGGCACGATGCCGATCTTGTAATCGGCCGGGACTTCAAGCACTTCGCGCGTCAGGTCGATCGCGAGTTTGAGCCGCGCCTTGCCGATCTTCGCACGATGCGAGCGGCCGAGAGCGGCGTCCTTGAGATTTTGGGGATTCCAGCCGGGGCGCTTGGCGCAGGGGCCGGAAGAAAAATGCGGCACGTTCGGCCGCGAAGCGGGCTTCGCAACGGTCATGATCTATCCTTCCAGATAGTAAGCCTCCCGTTGGGGGGAGGTGTCCCGCCGCGGTCATTAGGGGAATCGCGCCCGACCGTCAAGAAACTTGGGCGGGATCGGAGGGGGCCTCGCCTTCACACGCGAGTGAAGCGTCCTCGCCGGCGTCCGGCGCCGGCACCTGTCCGAGCAATTCGGCGGCCTCGGTCACGAGCTTCGCTGCCTGCCGCCGGCTCGCGACCTTCAGGATGCGCACATCGCCGGCCTGCACGACATATTCGTCCCCGACCCGGACGATCGAATAGTTCTTCATCGGAAATCCCCAAGCGCCCCAAGCCCGAAGGTGGCGCCGGAATAGCGCAGACGTCCCTCTCCGTAAAACAACGGACGCCTGCGTGGTTTATCGGTTATTAATTCGATCGCGGAAAACACCGCTACCGCAAGCAGTAGCGACAGCAGCGACTCAACTGCGCGTCAAAACCTGATCGTCATGCCGACGTGGCTGCGCGCAAACCCCAATCGTTCATAAAACCGCTGCGCATCGACACGGGTGTGATGCGTCAGCAGTTCAACCAGCTTGCATCCGCGGCCGCGCGCTTCCGATATCGCCCATTGCACCAACTGTTCGCCGATGCCGCGGCTGCGGCAATGGCTGGCGACCCGGACGTCCTCGATCAGCCCGCGCGAGGCGCCTTGCGAACTGAGCCCAGGCAGGATGCAGAGTTGCAGGCAGCCGATGACGGCGCCCTCCCCGTTCTCCGCGACGACGAGCTGAACATTGGGATCGCGCGAGAGCCGCTCGAATGCCGCGACGTAATACTGCGGCAACGGGTCTTCGATCCGTTCCCTCGGCCCGCCGAGCGGATCGTCCGCGAGCATGGCGACGATGGGGCCAATGTCCTCGCGGCGCGCGGGGCGAATGGTAATGTCAGAAGTGGTGGACATGATCGTTTCCGATGAGGTCAGCGCGCCGGCGGCAGGCCGAGAAGTTTCTCGGTCTCGCCGATCCAGCGGCTCACGGCGCCGTAACGATCGACATCGAAGCCGCCTTGATGCGCCAGGCGGGTATAGGCCAACAGCGACACGTCGGCGAGCGAGACGTTATCGCCGGCGAGGAACGGCGTAACGGCAAGCTGTTGCTCCATTCGCGCCAGCGCAGCGTAGCCGCGCTTGACCTTCTCCGGGTCGAGATCGGAAGCCGGCTTGCCGAGATAGAACATCTGGAAACGACAGACCGCGATGTAGGGCTCATGGCTGTATTGCTCCCAGAACAGCCACTCGTCCATTTTGGCTTGCGCGTATGCATCCGACGGAATGAGGCGGGAGCCGCGGGCGAGATAGCGGATGATGGCGTTGGATTGGGCGAGCGTCCGTCCGTCGTCGAGTTCGACGGTGGGCACCTGGCCTGCGCTATTCAGCTTGAGGAACCCAGCCGTCCGCGTCTCGCCCTTGAGCGTATCGACGGCGATCCAGCTGTAGGGCAGCGCGAGATGGTCGCACACCCATTTCACCTTCAGGCAATTGCCGGAATTGGTGTCGCCGTAGACCTTCATGCACTGTCATCCTGGTTAGGGAGACAGTGCAACAGGCGGCGGCAAATCTGTCAACGGCGGCAGGATCATGCCGCCGGCGAGGTCAGAACTTGTAGCCGAGGCCGGCGCGCACCGTGTTGATGTTGGATTCGACGTCCGACGTCACGCGGCGATACTCATATTCGGCGCGCACGAACAGACCGCCGACCAGCATTACGTCGATGCCGGCGCCGGCGCTATATCCGAACACCAGTTTGGACTTGCTCGCGGCGAACGTCCCTGCAACCAGCGGCGGCGGCGACGCCGAAACGGTGCGATCGACCGTCTGGCTGCCAAGGCCGGTGCCGACGAACGCATAGGGCAGGAAGCATCCCATGACGTAGCCGCCGCGCACGCGCAGCGAGCCGAAATCCGAGAGTCTTACGGTCGCGTTCGAATTGGTAACGCTCTGGAGCACGCCGGCACCGTCGTATCTCGCTCCCACCGAGTTCGCGACAGACCGGAATCCGTCATGGATGTAGTTCGCCTCGAAACCGACGACGACGTCATCCCATTGCGAATTGTATCCGACAAAGGCGCCGTACCCCGTCGAGCTGCCGTGGGCGCTTCCCAGTGGCAACCAGTCGTAGGTGACGCCGGGCGCCGGAACCAAGGGGTAGCTTGCCTGCAGGTCGCTGTTGATTCCGCTGTCCACCTTGGAGGTCACCGAGCCGTAGCTCACCTGGCCGCCCACATAAGAGCCCTGCCAATTGACGCTGCTTCGGCTCAGGCCATCGGAGATACCTCCGCGAAGATAGTCCGGCATATCGGCCGCCTGTGCGACGCCATTCGCTCCACAGATCACCGCCACCAGCAAAAGTCGACGCATTGCAACGCTCCATCGGACGCTCTGAACTTGCGTTGATCATCGCCTGTTAACCTTAACCAATCGTTGTTTCGGCGCTCGATTGGCGCAATCTTGTCGCAAAGTCGACGCTTTTTTTCACCGCTCCCGCAAAAGCAAAACGGCGCGGGAAGCCCCCGCGCCGTCTTGCAACCGTTAACGAATGAAAGTCGCCATCAACCTTTGCGGATCAGCGGCGGCGGCGCGTAGACCGCCGGGCTGATCAGATCCCAGCGCACGCCGAGCTTGAGGTCATGCGAGGTGATGTTCTTGAAGGTCGTCGGATTGTAGATGCCGTTGGTGCCGTCGAAGGTGCGGAGATCGCCGGTCAGGCCGTCGCCCATGTCGAGATAGCGATAGGCGAGTTCGACGGTGAAGTTCGGCGTGACCTTGTAGGCGAGACCGGCATGGACTGCCCAGGCGAAATTCCACTTGGCGAAGTTGTCGCCGAAGGCCTGGCCCACCACCGCGGGACCAGGAGGAGTCGGGTTGCTGTTGATGCTCTGATCGGTGAAGCCGTTGATCGCGACCCGCGCGCCGCCGACACCGGCGCCGATGAACGGGGTGATGCACCACCAGGTGCCGAGATCGACATAGGCATTGGCCATGACGACCCACTCGTTCTTGGTGGCGCGATAATTGTCGACGCCAACACCGCCGGCATAGGTGATGTGATCGGTGCCGACAAACTGCGAGTTGCCGCGGTATTCACCGGTGACGTCTCCGCGGAACCAGTTGTTGAACTGGTAGCCGACGCCGAGGCCGAAGATGCCCGCGGTATTGAAGCTGTTGGTCTGCTGCGACGTGGTCGCGTTGACATCGAGCACGTTATTCAGACGATCGACGCGCTGGTTGGAAAAGCCGATGTCGCCGCGCAGATACCAGCCGCCGAAATCCTCGACCACCGGCGCTGCATAAGGAGGCGGAGCGATGGCCATGTCGGCGGCGAACGCCGCCGACGACAACAGAGTAGCCGCACCGGCGGCAACGAGAGACATAACGCTACGCATAAGCTTCGTCCTTTTGTCCGGTGAGGCAGACTGCGAAAAAGGCCCCACTTCAAAAACTCACGGACGGACGATGCCATTAAATGTTTAAGCGGCGCTTAACCCTAATTATTAAGGTTGACAAATCCTGAACGGCTTCTTGCGTAGCCTCTTCGCGACGCGAGATTCGCATCACAGGAAGCGACCGCAACCGCCACACATACTAACGATGCGTTGACGGTCGTTCGCGTCGTACGGCGATAACGCCTGGTTTACCCCGCCCCTGCGCCGAACGCGCGCGCACCTAGCGCAGCACGGGCTGGGACAATTTCGGCAGAAACACCGCAAGCAGCCCGAGCGCCGGCAGGAAAGAGCAGAGATGATAGACGAAGGCGATGCTGGTGTGATCGGCAAGCCGGCCCAGCACCGCCGCGCCAAGTCCGCCGATGCCGAAGGCAACGCCGAAGAACACGCCGGAGATCATTCCGAAACGGTGCGGCATCAATTCCTGCGCGAACACGATGATCGACGACGTCGCCGACGACAGGATCAGACCGATAAACACGGTGAGAACGGCGCTTCCTGCCAGTCCGGCATAGGGCAGCGCCAGCGTGAACGGCAGCGCACCGAGAATCGAAAACCAGATGACGTATTTGCGGCCGAAGCGATCGCCGATCGGTCCGCCGAAGAACGCGCCCACCGCGTTGGCGGCCAGGAAGATGAAAAGATAGAGCTGGGCTGCCTGGGTCGAAACCTCGAACCGGTCGATCAGGTAGAAGATGTAATAGCTCGACAGGCTCGAGACGTAGAGTTGCTTGGAGAACAGCAGCGCGACCAGCACAGCGAGCGCGATCCGGACGCGCCGTGGATCCGGATGGTCCGGATGGCGTTCGATCACCGCAGCCCTTTTGGTCGTGATCTGCGGCTTGTACCAGACGCCGATGCGCCACAGGATGACGATCGCCAGAAACGCAATCGACGAGAACCAGGCGATCGAGGGCTGGCCGAACGGCACCACGATCAGCGCCGCCAGCACCGGCCCCATCGAGGTGCCGAAACTGCCGCCGAGCTGAAACACCGATTGCGCGAAGCCGTAGCGTCCGCCCGACGCCAGCCGCGCGATACGCGCCGACTCCGGATGAAACACCGCCGAGCCAAGCCCGACCAGCGCCGCCGCGATCAGAATGATCGGGTAGACATGCGCGACACTGAGCAGCAGCAATCCGAAGAACGTAAACCCCATGCCCATCGCGAGCGAGAACGGCTGCGCCTTCTTGTCGGTGAAATGTCCGACCAGCGGCTGCAGCAGCGACGCGGTGAACTGGAACGCCAGCGTGATCATGCCGATCTGCGCATAGTCGAGCGCGTAGGCGTCTTTCAGGATCGGATAGACCGACGCGATCAACGACTGCATGGTGTCGTTGAGGAAATGCGAGAAGCTGATGCCGGTGAGCACGATATAGGCCGGCCCGGCGACCGCGGCCTTTGCGGCGAGGCCCGGAGCTACATCCGGCACCACCACCGGCGCGGACAGCGTTTCCTCTGAGACGATGACGGGCTTGTTCAAGGCGACATTTCCGGGAAAGATTCGCGGCGGGAATGCCGGTTTCTACGCCGCACGCACCCGGGCGACCATCGTCAATAGGCGATGGCTGCGATGCGTCGCCGCACCACCGATCAGCGCCGCCGCGCCGCCGAAATAACGCAGGCTTATGCCGCCGCGGCGTGACCGAGCGCGTTGACGATCTGGTCGACGACGTCCTCGACCAGCATGCGGTCGTCGCCCTCGCCCATCACGCGGATGACGGGCTCGGTGCCGGACGAGCGGACCAGCAGGCGGCCATGGCCGTTGAGGCGGTTCTCGCCGTCCACGATCGCCGATTTAACCTCGGCATCGTCGAGCGGCTTGCCGCTGCGGTAGCGCACGTTCTTGAGGATCTGCGGCAGCGGATCGAAGCGGTGGCAGACTTCCGACACCGGACGGCGAAGTTTTTGCACCACGGCCAGCACCTGCAGCGCAGCGACGAAGCCGTCGCCCGTGGTGGCGTAGTCGGACAGGATGATATGGCCCGATGGCTCGCCGCCGAGATTGTAGCCTTGCGTGAGCATCTGTTCGAGCACATAGCGGTCACCGACCGGTGTACGCACCATGCCGATGCCCTGGCCGGCGAGGAAACGTTCGAGCCCGAGGTTCGACATCACGGTGGCGACGATGCCCGGCCTGGCGAGACGGCCGTCTTCCTTCCAGCTCTGCGCGATCACCGCGAGCAACTGGTCGCCGTCGATCACATGGCCGCGCTCGTCGACCAGGATGACGCGATCGGCGTCGCCGTCGAGCGCGATGCCGATGTCGGCGCGCATCTCGCGCACCTTCTTCGACAGCGCTTCCGGCGAGGTGGAGCCGCATTCCTTGTTGATGTTGAAGCCATCGGGCTCGACGCCGATCGGCACGACGTCGGCACCCAGCTCCCACAGCGCCTCCGGCACGACCTTGTAGGCGGCGCCATTGGCGCAATCGACCACGACGCGCAGGCCGTCCAGCGACAAATCGCGCGGCAGCGTGCGCTTGGCGAATTCGATGTAGCGTTCCTGCGCGCTCTCAACCCGGGTGGCGCGGCCGATGCGCCCCGCAGGCGCGAGCAGATCGGCAACATTGCCGTCGAT
>JAFAGM010000069.1 GCA_023422775.1 Pseudomonadota bacterium
GATCCGGCGCGGCTGTTATATGGTCCGCTTGAGCCGTTCCTCGTCGAGGGCAATTTCCCGGTGCGGGCCGGGCAGATCCGGCGTGCCTCGCTGCTGCCGGTCTGGCAGTGGCTGAGCCGCGATGCCGTGCCCGAGGCCGCAGTCGCATTCGAAACGACGCTCGCCGAGATCCGGCTGACCGGCTCGAACGCAGGCCTCGAAGCGGCTACCCGCAAGTTCCAGTTCGCCGTGGCCGACGCGATCGTCAAGATCGCCACGCCGGCAGCGGGCGACGACAGGCACCGGACGCTGGCGCGGATCGGCCCACTCAATGTCGTCGAAGACCTGCTGTTGATCGGCGCGGTGCTGCGGGGGCGCGAGGCGATGGATTCGCTTGGGAGCCGGCTTCCGCGGCAGATACGGACCCTGGCGGATGCGCAGATTGCGACGGTGAGTTCGGCGCTGAACGCCCCCTCGCTGCAGACCTCGCAAATGCTGCCGTTCGCGCTGTCGCTGATCATGCAGCGGCTCGCGGCGCCATGGCAGATCATCCGTCTTGCCATCAAGATGGCGGGCTCGGACGACGAGATTCGCGTTGCCGCCACGCCCTATGGCGTCGCCGTCACGATCGCGCTTCATGATCTCTCCTACCTCGCAGCCTGCTTGCGCACCGACATCAGGCGCGGCCATCTCGACAATGTCGGCGACCAGTTGAAGATCCTGCACGACGGCGTGCGCGGCCTGCGCACCGAGCTGGACCTGCGCAACGATTCCGCCTGGGGCCGGCAGTTGACGTCGATCCGCGCCGATATCTCCAACTCGCTGCAGTCGGAGATCGAGAGCGTGCCGGGGCGCGTCCGCCGCATCCTGCGCCAGCGCGCCGACAAGGACATCGCTTCCGCGCCGAAGATCGATCCGTCCGAAGTCGAGGAGGCGGCCGCGCTGATCGACTTCGTGGCGGTATGTCGCACCTATGCCAGCGAACTCGCGATCAACGAAGTGACGCTGCGGACCTATTCCGATCTGCAGCAATATGTCGAGAAGTCCACCGAAGGGCTCGTGCAGGCGCTGCGCGGCGGCGACACCAGGGCGCGCGCCTACCGGCAGATGCAGGTCAGCGCGGCGATCCGCTTCTGCGAGGTCCTGTTCGGCCAGGACTACGCGTCGCTGATGAGCCGGGCGGCCGAAAATGCCGTGACCGGCGAGCGCAAGCCGGCCCGGGCCGGTCAGGCAAAATCAAAATAGCGGCACCGGGCCGCCATGCTGCCGGCGGGTCCGCAAACCCGTGGCCCGCGGTTCCCTGCTGCCGCAATTGTCAATTGCCGGGCTTGCCGCCGGTGGTGTAAAGCGGCGCATCGGCGCTTAGTGCTATTCTAAAAGCGTCGTTTCGCCCGGGAACTGCTTGATGACGCTGTGGTTTGTGTTCGCGCTGATGACGGTCGCGGCGATCTTTGCGGTGCTCTGGCCATTGAGCCGCAGCTCGGCGCCGCAGGCTGGCGGCAATGAGGCCACCGTGTACAGGGACCAGCTTGCCGAGATCGATCGCGATGCCGCAGCCGGGCTGATCGGGGTAGCCGAAGCCGAGGCTGCGCGGGTCGAGATCGGCCGCCGGCTGCTGGCCGCCGCGGATGCCGAACGCGATCTGCCGGCCCGGCCGAGCCTCGGCCTGCGCCGCGCATCGGCCGTCCTGGCGCTGGTGGCGCTGCCGGTCGCGGCGGTGACCTTCTATCTGTCGCTCGGCACGCCGCAGCTTGGCGACTTTCCGCTGGCGTCGCGCACCCGCACCGTGGATGCCAACCAGCCGCTCGACAACATGGTGGCGCAGGTCGAGGCGCATCTGGAAAAAAATCCGACCGATGGGCGCGGCTGGACCGTGCTGGCGCCGGTGCTGGCGCGGCTTGGCCGCTACGACGATGCCGTCCGCGCCTATCGCAATTCGATCACTTACGCCGGCGACAGCGCCGAGCGCCGGGCCGATCTGGGCGAAGCCCTTGCCGGTGCTGCGGGCGGCGTGGTGACGGCGGAGGCCAAGGCCGAATTCGAACGCGCGGTTGCGCAGAACGCAGACGATCCCAAGGCAAGCTATTTCCTCGGGCTGGCGGCCGAACAGGACGGACGGGCGGCCGACGCTGCTTCGATCTGGCGCGGCATGCTCGCCAAGGCGCCGGCGGATGCGCCGTGGCGGCCTTTGCTGCAGTCCGCGCTGGCGAGGGTCGGTGGTCCGGCTCCGCCCGCGCTCCCCACCGAGGCGATGGCGGCGGCCAGGGATATGAGCGAGGACGACCGCGGCGCGATGGTTCGCGGCATGGTCGATCGGCTCGCGACGCGGTTGAAGCAAAATGGCGACGATGTCGAGGGATGGCTGCGACTGCTGCGCGCCTATACGGTCATGGGCGAACGCGAGAAGGCGGCGAGCGCGCTCGGTGACGCGCGCCAGGCGGTTGCCAACGATGCCGAACGCTTGCGCCAGCTCAATGAGGGCGCAAGGAACCTCGGGCTAGATGGATAGGTACAGGATGCGCCGGGGCAGGTGCGAAGACAGAGGACATTCATGACCCGCAAGCAGCGGCGTTTGACCATGATCGGCGGTTCGCTTGCGGTGCTCGCGGTGGCGGCGGCGCTGGTGCTGAACGCGATGCGCGACTCCATCGTGTTCTTTTCCACGCCCTCGATGGCGGCCGAGAAGCAGATTCCGCCCGGCAAGCGCTTTCGTCTCGGCGGTCTGGTGCAGCCTGGCTCGCTGGTGCGCGGCGACAATCTTGCGGTGAATTTCAGCATCGCCGATGGTAGCGCCACGCTGCCGGTCGCCTACAGGGGAATTTTGCCCGACCTGTTTCGCGAGGGGCAGGGCGTCGTCGCCGAAGGCGTGCTCGATGCCTCCGGGGTCTTCAAGGCCGATACCGTACTGGCAAAGCACGACGAGACCTACATGCCCAGGGACGTCGCCGATGCGCTGAAGAAGCAGGGCCACTGGAAGGATGATTACGGCACGAAGCCGGGCAGCGCAGCCGCGGCCGCGCCGACCCAAGGCGCTTCGAAAGGGGCGTCGCGGTGATCGCGGAAGCCGGGCATTACGCGCTGGTGCTGGCGCTCGTGCTGGCGCTGATCCAGTCCACGGTGCCGATCCTCGGTGCTGTCAGGGGCGACCATGCCCTGATGAACGTCGCGCGCTCGACGGCGCTGGCGCAATTGCTGTTCGTGGCTGCGTCGTTCGCGGCGCTGGTGACGCTGTACGTCGTGTCGGACTTTTCCGTCGCCAACGTATTCGAGAACTCGCACTCGACGAAGCCGCTCCTCTACAAGATCACGGGCGTCTGGGGCAATCACGAAGGATCTATGCTGCTGTGGGTCGCGATCCTGGCGCTGTTCGGCGGCTTGGTCGCCGCCTTCGGCAACAATCTGCCGCTGTCGTTGCGCGCGCATGTGCTGGCGGTGCAGGGCTGGATCGCCAGCGCGTTCTATCTGTTCATCCTGGTCACCTCGAATCCGTTCTTGCGCATCGTGAGCCCGCCGGTCGAGGGCAGGGATCTCAATCCGGTGCTGCAGGACATCGGCCTCGCGGTGCATCCGCCGATGCTCTATCTCGGCTATGTCGGCTTCTCGATCTCGTTCTCTTTCGCCGTCGCGGCGCTGATCGAGGGCCGGATCGACGCGGCCTGGGCGCGCTGGGTTCGGCCCTGGACGCTCGTGGCGTGGATATTCCTCACGCTCGGCATCGCGATGGGATCCTACTGGGCCTATTACGAGCTCGGCTGGGGCGGCTGGTGGTTCTGGGATCCGGTCGAGAATGCCTCGCTGATGCCCTGGCTCGCCGGCACCGCGCTGCTGCATTCGGCCGTGGTGATGGAGAAGCGCAATGCGCTGAAGGTCTGGACCATCCTGCTTTCGATCCTGACGTTCTCGCTATCACTGCTCGGCACCTTCCTGGTGCGCTCGGGCGTTCTGACTTCGGTGCACGCGTTTGCGACCGACCCGGCGCGCGGCGTATTCATCCTGCTCATCCTCTGCCTTTTCATCGGCGGCAGTCTCTCGCTGTACGCGTGGCGCGCGTCGGCGCTGAAGCAGGGCGGGCTGTTCGCGCCGATCTCGCGCGAAGGCGCACTCGTGCTCAACAATCTGTTTCTGACCTCGGCCTGCGCGACCGTCTTCATCGGAACGCTGTATCCGCTGGCACTCGAGGTCTTGACCGGCGACAAGATTTCGGTCGGCGCGCCGTTCTTCAACCTGACCTTCGGTCCGTTATTTGTGCCGCTGATGGTCGCAATGCCGTTCGCGCCGCTGATGGCGTGGAAGCGCGGCGATCTGCGTGGAGCGGCGCAACGGCTGACGGCGGCGGGCGTCGCCGCGCTGATCGCGATCGCCGGGCTGTGGGCATGGACCTGGGGCGGTCCCACGCTCGCCCCGCTCGCAATCGGACTGGCGGTCTTCGTCATCGCTGGCGCGCTGTGCGATCTCGCCGAACGCACGGCGCTGTTCCGAGCGCCGCTGGCGACTGCGATGGCGCGCGCGCGAGGATTGCCGCGCGCAACCTGGGGGACGGCGTTCGCACATGCCGGCGTCGGCGTCGCCCTGATCGGTATCGTCTGCGAAACCACCTGGAACAGCGAATATATCGGCACGATGAAGCCGGACGATGTCGCGAGGGTCGCGGGCTACGAGCTGAAGCTCGATGGCGTTTCGCAGCGGCAGGGCCCGAATTTTCGCGAGATGATCGCCCGCTTCACGGTTACCCTCGATGGCAGGGAACTGCGCGCGATGACGCCGTCGAAGCGCAATTTCACCACGCGGGGGTCATCGACCACCGAAGCAGCGCTGCTGACCCGCGGCGCCAGCCAGCTCTACGTTTCGCTCGGCGATACCAACGCCGAGGGCGCCGTCGCGGTGCGGATCTATCACAAGCCGTTGGTGCTGCTGATCTGGTGGGGACCGGTGCTGATGGCGTTCGGCGGCCTGCTGTCGCTGTCGGACCGCCGCCTGCGCGTCGGCGCGCCGAAGCCCGCCAAGGCCGCGCGCGCCCTGCAGCCGGCGGAATAGCCGATATGAAGCGCCTTCAATGCTGACCGCGCCGACGTTTCATATCTGCGACTACCTGCTTACGTTTGGCGAATCTTGCCGGATCAGCCTCTTGCTCCGATACCGCAATGGTCGACAACATATCCAACGGTACCCCGAGCGCCCGCGCGAATTTGCGGTGTAGGGCCAATGGCCCTTGGCGTTTGCCTGTTTCGAGGTCGGACAGATAGTTCTGCGTAATCTGAACTCCTTCGGCATTGGCCAATTCAGTTTGAGTCCAACCGCGGAATTGGCGCAAAACACGGATCGGATTTTCTCCGTTTGCCAGACGATCCACGACGCCCATCGGCAAAACCGGCGTGCCGTCTGCAATTTCCTTCTTTGCTCGCGCAACTAGCCGTGCAGTACCTCTGTCTTCTTCAGCCTCCTGTTCAAAAGCCTTGAGACGTTCGTATTCTGCACGTGGGACAATGGCCACTTCGCCGTCGGGAGTCACCTTGAATTTTACCCTCATGACATCCTCTCAATCATAGATTTCCCGCCGGTGTCCAACCCCTACGACAACTATAGATCCCGCTTCTTCGTAGAAAATCACACGCCAGTCGCCGACACGAAATCTTGCACCAGCCTGGCCTTTCAGCTTCTTGACATCGCCCTGACCGGTCGCCGCGTAGGCCTCAAGTTTCTTCTTGATCCGTTCTCGAACTTGCGGCGAAAGCTTGAGCCATTGGCGTGTCGCAACCGGTGTGAAT
The DNA here is from genome assembly GCA_023422775.1 of Pseudomonadota bacterium. Taxonomy (GTDB): domain Bacteria; phylum Pseudomonadota; class Alphaproteobacteria; order Rhizobiales; family Xanthobacteraceae; genus Bradyrhizobium. Next base: position 5,745 of record JAFAGM010000069.1, read on the forward strand.
CCGACCTGACTCATAGCGCGCAATATCGCATAAAGCGATATCAATGTCTAGCCGAAAATTTGATGACGTCGGTGGTGATGGGGAGTAGAAGCTCCCAATGAGATCGGCGCGCATCATTCTGCTGGCCTTGGTAAGCTTGGTTTTTCTGCCCTCGTTGCCTGCCTACGCCGTGCAGCCCGACGAGATCATGGCGGATCCGGCCAAGGAAGCACGGGCGCGTGATCTGTCGCGCGAGCTGCGCTGCATGGTGTGCCAGAACCAGTCGATCGACGATTCGGATGCCCCGCTGGCGCGCGACCTGCGGCTGCTGGTGCGCGAACGCATCGCATCCGGCGACAGCGACGACCAGGTGATCGATTTTCTGGTGGCGCGCTACGGCGAGTTCGTGCTGCTGAAGCCGCGCTTCACGCCGCACACGCTGCTGCTGTGGCTGTTGCCGCCGCTGGCACTGGTCGGTGGCGGGCTGGCCCTGTGGGCCTTCAGCCGGCGTCGCTCGCAACCTTCCGGCGCCGACGATCCATCCTTGCTCAAATTGAGCGAAGAGGAGGAGGCCCGCCTGGAGCGCCTGATCGCGATGGAATCGCCGCCGGAAAAGCCGGTTTAACCGGCCTCCATCCCGCAGCGGCTTTCCATCTTCCGAAAGCCGTTTTTCTGCCCGCGCCAGGCCATCGAGAGGCTGCGCTAAACTGCCGCATCCACAACTTTCTCCATTACAAAAGTTTAACTCGGCGGCCAGCACGCGGTAAGGCGCGAGACCCCATCTTGGGCGCGTCAGGTGCTCGCTCCGCACCATCGAAATTCACGCTCTGGAGATATTGGCAACATGACCGAACGTCCCGTCGATCCATCCTCGCATCCATCCCACGGCGCAAAGGGCCGTTCGCTGTTCTCGGCGCGCAAGTTCGCGCTGATGGCCTCCGTCGTCGCCGGTCTCGGCGCCGCCGTGTATGGTTTCAGCCCGCAGGGTCCGGTCGATGTCTTCACCAGTGCGGCGCACGCGCAGGTCAACAAGGAAGTTCGCCAGGTCGAGCGCCCGATCGGCTTTGCAGACATCGTCGAGCGCGTGAAGCCGTCGGTGATCTCGGTCAAGATCAAAATCGCAGACAAGACCGCCAAGGGCGACGACAGCGCCAACAAGGACGACGACTCGCCGTTCCAGCCGGGCTCGCCGATGGAGCGCTTCTTCCGCCGCTTCGGTGGTCCGGATGGGCTGCCCCCGGGCATGCGCGGTGGTCCCCGCGGCGGCCGTGGTCCGGTGACGGGCCAGGGTTCCGGCTTCTTCATCTCGGCTGACGGCTATGCCGTGACCAACAACCATGTGGTCGACGGCGCCGACAAGGTCGAGGTCACCATGGACGACGGCAAGACCTACACCGCCAAGGTGATCGGCACCGATCCGCGCACCGACCTCGCGCTGATCAAGGTCTCCGGCCGCACCGACTTCCCGTTCGCCAAGCTGTCCGATGCCAAGCCGCGGATCGGCGACTGGGTGCTCGCCGTCGGTAATCCGTTCGGCCTCGGCGGCACCGTCACCGCCGGCATCGTTTCGGCTTCCGGCCGCGACATCGGCAACGGTCCGTATGACGACTTCATCCAGATCGACGCGCCCGTGAACAAGGGCAACTCCGGCGGTCCGGCGTTCGACACCAATGGCGAAGTGATGGGCGTCAACACCGCAATCTATTCGCCATCCGGCGGCAGCGTCGGCATCGCGTTCTCGATTCCCGCCGCGACGGTCAAGAACGTGATCGCCCAGCTCAAGGACAAGGGCTCGGTCAGCCGCGGCTGGATCGGCGTCCAGATCCAGCCGGTGACCGCTGACATTGCCGACAGTCTCGGCATGAAGAAGGCGGAAGGCGCACTGGTCGCGGAACCGCAAGCCAATGGCCCGGCGGCGAAGGCCGGCATCCAGTCCGGCGACGTCATCACCGGGGTCAACGGTGAGCCGGTCAAGGATGCGCGCGAACTCGCCCGCACCATCGGCGGCCTCGCGCCTGGCAACGCCGTGAAGCTCAACGTGCTGCAGAAGGGCCAGGACAAGGTCATCAACCTCACGCTCGGCCAGTTGCCGAACACGATCGAGGCCAAGGCCAGCACCGACCAGGACGACAAGGGTGGCGCCAGCAAGGGAACCGGTGTTCCGAAGCTCGGCCTGACGCTTGCCCCCGCCAACAGCGTGGCGGGCGCCGGCAAGGAAGGCGTCGTGGTCACCGAAGTCGACCCGAAGAGCGCGGCAGCCGACCGCGGCTTCAAGGAAGGCGACGTCATTCTCGAAGTCGCCGGCAAGAGCGTCGCCAACGTCGGCGAAGTCCGCGACGCGATCGATGCCGCACGCACCGACAACAAGAACAGCGTTCTCATGCGGGTGAAGAGCGGCGGTTCGTCGCGCTTCGTGGCGGTGCCGCTGGCCAAGGGTTAAATGAAGAGATGGGAGGTTTCGCCGGCATCAGTCGCCCCCGCCGACGGCTCCTTCCGGGAGCGGGTCCAAAACCCGCTCCCACAGGCTACCTTCCGGTGGAATACGCCCCCCTCCGTCGGAAGGGTCTAAGGGCGGTGAGGTCCCCCAGCTTCACCGCCCGCTTTTTTCACTTTGAGAGCATGATCCGGAAAAGCGGAAGCCGGTTTTCCGAAGGGATCATGATCAGGCAGGAAGATAGAGCCGGAAGATTTTTCGAGGAAAGGTCATCCCGTTCTATCGAGAACGGCCGGTCGCCTTGCATGTGCGGGGCGACCGGGCCATGGTGAGAGAAAGCATGTTCCCCGTGACCGCAACTGCCCCCCAAATGCGCCTGTTGATCATCGAAGATGACCGCGAGTCCGCCGACTATCTGGTGAAGGCGTTCCGCGAAGTTGGCCATGTGGCCGATCTCGCCAGCGATGGCGAGGAGGGCTTGTCGATGGCCGATGGCGGCGACTACGACGTGCTCGTGGTCGACCGGATGCTGCCGAAGCGTGACGGCCTGTCCGTGATCGGTGCGCTGCGCGAGAAGGGCAATCGCACCCCGGTCCTTATTCTCTCCGCGCTCGGCCAGGTCGATGACCGTATCAAGGGACTGCGCGCCGGTGGCGACGACTATCTGCCGAAGCCCTATTCGTTCGCCGAATTGCAGGCTCGCGTCGAGGTGCTGTCGCGCCGCAATGTCGGTCCGGCCGAAGAGACCATCTACAGGGTCGGCGATCTCGAACTCGACCGGCTTTCGCATCGGGTTGCCCGCGGCAAGGAGGAATTGACGTTGCAGCCGCGCGAGTTCCGCCTGCTCGAATATTTGATGAAGCATGCCGGCCAGGTCGTGACCCGCACCATGCTGCTCGAAAACGTCTGGGACTATCACTTCGATCCGCAGACCAACGTCATCGACGTGCATATTTCGCGGCTGCGCTCCAAGATCGACAAGGGTTTTGAACGCCCCTTGCTGCACACGATCCGCGGCGCCGGATACATGATCCGTGACGGCCTTCGGTAAGCTGATCCGCACCACGGCGTTTCGCCTGACGCTGGTCTATTTGTTCCTGTTTGCGCTGTTTGCGGCGTCGTTGCTCGGCTATTTCGCCTGGAATACGCGACGGCTGATCAACGAACAGATCACGGCCACGGTGAACGTGGAAGTTGCCGAAATCACCGACATCTATACGCACCGCGGCCTGCACGGCCTCATCAAGACGCTCGGCAACCGGGCGCTGCGGCCGGGCGCCAATCTCTATCTCGTCACCACGCCTGAGGGGAAAGCGATCGTCGGCAATGTCGGCGCGCTGGCGCCGGGCGTGATGGCCTGGACCGGCTGGTCGGAAACCGGCTATCGCCGGCTCGAAGAGCAGGACACGGCGGACCATCGCGCGCTCGTGCGGGTTACTGAACTTACCAACGGCTTCCGCCTGCTGGTCGGCCGCGATCTGGAAGAACGCCGCCGGCTGTTCGGAATCGTCGCCAATGCCGCGCAATGGTCGCTGCTCGTCGTCATCGTGCTCGGCATCGGCGGCGGCATCTTCGTGGCGCGACGGGTGCTGCAGCGGATCGACGCCATGACCGGCACCACGCGGCGCATCATGGCCGGTGATCTCTCGGAGCGGCTGCCGGTCGGGCGCAGCGGCGACGAGCTCGATCGTCTGGCGGAAAACCTCAATGCGATGCTGGAGCGGATCGAGGCTCTGATGACGGGGCTGAAGGAAGTCTCCGACAACATCGCCCACGACCTGAAGACGCCGCTGACGCGCTTGCGCAACCGCGCCGAGGAGGCGCTGGCGAGATCCGGCAGCGAGGCGGAGTACCGCGCGGCGCTGGAGCGGACCATCGAGGAATCCGACGGCCTGATCAGCACCTTCAACGCGCTGTTGATGATCGCCCGCGCCGAGTCCGGCCAGGCGCGCGGCAACATGGACGATTTCGACGCTGCCGACGTCGCCAGGAGCATTCACGAACTCTACGAGCCGCTGGCGGAAGACGACGGCATGACCTTGCGCGTCAAGGCCGAACCCGCGACGCTTCACGGCAATCGCGAGTTGATCGGCCAGGCGCTGGCCAACCTCGTCGAGAACGCGATCAAATACGGCAAGCCGTCACCGGTGGTGCAGCCGATGGACCCCGCCGCCGCGGCCCGCACCCGCGAAGTCCTCATCGAGGCGCGGCGTGAGGGCGACGCCGTGCTGCTCAGCGTCACCGACCATGGGCCCGGCATTCCCGAATCCGACCGCAAGCATGCGGTGGAGCGTTTCGTGCGGCTCGAAGCAAGCCGGACGCTGCCGGGTTCCGGCCTCGGCCTCAGCCTGGCGTCGGCGGTCGCGACCCTGCACGGCGGCGAACTCAGGCTCGGCGATTCGCATCCCGGCCTGACCGCGACGCTGGCGATTCCGGCGATCGCAGCCGGCGGTGACAGGCTTGCGGCTCAAACGCAGGATGTGCCACAGAAGGTGGCATGAATTCCTCCGCATTGGCCGCGCGGTTCGTCAGCGGGCCGCACATCACCGCGGCCGGCAATGCCGAACAGCGCCTGGGAGAATGGCTCGCCGAAATCGAGCCCGAGCAATCGGCTGCCATCGGCGCCTGGCTGGACCGTCCGTTCGCCAGGGCAATCCTGCTCGGCATCGTCGAGTTCTCGCCCTATCTGTTTGATCTGGTCCGCGCCGATGCCGCACGGCTGGCGCGGCTGCTGGCGTGCGACCCGGAACAGCATCTCCGCGCGCTGATCGAGAAGACCTCGGGCGACGTGCTGGCCGCGGCAGGCGAGGCCGATGTCATGCATTTGCTTCGCCGGATGAAGTCGGAAGCCGCGCTGCTGATCGCGCTGTGCGACATCGGCGGGGTCTGGCCGGTGATGCGGGTGACGGCGGCTCTGACTGACCTCGCGACCGTCTCGGTGCAGACGGCGCTGCGCTTCCTGTTGCGCCAGGAGGTCGCGCGCGGCCGGATGACGGCTGTCAGCGACGACCTGCCGGAGGAGGGGTCCGGCCTGATCGTGCTCGCCATGGGCAAGATGGGGGCGGGCGAGTTGAACTACTCCAGCGACATCGATCTCATCGTGTTTTTCGATCGCGCTGCCACCTCGCTGGTCGCTGACATCGAGCCGGCGCCGTTCTTCGTGCGCGTGACGCAGGCGCTCGCCCGCCTGCTGCAGCAACGCTCCGGCGACGGCTACGTGTTCCGCGTCGACCTGCGCCTGCGGCCCGATCCGGCCTCGACCCAGGTGGCGATTTCGACCGACGCGGCGCTGCATTACTACGAGCGGGAAGGGCGAACCTGGGAACGCGCGGCGATGATCAAGGCGCGGCCTTGCGCCGGCGACGCCAAGGCGGGCGAGGCGCTCGTCGCCGAACTCGCGCCGTTCGTCTGGCGCAAGCATCTGGATTTTGCCGCGCTCGCCGACGTCCACGACATGAAGCGGCAGATGCAAACCTATCGCGGCCAGAGCGAGATCGCGGTAGAGGGCCACAACGTCAAGGTCGGCCGTGGCGGTATCCGCGAGATCGAGTTTTTCGCGCAAACCCAGCAACTGATCGCCGGCGGCCGTCATCCGCAGTTGCGGGTGCGGCCCACGCTGGATGCGCTGCAGGTTCTCGCCACCAGCAACTGGATCACGTTCGAGGCGCGCGACGAACTGACCTTAGCCTACGAGTTTCTGCGCCAGGTCGAGCACCGGTTGCAGATGATCGCGGACGAGCAGACTCATGCGTTGCCCGACGACGCCGAGTCCATCGAACGTTTTGCGAACTTCTTCGGCTACGAGAGCCGGGCGGCTTTCGCGAAGGATCTGCTCGGCCATTTGAACATCGTGCAGGGACACTACAGCAAGCTGTTCGAGGGCGATCCGACCGGCTCGGAGAAACTGCCCGAGGTCAACTACGGCGGCGGCCCCGACGATGCTCGCCTGCTCGAGCATCTTGCGACGCTCGGCTTCAAGAAGCCGGCCATGGTGGCCGGAACGCTGCAGCTCTGGATCGAGGGAAACTACCGCGCCCTCCGCAACGAGGCGACCAAGGCAGCCTTCATCGAATTCATTCCCGGCCTGATCGACGGCATCGCGCATGCCGAAGACCCCGACGATGCCGTCGCCGCGTTCGACCGTTTTCTCGGCGCTTTGCAGCGCGGCGGGCGGCTGATTTCGCTGCTGCGGGAGAACCGCGATCTCGTCGCACTGGTGGCGCTGATACTTGGCGCGGCGCCGCGGCTCGGCGACATGCTGGCGCGCCAGCCGCAGATCATGGACGGGCTGATCGATCCGCGTTTCTTCGGCGCCATGCCGGACCAGAAGGAACTGTCCGTGCGCCTTGCGGCGACGCTGAAGGACGCGAGTTCCTATGAAGATTTCCTCGATCGCCTGCGGCTGTTCGGCCAGGAGAGCCTGTTCCTGATCGGCACGCGAATTCTCTCCGGCACGGTTTCCGCCCAGCAGGCGAGCGTGGCCTTTGCCGACGTCGCCGAGGGCATCGTGCACACCGTGCACGGTCTCGTCACCGACCAGTTTGCCGCCCAGTATGGCCGCATCAAGGGGCAGGAGACCGCGATCCTGGCGATGGGCCGGCTCGGCAGCCGCGAGATGACGGCGTCCTCCGATCTCGACCTGATCCTGCTTTATGACTTCGACGAGGACAGTCCTGATTCCGACGGCGAGCGGTCGCTGCATGGCGCACAGTATTTTGCCCGGCTGACCCAGCGGCTGATCTCCGCGTTCACCACGCGAACCAATTACGGCGTGCTCTACGACGTCGACATGCGGCTGCGGCCGTCGGGCCGCGCCGGGCCGGTGGCGTCGCGGATCGATTCCTTTGCCGACTACCAGGAGCGCGAAGCCTGGACCTGGGAGCACATGGCGCTGACCCGGGCGCGGGTGATTTCGGCTTCGCCGGCATTCAGGAAGAAGATCGAGGACGTTATCGCGCGCGTGCTGACGCGGCCGCGCGATCCCGCCGGCACCGCGGGCGATGTCGCCGACATGCGCCGGGCGATCGCGCTGGAGAAGGGCGAGGACGACATCTGGGACCTGAAGCTCGCCGCGGGTGGCCTGGTCGACATCGATTTCATCGCGCAATATCTGCAACTCGTTCATGCCGCGACGAAGCCGGAAATCCTCAGCGTCTCCACGCTGCAGGTGCTCGACAGCGCCGCGCGGCTCGGCGTGCTGCCGCAATCCGATGCGGAGATCCTGCGGTCGGCAGCGCGGCTCTATCACGACCTGACGCAGATCATCAGGCTGTGCGTCACCGACAAGTTCAACCCGGAAACCTCGGGCGAGAACCTGCTGCGCGTGATGGCCCGCGCCGGCGACACGCCTGATTTTTCGACCCTGGAAGCGCGGGTACGCGAGACCGAGGCCGAGGTGCGGCGGGTGTTTCGGTCGTTGGTGGGGGAAGGTAAGGCTTGATTTTGTAGGATAGGTTTCGCTTCCGCTCTACCCATCTACCGCGCCCTGCATCACAGCGTTCGCGCAGCGTTGCCCTTGAACAGGATCGGACCGGTCGGCCGTCCGATCGGCGAGCCGCCTTCAGGTTCCAGCGTGATCTCGAACAGCTGATTTTGCACCGTCTCCGGCAGCGACTCCAGATTCAGTTGCAGCGTGCGGGACTGACCGGTGATGCCGATCGATTTCGGGCCGACGGCGCGGTCCCACAGCGTCCAGACCTGCAGCGTGCGTCCGGGAGGAACCTCGATCGGGCGCAGCGGGACGAGTTCGACCCGGCCGTTCGCAAATGCGTTGACGATGGCCCCGGCCTCTCTCGTCGTGTCGTTCACCAGAACGGCGACGTAGACCGGCTTGCTCTGTGCCAGCGCAATCAGGTCGTTGCGAAGGTGGCGCGACGTCGTCAACGCGCCGACCATGATCGTCGCGAACAGCAGCGCGGCGAGAGCACCGCCGATACCGGCGAAGCGCCAGAACTTGATGTCGTCCCAGAGCGTGGCCCCGCGCAGCGCGGCGCGCGCGGAGGGCAGGGCGTCGATCGGCGCAATCTTTGTCGCATCGGCAATCCGCGGCCACAGCGCCGGGCTGGCCGGTGCTTCTTCTGCGGTGGAATCGAGGTCGGCAAGCCGTTCCCGCCAGGCGCTGACGGCCCGGGCAAAGCCGTCGTCGGTCTCGATCCGCCGCTCGGCCGCAGCGTGCTCGGCGTCATCCAGCAGGCCCATCACATAATCGGCGGCCATTGCGTCATCGGCATCGGGCTGGTTCATCCCATGCACTCCTGCAACGCAAACAGGCTGCGGCGTACCCAGCTCTTGACCGTGCCGAGGGGCACCTTCAGCCTTCCCGCCAGTTCGCCGTGGCTCATCCCGTGGACATAGGCCAGCACCACGACATCCCGGCGCGGGCGGTCGATCTGCTCGAGGCATCGGCGCAGCGCGCTGGTTTCCGGCAGCCGCGACAGGGTGGCTTCGCAGTCGATTTCCTCTGCGCTTTCGCTGGACGAGTCGTAGCGGTGTTCGTTGCGATGGATGCTCAGGGCGCGGTTGCGCACCACCGCATAGAGCCAGCCGCGCGCGCTGCCGCGATGGGGATCGAAGCCGGCCGCGCCGCGCCAGATCCGGATGAAGGCGTCGTGGACCGCTTCTTCCGCGAGATCCTGCCGGAACAGGATGCGGCGGGCGACGCCGATCATGCGCGGCGCCTCGCTATTGTAGATCACCTGCAACGCCGCACGGTCGCCGGCCGCGCAACGGGCCAGGGCAGCAGCGAGCCGGGCTTCGCGTTCCTGATCGAGAACGGCTGACTTGCGCGCCGTGATCGTGCCATTTCCAGTCATGTCCACGCCCTTGCATCATTCTCTACCACTGCGCGCGGCTTTTGGATGCACAGCCACAATTTTTTTTTCGATGCGCTGCATCCGTTTCGCCGCGTCGCCGGTACCCGCTGTGTCGGTCCCGAGAGGATCGCAGCAACAGAGGGAGCCTCACCATGAGTTTTCGTTCGATTTTCGCCGCTTCGGCGGCGCTACTGTTGTCGTCGGCCGCCGGCAACGCCGCGCAGCTTGCCGCGCTGGTCGGCGGCGACACCATCGCCATGGTCGATACCGCGCAGAAGAAGGCGACCGGCTCGGTCAAGGTGACCGGCATTTCCGGCGCGCTGATCGGCATCGACGTGCGACCGGCCGACGGCATGCTCTACGGGCTGGTCGAGGATGGAACCGTCGTGACCATCGCGGCGGACGGCAAGGCCACGATGAAGTCCAGGCTCGACACCATGCTCGCCAGGGGCGTGACTGCCACGGTCGATTTCAACCCGGTGGCGGACCGGCTGCGCGTGATGGGCGCCGACGGAATGAACCTGCGCGCGAATGTCGAAGACGGCAAGGTGACCAGGGACGGCGACCACAAATACGCCGATGGCGACATGCACAAGGGCGAGAAGCCGAACATCGTCGCCGGCGCCTATACCAATTCGGTGAAGGGCGCCAAGGAGACCGCCTTGTTCAACATCGATGCCACCATCGGCGGCCTGATCAAGCAGGCGCCGCCGAACGAAGGCGTGCTCGGCGCGATCGGAAAACTCGGCATCAAGGCGGCCGACGCGGCGTTCGACATCTGGTCCGATGGCACCGGCAGGAACGAAGCCTGGCTGATGGCGGGCGGCACGCTCTACAGCGTCGACCTCGCTACCGGCAAAGCGACCGAGGCGGCGAAGATCACCGGCGTCAGCGGCACGGTGAAGGATATCGCGATCATGGGAATGTAGGAGAGTTCCGGCCGACCCTGGCGCGTCCTGCGCCGGGGTCGAATCTCGGGCCTGCCGCCGGCCTATGCCTTCTTCAGCGTCTCGAGCGCGTCGCGGACATCCGGGTCAAGCCCGGCACCGCCGCTATCGAGATGCGCAAAGATCGCCTTGCGCATCCGCGGATCCCAGAACTTCTTGATGTGCTCGGCAATGCCGGGCACGGCCTTGTCATGACCCTGGCTCTGAAAGAACTTGCCGATCTGGTTGGCCATGTAGATCAGACGGTCAGGCGACATCGACGGCTCCGATCGCGGCAGCATTTCGTGTGGACGCAATCCGCGCCGGATGCGTGAAGATTTCAAACCCGTCTGACCGGGCGATGGCGGCGAGCGTGATGCCGGCGGCGTCCGCCGTGCGAACCGCAAGCGCGGTCGGCGCCGACACCGCGACCAGCAGCGGCGCGCCGATCGTTGCGGTCTTCTGCACCATTTCGACCGAAACACGGCTGGTCAGCAGCACCATGCCGTCGGCGGCCGGAACGTTGGCCTGCGCCAGCGCACCCGCAAGCTTGTCCAGCGCATTATGACGGCCGACATCCTCGCGCAACGCGACGGTGCCGCGCGAAGGCATCCAGAACGCGGCGGCGTGCACCGCGCGGGTTTCGGCATTGAGCACCTGCAGCGGCGCCAGGCTGGCCATCGCCGCCATGATCTCGCGCGGCGCGAAACTCGCGCCGCTGGTCACCACGGCTGCGGGCCGCACGGCTTCCGCGATCGAATCGATGCCGCAGATACCGCATCCGGTCGGCCCCGCGATATGCCGCCTGCGTTCGTTGACACGTTCGGCTTGCGACGGCGCCAGCCACATGCGCAATTCGATGCCGTCGTCGAGTTCCACGATGTCGAGCGATTCCACTTCGTTGGGGGACTGCACGATGCCTTCGCTCAGGCTGAAGCCGATCGCAAAGTCCCGCAGGTTCTGCGGCGTACCCATCATGACGGCGTAGGTGCCGCCATTATAGGTGAGGGCGATGGCCGTCTCCTCCGGGATCAGGCGCGTGCCTTCATCGAGGCGGCCGTCGCGCCAGACCTGCCGATCAGCGGTGTAGACCGGGCGTGGCATGCCTTACTCCGCAGCTTCCGCCGGCGCGATGCGGCGGGAGTGGCGGGCCTGCTCGTCGTAGGCCTTCTGCCAGTCGGAAGGGCCGTTCGACGGCGAGATCTGCACCGCGGTGACCTTGTATTCCGGGCAGTTGGTGGCCCAGTCCGAAAAGTCCGTGGTGATGACGTTGGCCTGCGTGTCCGGGTGATGGAACGTGGTGTAGACCACGCCCGGCGCGACGCGATCGGTGATGTCAGCTCGCAGGGTGGTTTCACCGGCGCGGCTCTTCAGCCGCACCCAGTCGCCGTCACGAATGCCGCGCTGTTCGGCGTCGTGAGGGTGGATTTCGAGCAGGTCCTCGCTGTGCCAGACGACATTCTCGGTACGGCGGGTCTGTGCGCCGACATTGTACTGGCTGAGGATACGACCCGTCGTCAGCAGCAGCGGGTACCTCGGCCCGGTGCGTTCGTCGGTCGCGATATATTCGGTGATGATGAACTTGCCCTTGCCGCGGACGAAGCCGCCGATATGCATGACCGGCGTGCCTTCCGGCGCCTTCTCGTTACAGGGCCACTGCACGGAACCAAGTTCTTCGAGCTTGGCGTAGGAGACCCCGGCGAAAGTCGGCGTCAGCGCCGCGATCTCGTCCATGATCTCGGACGGATGATCGTAACGCATCTCGAAGCCCATTGCCTTCCCGAGCAGGATGGTGACTTCCCAGTCGGCAAACCCATTGCGCGGGGCCATCACCTTGCGGACGCGCTGGATGCGGCGTTCGGCGTTGGTGAAAGTGCCGTCCTTCTCCAGGAACGTCGATCCCGGCAGGAACACATGGGCATAGTTTGCGGTTTCGTTGAGGAAGAGGTCATGCACGATGACGCATTCCATCGACGACAGCGCGGCCACCACGTGCCTGGTGTTGGGATCGGACTGCAGGATGTCCTCGCCCTGCACATAGAGGCCCATGAAGCTGCCTTCGATGGCGGCGTCGAACATGTTGGGGATGCGCAGGCCCGGCTCCGGGTTGAGCTTGACGTTCCACATCGCCTCGAACTGCTCGCGCACCGCATCGCCGGAGATATGGCGGTAGCCGGGCAGTTCGTGCGGGAACGAGCCCATGTCGCAGGAGCCCTGAACGTTGTTCTGGCCGCGCAGCGGGTTCACGCCGACGCCGGGGCGGCCGATATTGCCCGTTGCCATCGCGAGGTTGGCGATCGCGATCACGGTAGTGGAGCCCTGGCTGTGCTCGGTGACGCCGAGCCCGTAATAGATCGCGCCATTGCCGCCGGTGGCGAACTGCCGCGCCGCTTCGCGCAGCACCTTCGGATCGACGCCGGTCATGATCGCGACGGACTCGGGACTGTTCTTCGGCAGCGCCGCGAAGGCGGCCCAGTCCTCGAACTCGCTCCAGTCGCAGCGCTCGCGCACGAAGGCCTCATCGACGAGACCTTCGGTGACGATGACGTGGGCCAGCGCGGTAAGCACGGCAACGTTGGTGCCCGGCATCAGCGGCAGGTGCAGCGCCTTTACATGCGGCGATTCCACCATCTCGGTGCGGCGCGGATCGATCACGATCAGCCTGGCGCCCTGGCGCAGCCGCTTCTTCAGCCTCGAGGCAAACACAGGGTGCGCGGAGGCCGGGTTGGCGCCGATGATCATCACGACGTCAGTATGTTCGACCGAATCGAAATCCTGCGTGCCGGCCGAGGTGCCGAAGGTCTGTGACAGGCCGTAGCCGGTCGGCGAATGGCAGACACGGGCGCAGGTGTCGACATTGTTGTTGCCGAAGCCGGCGCGGATCAGCTTCTGCACCAGATAGGTCTCCTCGTTGGTGCAGCGGGAGGAGGTGATGCCGCCGACGGCGTCGCGGCCGTATTTCTGCTGAATGCCCTTGAATTTCGCAGCGGCGAAACCGAGGGCTTCGTCCCACGACACCTCGCGCCACGGATCCTCGATTCGTTCGCGGATCATCGGCTTGAGGATACGCTCCTTGTGCGTGGTGTAGCCCCAGGCGAAGCGGCCCTTGACGCAGGAATGGCCGCGGTTGGCCTTGCCGTCCTTGTAGGGCATCATGCGGACGACTTCCTCGCCGCGCATTTCCGCCTTGAAGGCGCAGCCGACGCCGCAATAGGCGCAGGTCGTGACCACCGAATGCTCGGGCTGGCCGATCTCGATGACGGATTTTTCCGTCAGCGTCGCGGTCGGGCAGGCCTGCACGCAGGCGCCGCAGGACACGCATTCGGAGCCGAGGAAGCTTTCGCTCATGCCGGGCGATACCCGGCTGTCGAAGCCGCGTCCGGAAATCGTCAACGCGAAGGTGCCTTGCACTTCCTCGCAGGCGCGGACGCAGCGCGAACAGACGATGCATTTCGAGGGATCGTAGGTGAAGTACGGGTTGGATTCGTCCTTCGGCATCCAGTTGTCGTTGCTGCAGCCGCCCGCCTTATCGTTGAAGGACTTGGCGAACACGTGGTTCTCGCCCTCATACCCGTAACGAACGTCGCGTAAGCCAACCGCGCCCGCCATATCCTGCAATTCGCAATCGCCGTTGGCGGCGCAGGTCAGGCAGTCCAGCGGATGATCGGAGATGTAGAGCTCCATCACGCCCTTGCGCAGCTTCTTCAGCCGCTCGGTCTGGGTGTGGACCACGAGGCCGTTCATCGCGGGCGTGGTGCAGGAAGCCGGCGTTCCGGCGCGGCCCTCGATCTCGATCAGGCACAGCCGGCAGGAACCGAACGCGTCCACCATGTCGGTGGCGCACAGTTTCGGAATTTGCGTCCCGGCTTCCATCGCCGCGCGCATGATCGAGGTGCCTTCGGGCACCGTGACGCTTTTACCGTCGATGGTCAGCGTCACCATCGTCCCGGATTTCGAGCGGGGCGTGCCGTAGTCGACTTCCTGGATCAGCGACATCGTCAGTCTCCTATTCCGCGGCCTGCAGCGTGGCCGGTGCCGGGCCAAAATCTTCCCGGAAGTGCTTCAATGCGCTCAGCACGGGATAGGGCGTGAAGCCGCCCAGCGCGCAGAGCGATCCGAATTTCATGGTGTTGCAGAGGTCCTCGACGACAGCGAGATTTTCGGTGACCCGCTCGCCGCGAATGATCTTGTCGATGGTTTCGACGCCCCGCGTCGAGCCGATCCGGCATGGCGTGCACTTGCCGCAGGATTCGACCGCGCAGAATTCCATCGCGAAGCGCGCCTGTTTCGCCATGTCGACGCCGTCGTCGAACACGACGATGCCGCCATGGCCGATCAGCCCGTCGCGCGCCGCAAAGGCTTCATAGTCGAATGGCGTATCAAACAGCGCGCGGGGGAAGTAGGCGCCGAGCGGCCCGCCGACCTGCACCGCACGAACCGGACGCCCCGTGAACGTGCCGCCGCCGATATCGTCGATCAGTTCGCCGAGCGTGACGCCGAACGCGGTCTCGAACAGGCCGCCGTATTTGACGTTGCCGGCAAGCTGGATCGGCATGGTTCCGCGCGAGCGGCCCATGCCGAAATCGGCGTAGGCTTTCGCACCATTGTTGAGGATGAAGGGGATCGCCGCGAACGACAGCACGTTGTTGATGACGGTCGGCCTGCCGAACAGGCCCTTGTGCGCCGGCAGCGGCGGCTTGGAGCGGACGATGCCGCGGCGGCCTTCGAGGCTTTCCAGCAGCGAGGTCTCCTCGCCACAGACATAGGCGCCGGCGCCGACCCGCACTTCGAGGTCGAAAGCGTGACCGGATCCGGCGATGCGCTCGCCGAGATAGCCGGCGCGCCGGGCGGCTGATATCGCGGCGTTCATAGCTGCCACGGCGTGCGGGTATTCCGAGCGGATGTAGATGTAGCCCCTGGTGGCGCCGACGGCGATGCCTGCGATCGTCATGCCTTCGATCACGACGAAGGGGTCGCCTTCCATGATCATGCGGTCGGCGAAGGTACCGCTGTCGCCTTCGTCGGCATTGCAGACGATGTATTTGCGGTCGGCGCTGGCTTGCGCCACCGTCTTCCACTTGATGCCGGTCGGGAAGCCTGCTCCGCCGCGTCCGCGCAGCCCCGATGTTATGACGTCGGCGAGGATCTCGTCCGAGGTCAGCGTCAGCGCGCGCTCCAGCCCCTTGTAGCCGTCATGCGCGCGATAATCCTTGACTGAGCGGGGATCGATCACGCCGCAGCGTGCGAACGTCAGCCGGGTCTGCCGCTTCAGCCAGGGAATTTCGTTCGCGAGGCCGAGACGCAGCGCGTGCGGGCCGTTGCTCGCCATCGCATCGAACAGCGAGGGGACGTCCGCCGTGCTCACCGGGCCGTAGGCGACACGGCCTTTTACCGTCGCCACCTCGACCATCGGCTCCAGCCAGTAAAGCCCGCGCGATCCGTTCCGGATGATCTCGATCGGGAGCCCGCGCTTTTCGGCCGCCTGCTCGAGCGCTGCAACCACATCATCGGCGCCGACGGCAATTGCCCCGGCATCGCGCGGAACGTAAATGCGCATTTTCATCGCTGCGCCTCCGCGACCAGTGCATCGATCCGCGCTTCATCCAGCCGCCCGACCACGCGACCATCGAGCATCGCCGACGGCGCGGTCGCGCACAGCCCGAGGCAGTAGATGGGTTCCAGCGTCACGCGCTCGTCGGGCGTGGTGTTGCCGAGCGAAATGCCGAGCCTGGCTTCGGCACGGGCGGCAAGCGCGTCGCCACCTGCGGCCTGGCAAGCCTCGGCACGGCAGATTTTCAGCACATGGCGGCCGGCGGGTTCGTGGCGGAAGTCATGATAGAAAGTGAATACGCCATGCACCTCGGCGCGCGACAGGTTGAGCGCTGTGGCAACCATCGGAATGGCGGGCTCCGGCACGTAGCCGAAGGCTTCCTGAAGCGCATGCAGGATGACGAGCGTGGCGCCTTCCAGCTTGTCGTGCTCGGCGATGATCTCGGCGCCGCGCGCTTCATTCCAGGGTTCGTAGGCCGATGTCATTCGCATTCTCAATCAGAGGTTACATGGTCCCCCTATGAGAATTGGAATCTCTCAAAACATCAATAAAGCTGTCCCGTGGTGCAATTGCAAAGTGCAATTGATCGCGATTTGGAATGGATCGATACGAAAACTCGATCGTTGCGAAAGCAAGCGACTTCGAGTGGTTAACGGCGGCGGCAGGCAATCACGACCGATATGAGGCGGCTTCTCGCCGTGTCGATGTCAGCCCGAGGGGGATGACATCGACACGGAAAGATCCGGCCTATTCGTTGGCGCCGTGGATGGCGTCGATAACCGCCGAGGTGACTTCCGTCGTCCTCGCCTTGCCGCCGAGGTCAGGCGTGTGAAATCGCGGGTCGGCGGTGACCCGCTCGATGGCCTGCATCAGGCGCTTCGCAGCGGCCGGTTCGCCGAGATGCTCCAGCATCATCACCGATGACCAGAACGTGCCGATCGGATTGGCGATGCCCTTGCCGATGATGTCGAAGGCCGAGCCATGGATCGGCTCGAACATCGACGGGAAGGTTCGTTCGGGATTGAGGTTCGCGGTAGGCGCGATGCCGAGCGAGCCGGCGAGGGCGGCGGCGAGGTCCGAGAGGACATCCGCATGCAGATTGGTCGCGACCACGGTATCGATGGTTTCCGGCTTCATGACCATCCGCATGGTCATGGCGTCAACCAGCATCTTGTCCCAGGTCACGTCCTTGAACTCCGCCGCGATCTCGGTGGCGATCTCGTCCCACATCACCATGGCATGGCGCTGCGCGTTGGACTTGGTGACGACGGTCAGCAGCTTGCGCGGCCGCGATTGAGCCAGCTTGAACGCGAAGCGCATGATGCGCTCGACGCCGAGACGCGTCAGGATCGAGACGTCGGTTGCGACTTCGAGCGGCAATCCCTTGTGAACGCGACCGCCGACGCCGGCATATTCGCCTTCCGAGTTCTCACGAACGATCACCCAGTCGAGTTCCTTGCCGTGAACGTTGCGTAAGGGACTGGTGATGCCGGGCAGGATGCGTGTCGGGCGGACGTTGGCGTACTGGTCGAACGGCTGGCAGATCGCCAGCCGCAAGCCCCAGAGCGTGATGTGGTCGGGCACGTCAGGCGCGCCGGCCGAGCCGAACAGGATAGCGTCGTGCTTCCGGATCCGGTCGCGGCCATCTTCCGGCATCATGACGCCGTGTTTCTTGTAGTACGCGGACCCCCAGGAGAAATGGTCAACGTGGAACTTGAAGCCGCCGTCGCGCTGCGCCAGGGCGTGCAGAACCTCCACGCCGGCGTCGACGACTTCAGTCCCTATGCCGTCGCCCGGGATGGCTGCTATGGCGTACGTCTTCATCGATGGTCTCCGGATTGCAGATGGTCGTGTGCCGGCCAGCAGGTTCTGGCCGGTGTTCGTGATGGCTGGTTCAGTTTCCTTTGGCGCCGGCGGCCTTGATCACGGCTCCCCACCGCGGCACTTCGGCGGTCAGATGCGCCTTCAGCGCGGCCGGCGTCGCCAGATCGGCCGGGACCGGCTCGGTGCCGAGGCTCGCAAAGCGCTCGATGACCTTGGGATCCTTGAGGGCTGCCTGAAGCGCCGCGACAAGCTTGTCGGTGACATCCTTCGGCAATCCCTTCGGCGCCCATAGGGCGTGCCAGGCCGAGGCCTCGAATCCCCTGACGGCTCCGGCGTCGAGCGTCGGCAGGTCGGGCAATGACGAGACCTTCGATTTGGTCGTGACGGCGAACCCCTTGATCTTGCCTTCCTTGATCTGGTTGGTGGTGTTGGTGGTCTGGTCGCACATCAGGTCGAACTGGTTGCTGAGCAGGTCGTTCATCGCGGGCCCGGTGCCGCGATAGGGAATTCCGTTCATCTGCACGCCAAGGTCTTTCATCAGCATCAGCATGCACAGATGCGAGGCGGAACCGATGCCGGCGTGTCCATAGACGGCCTTGTCGCCGTTGCTGCGGATCCATGCCAGAAGCTCGGTCACGTTGTCGGGCGCCAGTGTGGGCTTCGACACCAGTGTCATCGGCACATCGGTGATGCGGCCGATATGGTCGAAGTCGTTGACGACGTCGTATTTGAGGGAGTCGTAGAGCGCGGGTGCGGTCGCATGCGCGATGTGCCAGATGGCGAGCGTGTAGCCGTCAGGGGCCGACTTCGCGGCGCGCGCCATGCCGATGGTTCCGCCGGCGCCGCCGGCATTCTCGACCAGGATGGTCTGGCCCAGCGTTCTGCCCATCGCTTCCCCGATGAGGCGAGCGACCGTGTCGGTCGGCCCGCCCGCCGCCGCCGGAACGATGATCGTGATCGGCTTGGTCGGATAATTGCCCTGCGCCGTGGCCGCGTGCGACGCCAGTATCGATGCAGCCGCGATGGCGCCGGAAAGGATCGTGCGACGATTGAACCGCATTGGTCACTCCCTGGAGTTTTTCGTTGGCTGATCCATCCCTGGTCCATCCCTGGGTTCAGCATTACGAGAGGCTACGGCCAAGTGTCACGGGGCTTCAATTGGCATACGATTATACAAATATTCGATATAATCGGCCGGAAGGAAGGCCCCATGGATCTGCACCAGCTTCGCTGTTTCGTTGCCGCGGCCGAGGAACTGCATTTCGGCCGCGCGGCGCACCGGCTCGAAATGATGCCGTCGGCGCTCGGGCGTTACATCCGGTTGCTCGAGGACGATCTCGGTACCCGGCTGATGATGCGGACGACGCGCAATGTGACGCTGACCGACGATGGCGCCGTTCTGCTCAGGGAAGCCCGGGTCTTGCTGGCGCAGGCGGATAGTCTCGCGGCGAGATTTCACGCCAGCGGCCGGAAGCAGGGGACGACCATCCGCGTCGGTGCGATCGACAGCGCGGCCGCCGGACTCCTTCCGGTGCTGCTTCATGATTTTCGCAAGCGGCGGCCAGACGTCACGGTGAAGCTGACCGAGGACAAGACGATCCGGCTGCTGCCGCGGCTGCTCTCGGGCCGGCTCGACATCGCCCTTGTGCGCCCTCCGGAGAAGCCGGACAAGCGGCTCGAATTCCTGTTTCTCCTGCACGAGACGGCGGTGGTCGCCGTCTCCGAACGTCATCCGCTCGCATCGAGAAGGCGCGTCACCGTCGCCGATCTCGTGGAGCAGCCGCTGATCGTGCCCGAGCGCCGGTCGCGACCGCATAGCCACGACCTCACCATGAAGCTGTTTGCGCAAGCGGGCCTGCACGCGCGCGTCGTCCAGCTTGCCAACGAAAAGCAGACCATCGTCAATCTCGTCGCCGCCGGGCTTGGCGTCGCCATTGTCCCGCGCTGGACTTCAAGAATGGTTGCGCGGGGCGTCCGATACATTCCGCTCGCGGCATCCGACATGAACCGGCTGCCGCTTGCGGCGGCATGGGCCCGCGGCACGCGCGACCCCGTCAGGGACGAAATGCTGGAGATGCTCAGCGCCTCCCTCACGCGTTATGTGAGGGAAGCATGAGTGTTGGTGTTTCAATTACGTATCCGAAATAGGGCGATATGAAGATTCGGCGCCAAAATCGCACTCGCCGGACGCCGCTTTTGAAGTATGGATGCCCGTCCAGCCGTGCTATTCGTGGGTTCGCGGGCCGCCCCTTAAGGTCCTGTTTTCCGAGGGTTCCTCGTTGATCGATAAGCTCGAACTTCTGCTGGCGCTGGCGAAGGAGCGGCATTTCGGGAGGGCTGCCGAAGCCTGCGGCGTGACCCAGCCGACCATGTCGACCAGCCTCAAGCAGCTCGAGGAGATCCTCGGCGTCGTGCTGGTGCAGCGCGGCTCCCGCTTCCAGGGGTTTACGCCCGAAGGCGAGCGTACCCTCGACTGGGCGCGGCGGATCGTCGGCGACACCCGCGCGATGAAGCAGGAGATCAACAGCCTCAAGGACAAGCTCTCCGGCGAGATCAGGATCGCCGCGATCCCGACCGCGCTCGGCATGGTGGCGTCGCTGACCACCCCGTTCCGCGCGCGGCATCCCGACGTGCTGTTTCGCATCCGCTCCTGCACCTCGGCCGAGGTGCTGGGGCTTTTGGAGAATCTCGAGGTCGATGCCGGGCTGACCTATACCGAGAACGAGCCGATCGGGAAGGTTCGCACCATTCCGCTCTATAACGAGAGCTATCGGCTGTTGACGGCGCCCGACGCCATGTTCGGCGATCGCGAGCAGGTGACCTGGAGGGAAGTCGGCCAGGTGCCGCTGTGCCTGCTGACCCCGGACATGCAGAACCGGCGCATCATCGACCGCGCACTGCGTTCGGTCGGCGCGGAAGCGACGCCTTCGCTGACGTCGAACTCGCTGCTGGTGCTCTATACGCATGTCAAGACCGGGCGCTGGGCCAGCGTGATGCCGGCAAAGCTCGCGGAGACGCTTGGCCTCGCCGACGCCGTCCGCAGCATCCCGATCGTCGATCCCGTCGTCGATTACAGCGTCGGTCTGGTGATCACGCAGCGCGACCCCATGACGCCCCTGATTGCCGCGCTGGTGCAGGTCGCGCGCGAGGCCGCACCCAGCCTGCAATAGGCCGCGGTCAGGCGGCTTCGGACAGGTTCGCCTTTTCATCCTGCGGATTGCGCGGCAGCGTGATGCGCACCACGGTGCCGCTGCCGAGCCTCGAGCGCAGCCGCATCGTCCCGCCATGCAGGCTGGTCAGCGAGCGCGCGATGGCAAGGCCCAGTCCCGAACCCTGATAGGTCTTGGTGAGCTGGCTCTCGACCTGCTCGAACGGCTTGCCGAGCCGGCGCAGCGAATCGGGCGCGATACCGATGCCGGTATCGGCGATCATCAGGACGATGGAATCCTGCAGCACGTGGCTGCGCACGGTGACGCGGCCGTCGTCGGGGGTGAACTTCACCGCGTTCGACAGCAGGTTGACGAAGATCTGCTTGACCGCGCGGCGGTCGGCGAGGACGGAGATCGTGCTTCCGATATCGGCATCCAGCGTCAGGTTCTTGTCCTCGGCGCGCCCGGACACCACGCGCAGCGATTCCGCCAGAAGTTTCGACAGGTCGAGCGGCTCCATGTCGAGCTTCATGCGGCCGGCCTCGATCTTCGACATGTCTAGGATGTCGTTGATGACTTCGAGCAGGTATTTTCCTGATGTCAGGATGTCGTGGCAGTATTCCTGGTACTTGTCGGAGCCGAGCACGCCGAACATGCCGCTGCCCATGATCTCGGAGAAGCCGATGATGGCATTCAGCGGCGTGCGCAGTTCGTGGCTCATGTTGGCGAGGAATTTCGACTTGGCCTGGTTGGCTTCCTCGGCGCGGTTCTTCTCCTGCGAGTATTTTTCCGCGAGGTCGGCCAGCTCGGCCTGCGAGCGCTTGAGATCGAGCACGTTGGCACGCAGGCGGCTGTCGTTTTCGATCAGCTTCTGTTCGTGCGCCTTGATCCGCGTGATGTCGGTGCTGACCGAAACGTAGCCGCCGTCCTTGGTGCGGCGTTCGCTGATGTGGAGCCAGCTGCCGTCGTCGAGCTGGGCTTCGAAGGTGCGCGCGCCCGGGGTCTGCACGCCGGTTTCCTGCAGCCGGGTCCGGACCTCCGGCATGCTGCCGACTTCGATCACGGTCTCGTAGGACGTGCCGGGCGCCACGGCCGAGTCCGGCAGCTTGTGCAGGCGCTGGAAATGCGAGTTGCAGAGCACCAGGCGATCTTCGGCGTCCCACAGCACGAAGGCTTCCGGGAGGGTCTCGATCGCGTCCCGCAGCCGCAGGTCGGCCTCCACGGTCTTCTCGGCAAGGTTCTTCTGCTCGGTGACGTCGACGGCGATGCCGATCAGGTGCAGGCTGCCGTCGGCCGAGGCCTGGTTGAGCTCGCAGCGCACGCGCAGCCAGATCCAGTGGCCGCCGGTGTGCTGCATGCGGAAGCTCTGGTCGATGTGGTCGATCTTGCCTTCGATCATCTGGTCGGCGATCGCGAACAGGTCGATGTCGTCGGATTTCACCAGCGCATTGACCTCGCCGAAGGTGAGGAGGTCGTTGCGGGATTCGAGCCCGAGCAGGGTGAACATCGATTGCGACCAGAAGATGCGGCCGCGCGACAGGTCCCAGTCCCACAATCCGCAGCGGCCGCGGTTGAGCGCGGTATCGATCCGGCCGCGTACCGCGTCGTTGATGAGGTCGCCCTCGCGGGCGCGGGTGGACTGCCAGTGGAAGGCGAAGCCGAGGATCAGCACGACGAAGCCCGTGGTCGCCGACAGCGTCACCGACAGCGCGGCATCCGAGCCCCAGAACGGGTCGTTCTTTTCCTGGACGACGATGACCTGGCCGGGCAGCGACTTGATCAGCCGCGCAATCGCCATGGCGCCGTTGCCGTTCGGAAGCGTGATGTCGTTGACGACGCCCTGCTGCGCCGGCGCGGCCAGCAATTGCGCCATGCTGATCACGTCGAGCGCACGCTCGCTGTCGCCGGCGCCATCCGGTGCGGGGAGGCGGCCAAGCACGCGGTAATCGGCGCCGGTGATGATGACGTGCCGGCCGGAGGCGGCAGCCCAGTTCGGAATCATGTCAGGCAGCAGGCTCTGCAGCCGCTCGATGTTGGCGCGATCCTGCCGTGAGGATGCGACGCGATCGAGGCGTTCGGCCAGCAGGTCGGTGAGGGCGGAGACGTCGCGCTTCATCGCGGCGCGTTTCTGCCGGCTCTGGTCGATCACCTGGACGAACGCGCCGAGGCAGATGGTGATCAGGAAGGCGATGATGAGCGTGGGCACGGCGCGGCGAAGCGCCGGCTCTGCAGTGAGGAGCCGATGATAGGCAGGTTTCGCGATCGACTGCGCCAATCCCTTGATCGAATCGGATTGGACGCACGCGTTCGCCGCGTGCGCACGCGTCATGCTTTAGACCCCCGCCGAAGGCTCTTTGCACACAATTTCCGGAAGCACCCCATGTCTTCCGAATCATAGCGATTTGAATCCAGATTTTTGGGGCTGTCGAGAGTCAACGAATTGTTAACGCGAAATAAATTTTGTCCAACGCGAAATTGATACACCGAAAGCGAGTCCGAAACGGGAACGAAGCAAGGAGATCACATGCGCTGCGGCTCGGCGTGACTGATGACGCGCTTGATGGTCGGGAACGCGCGACGCAGCGCGCGCTCGATCTCGTCGACTTTCTCATGGACCTTGATGACGCTCATCGACGGCGCGGCGCGGCAATGGAAGTTGACGATTTCGCCGGCGTCGGTGTCGCGGACCCGCACGTTGTGGATGTCGTGAATCGCGCCGTCGCCGGCAACGCGCACAAGCGCGGCCTTGATGGTCTCGACGCGCTCGGGCGCGGCATCAGTGCCGTGCGGCAGTTCCGGCTCCAGCGGCTCGATATGGGTGTCGACCTCGACGTCCTCGCCGAAATCCTCGCGGATGCTGTGCTCCAGGTCGTGGGCGATGCCGTGCGCGGCGTTGAGTTCCATGTCGCCGTCGACTTCGAGGTCGATGCTGACCGTCAGCCTGCCGCCGAGGTCGTGCACGGTGACGTGGTGGACGGCGAGGCCGGAGTTGCGGGCGATCACCATGATGCGTTCGCGCACGCTCTCATTGTCGCGCACGACCGGCACGGCGGTAAACGTCAGGTCGGCGTCGCCGAGCGCCTCGGTGACGGCCTGCTGCGCGGTCTTCTTGATCGCCTCGACGCGGTCGATCGGATAGGTGCGCGGCACCTTTGCGATGGCGTCGATGAAATAGGTCGGCCCGACCATGCGAACGCGCAGGCGCTCGACGTCGACCACCCCGGGCACATTGCGGATGGCGACCGCGGCCTTCTCCGAAACGCCGTCCGGCGCGCGATCGAGCAACGTCTCGATGGTGGAGCGCCCGAGCCGCAGGCCGAGGACCGATATCATCACGGCGACCGCGATGGCGGCGACCGAGTCGCCCCAGGCAAAGCCGAGGCCGGTCAGCACCAGCCCGATGATGACCGCGATCGAGCCGAGCACGTCGGAGGCGAAATGCAGCGCGTCGGCCGCCAGCGCCTGGCTTTGCGTGGCGCGCGCCGTGCGATGCAGCGCCCGCGCGCGCCAGAAGTTGACCGCGATATCGATCGCCAGCACCACGAAGGCAATGGCTGACAGCGTCGGCGGCGGGGCGCCCTCGCGCAGGCGGCTCCATGATTCGACCAGGATGCCGCCGGCCAGCACGTAGAGCAGGGCGATGACGAACAGCGCCGACAGGCTCTCGAACTTGCCGTGGCCGTAATGATGTTCGTCGTCGGCGGGCTGATCGGACACCCGCACCACGAGCCAGGTGATGATGGTCGCGATCACGTCGACCGAGGAGTGCAGGGCCTCCGAGATCAGCGCGAGAGAGCCGATCGCGATGCCGACCGCGAACTTGGCCGCGGCCATGCTGGCGCTGGCGAAGATCGAGATTGCGGCGACGTTCGTTTTGACGGAGGTGCTTGTCATGAGCGGCGGTTTAGCAGGGCGTCGGTCGAGATCAAAGCGGAGTGGCGGAGGCGCAATCGCAACTCACTTGCAGGAGCAGGTCTGTTGCGAGTTGTTCTGACCTTAAAATGCGGCGCAGCCGTCGTTAAGGCGACGAATCGTTGCGAACGAAGCAATCCGCTCGCCACAAAATGGATTGTCATGCCCGCGAATGCGGGTAGTACGCCGCGCTCCATCTTGCTGCACCCGCGGTCTCGTGTGCAATAGTGCGCAAAAAGAAGCGCACACGAGCATACAGGTACAGTCGGGGCATTCCGGCATTCCCTGCGCGATGGTTTTACGGCTTATGGCGCGCTCTCCCTGGCGGGGCCGTCTCGCTATAACCCCAATCGCGTCAGCCCGGCGCACGTTCCACGGCGTGCCGTAACCACACCATGCCGCCTTCGAGGGTTTCGCAGTGTGTCAGGCGCAGCGACTGCCCGGCTCCGGGGCGGTCTCCACCGGGCCCGTCATAATCCATGATGCTCTGACCACCGGCCACGCCATCGACTGCCGGATGGATCAAGGTGCTGAACTCATCGATCAATTTGTGCTTGAAGAAGGCGCCGTTGATCTTGCCGCCGCCTTCGAGAAGAAGCGTCTTGACACCAAACAGCGAGGCGATCTCTTCCATTGCGCGAGGCAGATCATCGCCCCTGGGGCCGGCGAAGACATAAGACACGCCGTCCTCTTTCAATTCCGCGAGGTACCCATCGGACACTTGCTCGCCCAGAACGGCGACCACTTGGTCGCCGCCGACATTGTCCTTGCCATAATGAACGCGGCCCGATGGATCGATGCCGATCGCAAGTTTGCGTCCGTTGCGCGCTGCAACATGCGCTTCACGCGCAACCGCGCGCGCGTCTCCAGGCGTCCGTTCCGTTCCCTTCGCCATCTCGCTCATCGTCTTGCGGCCGACGATCCATCCATCGGCGCCGAACTGATCATGAACGCGTTCATAATGTCCGCGCAGGACATCTCGGGAAATGCCCGTTGCAGGCGAGGTGAAGCGGCTCGGATGCAGTCGGCCGTCGATCGACGTGCTCATATGGCAGATGATGTAGGGGCGCATGGCCTCTCTCTCCTCGCATCCGCTCGCCCAAATGTGGGTTCACGGCGCAGTCCCGGTTCTGAGTTGATTTTCGCTTTCGGCGTCACAGCGATAGCGGACACGGAGCAAGGCAGGCAAGGATTTCCGCTTGCGAACCGTCGCTGGCTCTCGCGGCACACCCGTTGCAAGCTTGATTCGATCACACCCCGGCCTTGCCGAACCGGGAACATTTGGCAACAGGTGAAGTTATCTCGTGCCTTAAATTGTGTGTGGCCCCAACCGTACTGCGGCGGATATTCTTTGGCTGGGCCGAACGGTGCCCTGTACTGCAAGAGAGGAAAGCCCATGCTCAGGAAATTGATGTTGGCTGCGTTCGTTCTGACATTTGCCGGTGGTGCTGCACTCGCGCAGGACGCTTGCGAAACCAAGGCTGTCGGCAAGGACGGCAAACCGCTCGCCGGCGCGGCAAAGACGTCGTTCATGAAGAAGTGCACGGCCGACGCCTGCGCGACCAAGGCAGTGAGCAGCGACGGCAAGCCGCTTTCGGGAGCAGCAAAAACCAGCTTCATGAAGAAGTGCGAAAAGGGCGCATGAGCCGCGGGACAGTTCTTCGGATGGTCGCCGCGGCCGGCGCGGGGGCTGAACTCCGGCCGAGTTGGTCGCTGATGTTCCGGTAGCGGCGAAGGCGGCGGCCGAGCGCTTCTGATGCCGGTACGTTGGCATCGGAACTCCTGACTGTCGCGCCGGCGAAGTGTCCGGGAGTGAACCAATCATCGCGGCGGAAGCAGCATGGCGGCTCTCCCAAAATGGAGCACGGCCGGAATGTCTTAAGCGATCATTAGGTCATCGCTGCCAAACTGGGCCAATGAAGGCAATCGTCGCGGCATCGGTATTTTGCATTGTGTTTTCGCTGGCGGACCGGGCGTTGTTCGCCGGCCGGCTGGTCGAATCGGTGCCCGTGTTTGCAAGAGCCGTCGCCAAGGGCTTTTTCGGCTAAAGCCTTGATCAGCCTCGGGCCGCCTGCAACATCAATCCGATTGCCGCCGGCGAACCAGTGACGGGCCATCCGGGCGCACGGCAGGCTCCCGGGCAAGCCTCGATCGCAACTCCATGAGGTCCGTGAAGACATCCGCCTGACGGCGCAATTCGTCGGCGATCATCGGCGGCTGGGTCGATATCGTCGAAATCACCGTAACGCGGACGCCGCGGCGCTGCACGGCCGCGACCAGGGGGCGGAAGGAGCCGTCACCCGAGAACAGAAACATCTGGTCGATTTGATCGGCAAGCTCCATGGCATCGACCGCAAGTTCGATATCCATGCTTCCCTTGACCTTGCGGCGACCGCCGGCGTCAATGAACTCCTTCACCGGCTTGGTGACCACGGTGTAGCCGTTGTAGCTCAGCCAGTCGGTCAGCGGACGGAGCGAGGAATACTCCTGATCCTCGGGGACTGCGGTGTAGTAGAACGCGCGCAGCAAGGTGCCGTGGCCTTCAAATTCCGCAAGAAGGCGCTTGTAGTCGATGTCGAAGCCGAGCGTCCGCGCGGTTGCGTGCAGGTTGGCGCCATCGATGAAGAGCGCGATGTGATTGGATCGGACCGACATTGATTTTGACCAGCGCCTTGTTGCCAACCGAAGCGAGTTCTCGTCTCAAGCTCCGGTTGGATTGACCTGAACAGTAAAACCTGGATTGCAACGGCCTTCCACGGGCGACGTAGCGCCAAGTTATATTTCATTACTTTAAGGTTCAATTTGTGTTTTCGCTTTGCGAAACGGGCTGCATGCCGGCATCGTCGGTTTTAAGCAAATTTTGCTCAAATGCTTGAACCTGCAGGGGCATCTGAAGACATATTACCACCGAGCAGATTGTAAGGATAGCAATGCCGCATCGATTGCCTGTCTTCGAAGCCCTGGTGGAAAAGCGTGGCCGCGCGTGGCGATGGAGCGTCTGCACGGCCGAAGGGCAGGTCGTCATGCAGGGCACGGAAAGCCGCCGGGCCTCGGCCAGGTACCAGGCCAACAGGGCGCTTTTCCAGATGCTGCTGTGCGCACCCTATGCGTACGTTCATCGGCGCAACGGCCTCCGCAAGGCGCGCAGCCAGTCCGGCCACTCACGTTCCAGCACCTGATCCCGAGGACAGGGGGCGCGCCTCCAAGGCGTGCAAGTTCTCCGAGCCCGAGCAATTGAACGGGCTTGAGTAACGCCTGTCCGGCGTCGCATAATCTCCGCCGGTCCGGGGAAATGCCGATGCAATTGCGGGTCTTTGGGCGCTCGGGAATGCGGATATCGGCGCTCGGCTTTGGCTGCGGCGCAGTGGGTGGGTTCATGGTGCGCGGCGACCCTGCCGACCAGGAGCGCACCATCGCACGCGCGATCGCCGCCGGCGTCAATTACTTCGACACGGCGGTTCTGTACGGCAACGGCGAATCGGAAAAGAACCTTGGCCGCGTTCTGCAGAAGCTGAAGCCGGCCAACGCCGCAGTCGGCACCAAGGTACGGCTGGCGCCAGGCGAGTTCGGCCGCATCGACGATGCTGTAAGGTTATCGCTGGAGGGAAGCCTGGCGCGACTGCGTCTCGACCGGGTCGACATCCTTCATCTGCACAATGCCGTTACCGAAAACGGCGGCGGATCGTCGCTCAGTGCCAGGCAGGTGCTCGACGAGGTGGTGCCGGCGTTCGAGCGCCTGCGCCAGCAGGGCAAGATTCGGTTCCTCGGGATGACGGCCGTCGGCGACACGGCGGCATTGCACCAGGTGATCGATGCGCGCGTATTCGACAGTGCCCAGGTGGTCTACAACATGCTCAATCCATCCGCCGCGGATGCGTTGCCGCTAAACTACCCGGCGCAGGATTACGGACGATTGTTCGATGCGACCATGGCTGCCGGCGTTGGCGTGGTCGGCATCCGCGTGCTGGCCGGCGGCGCACTGTCGGGCTCGGTCGAGCGTCACCCGATCGCCGGTCCGCCGCCCGAGCCGATCGGTTCGGCCATGAGCTACGATGCCGACATCGAACGCGCGGGTCGTCTGCGGCCGCTGGTCGAGGAAGGATTCGCCGCCAGCCTGACCGAAGCTGCCACGCGGTTTGCGCTGTCTCATCCGGCGATGGGCACGATCCTGGTCGGCATGGCGACGCCGCAACAATTCGAGGACGCGCTCGCTGCCGTGGAAAAAGGTCCGCTACCGCAGGCCGCGCTCGACCGGCTGTCGGTGCTGAGGCAGGCGTTCGCCGGCGAGGCGCGATGACATTGCGGTCCGACGCCCCTGGAGCTTCGCGCAGCCTGGATCGGATTGCGAAGTAGCCGCCGATGCGTTCGGCGGTCCACGCCGGTGGAAGTTCCTTGGCCGAATGCCAAAATGGCAGATGACGGTGTCGATGCTTTCGCCCGGCCTTCGCAGCCTTCGTCCATGCTGCGCCAGCCAGGCCTGTATCCTTGCGATCGAAGTCCGGCCGAGCCCGGCTATCTCCGAAAGCTCGCGCCTCGTGTGCAGCGAGACGATCTCGGGGAGAAACAGGATGCGATCGGAAGCGCGCCGGACGACGAACGACGCGTATGGCGCATTCGTCACCAGCTGAATGATCCTGTCCGGCAGATGGGTGCCGGACGTGACGGCAGTGTTCTTTGCTCTCATCATGTAAAGCAGCTTGATCAGAAACCTTAGGTTGAGACAATCGCGCCGAGCATTTTTGAATCGTTTCCAGGTTGCCCGCAATGAAAAACTGAAGTCACTGCGTCAAATAATCACCATGCCGCTTTAGAATTAGAATAATTTGAGATTTGGAATTTGAAGATCGATGAGTGTCGCTGCTCAATCGACGTATCGTTGCGCAGTTGTCACAGATGCAATCCTTCGCGCGCATGCACCATCCGCTTAGATGACTTCTACTCGCCCATTCCATCTCGGAAGTTAGAACGACTTCGTGGGGGTTGAGGTGGAAGTATGATTTCTGGGACTGTGAATGTTGTGCGCGCTGTTTCGTTGAGCGCGGTGAGCTATCTTGCTTTGTCTTTGGGCCTTGCGAGCGGTGAGAGGGCATTCGCGCAGTCGAATCTGCCGCCCGTCACTGTGGACGCGCCAAGCCAGCAACGTGCACGCCCGGCGCCGCAGAGATCGCAAACCTCCTCATCACGCACACAGCGACGTGCCGCTGCGCCGGCGCCTCGCCGCGTGGAGCCGGTTCCGTATGTGACGCCGTCCACCGGCACGCTCGGTGCGCCTCCGGCTCCGTATGCCGGCGGACAGGTTGCAACGGGCGGAAGCCTGGGACTTCTGGGCAATCGCAGCGTGATGGATACGCCGTTCAACCAGACCAATTACACGGCGCAACTGATCGCGAACCAGCAGGCGCGCACCATTCGCGATGTCCTAGCGAATGACCCGTCCGTCAGGGTGGTGCAGGCGGCGGGCGGCGGCGCCGATACTTTGTTCATTCGCGGTTTTTATTACGACAGCGGTGATTTCGGGCTGAATGGTCTCTACGGGATAGCGCCGTACTATTCCATTGGCGCCAATTTCATCGAGCGGGTCGAGGTTCTCAAAGGCCCCAGCGCGGTGCTCAATGGCATGACGACGGGCGGTACCGGTGTTTCGAGCGGCGGCGCCGTCGGCGGCAGCATCAATCTCATTACCAAGCATGCCCCTGACGTCGACATTACGCAGTTCACTTCGACCTACGTCTCAAAGTCGCAGTTCGGCGGGCAAATGGACGTCAGCAGACGCTATGGCGAGCACAAGGAGTGGGGCGTTCGGCTGAACAGCACCTATTCGAACGGCAATACTCCGTGGAATCGTCAGACCGACGAGTTCGGCAACGTTCATCTCGGCCTCGATTATCGCGGCGAGAACGCGCGGATGGAAGTCGATGTCGGCTACCAGGCAGATAATCTGAATCCGCCCATGCGCTTCTTCAACATTCCCGCGACGACAACGTTCATCCCCGCGCCGCCGAAAGCCGGATTCAACTTCCAGGTTCCGTGGGCCTACTATGCGCCGACCGACTTCTTCTCGACCGTTAGAGGCGAGGTCGACGTCAACGACTGGGTGACCGCATATGCGGCGTTTGGTTACCACGACAGCAACATCAACTATGCCTATCCCTCGCCGAACATCTCCAATACGGCGCCCGGCGCCTTGACGTCTCCACCCGGAGCGTTCCAGTTGGGCGGACTCTGGTCACGGCCGTTTACCGGCAAGGAGACGTTCGAGACGCTCGCGGGCGAGGTTGGTATCCGTGCCAACGTGGACACAGGCCCTGTCAATCATGCGTTGAGCGTCAACTACTCGATCAACGACCGAACCTACAATCAGACGGTCCGGACACGATCGAGTAATGCAGTCTCCGACATTATTTTCTGGAACCTCTACAGCGAGCCCACCAATATCCCGAAGCCCAGTTTCACAACATTGTCTGCCAGCCAGATTTCCCATGTAAATCTGTCGAGCGTCGGCGTGGCCGACACCATGTCCGTGCTGAACAAGCGCATTCAATTCACGGTTGGCGTCCGCAATCAAACGGCAGGAAGCGAGGTCGAAAATCTGCTGACGCCGGCCTCGAGCAGGCCGTTCAAGGATACATCCATCTGGACCCCGGCCTACGCCCTTGTCGTCAAACCGGTCGAGAACATCTCGCTCTACGCAAACTATATCGAAGGACTCCAGACGCCTGTCGTCGTCTCCGGTAATTTCTCCAACGTGGGAACGGTATTCCCGCCCAGCAAGACCACTCAGGCAGAGACCGGCGTGAAGATCGATACGGGACGTTTCACCACGACGCTGAGCCTGTTCGAGATTGAGCAGCAAAGCGTCATCACGGTGCCGGGATTTCCCCAGCCTTCCCAACAACTCAACGGCAAGCAGCGCAACCGCGGTGCGGAAATCAACGTATTCGGCGAGATCACGCCAGCAATCCGGTTGCTCGGCGGTGTGGCGTTAATCGACGGCAAGCAGGTCATGACGGCCAACAACGGTGCTACCGACGGCAGGACGGCGGTAGGCGTTCCCGCAATCACTGCCAGCATCGGAGCGGAGTGGGATACGCCGTTCGTGCCTGACATGACGGTCTGGGGCAGGGTGATTCATACCGGCTCGCAGTATGTCAACATCACCAATACGCTCTCGCTGCCGGCATGGACGCGGTTCGACCTGGGAGCTCGGTATACGCTCAAGTCGCCC
Source organism: Pseudomonadota bacterium (assembly GCA_023422775.1). Lineage (GTDB taxonomy): Bacteria > Pseudomonadota > Alphaproteobacteria > Rhizobiales > Xanthobacteraceae > Bradyrhizobium. Next base: position 37,557 of record JAFAGM010000069.1, read on the forward strand.
TGGAACGGCAAGCCGATCGTGATTCGCGCGAGCGTCGAGAATGTCTTCAACGAGGCGTACTGGGCATCGGCTTACAGCGGCGTCATTACGCTCGCAGCGCCGCGCACCTATCTGCTGTCGACGACGTTCAACTTCTGAGGGGAGGGCTGCGGAGCCGCGCTTGGGCGCGGCACCGCGTCCGGGACGCGCGTGGCTACAGCGCCACCACGATCTTGCCGAGGTGCTTGTTGGCCTCCATGTGCTCGAACGCCTTTCCGATTTCGGCGAACGGATAGACCTTGTCGATCGGCAATTGCAGCTTTCGCGATTCCACGGCGCTCCAGATGTCCTTGCGGACTTCGTCGAATATCTCGCGGACTTCCTCGATGGTGCGGGTACGGAAGGTGACGCCGATATAGTTGATGCGGCGCGCGGCGTGCAGGTCGAAATTGAAATCGGCGTGGGTGCCGCCAAGCCGGCCGACATTGACGATGCGGCCCTTGACCCTGGTGGCCTTCAGGTTCTGGTTCGCAACCGGGCCCGAGATCTGGTCGACGATCAGGTCGACGCCTTCGCCGCCGGTGGCCTGCAGCACCTGATCGACCCAGCCGGGATCCCTGGAATCCACCGCGAGGTCGGCGCCGAATTCCTTGAGGCGGCCGCGGCGCATCGCGTCCGTCGACGAGCCGATCACGAGCTTGGCGCCCTTGAATTTGGCGATCTGCATCGCCATCAGGCCGACGCCGGAACTCGCGCCCTGGATCAGCACGGTCTGGCCGGCCTGCAGCGCGCCGTTGGTCACGACGGCGTTGTGCATGGTGGCGAGTGCGACGGGGAGGGTAGCGGCCTCCTCGAAATTCATGTTCGAGGGCGCACGGAACAGCCGGCCGTGGTCGGCGAGCGTGTACTCGGCGAACGCGGAACCACCGGAGCCCATGATCTTGTCGCCGACCTTGACGCCTTTGGCGTCGGGACCAAGCTCGGCGACTTCACCCGCCCATTCCATGCCGAGCACGGTGCCGACGCCCCCCGCGCTGCCATGTACATGGCCCTTGGTCATGCCGAGGTCGGCCCGGTTGAGGCCGCAGGCATGGACCTTGACCAGCACCTGCGTGCCTTTTGGCGAGGGCTTTGCGACGTCGGTGATTTCAGCGCCGTTGGCGCCGTAGACATAGGCTTTCATGGGCTGTTCTCTTTATCTTGTGGCGCAGGCCGTCCCGTTCGGCGGCCTGTCCGTTCGCGGGCATCTCGCCCCGTCTATTCAGCGGCCTGGCGTTGCGCGCCCGACATCATGGCTTCGAGCCGGCTCTGGATGATGGCTTCCGCCTCGCGCATGATCCGCGACACCAGTTCGGCGCAGGTCGGGATGTCGTTGATGAGGCCCTGGACCTGGCCGGCCGACCAGATGCCCTCGTCGGCATCGCCGGTGGCGTAGACCATCTTGCCGCGCGCGCCGGCAACGAGTTCGCGCACGTCCTCGAACTTCGCGCCTTCCTTCTCCATCTGCACGACCTTGGTCGAGATCGCGTTCTTCGCGACGCGCGAGGTGTTGCGCATGGTGCGGAAGATCAGTTCGGTTTCGCGCTCGTCATTGGCGACGATGCGTTCCTTGACGAGCTGATGGATCGGGCTCTCTTTGGTGCACATGAAGCGCGTGCCCATGTTGATGCCCTCGGCGCCGAGCGCGAGCGCGGCAACGAGGCCGCGACCGTCGCCGAAGCCGCCCGAGGCGATCATGGGGATCTTGACCTTGTCGGCGGCGGCCGGGATCAGGATCAGGCCGGGCGTGTCGTCCTCGCCGGGATGGCCGGCGCATTCGAAGCCGTCGATCGAGATCGCATCGACCCCCATCCGCTCCGCCGACAGCGCGTGACGGACGCTGGTGCATTTGTGGATGATCTTGATGCCGTGCTTCTTGAATTCGGTGACGTGTTCCTGCGGCTTGTTCCCCGCGGTTTCCACGATCTTGATGCCGGCCTCGATGATGGCCTGGCGGTATTCCGCGTAAGGCGGCGGCTTGATTGCGGGGAGAATGGTCAGGTTGACGCCGAACGGCTTGTCGGTCATGTCGCGGCAGCGCGCGATTTCCCTGGTAAGGTCCTCCGGCGTCGGCTGCGTCAGCGCGGTGATCAGGCCGAGCGCGCCGGCATTGGCGACGGCCGCGACGAGTTCGGCGCGTCCGACCCATTGCATCCCACCCTGGACGATCGGGTGCTCAACGCCAACGAGTTCGGTGAATCGCGTCTTCATGTCTGCCCTCTGTTTCCTCGGCGGGGAACGTCCGCCACGTCTTTTGTGAGATTTCGAGCGGCAGGATGCCGTCACCCCCTGCAAAAGTCTACCGGGCAGGGTAGGGATTAGGGCAACGCCATCATGCAAAAGCAGGGCGTTGTTTCCGCGAGGCGGATAATTCCGCGACGGGTGCAGCGCGCAGGGCACGATGACGCTTTCGATTCCGAAGCACACATGCGCGCACTGACGCTGTCGCACTTCACGGTAAACTGAGACGCGCCGCGAACGTGGTTGTGCTAATTTATAAAAACAAGTTCTGCGTATGTGCGGTCCAGGCGAATGCCCGAGGATCCAGACAGGAAGTTCCCCCTCGCCGGGCGTGGTCGGCTGATTGCACTGGCCGTCGCGGTAGGATTGATGCTGGGCATGGCGGGACCGACTTCCGCGCAGTTTTTCAATTTCGGCGGATATCAGCAGCAGCGGCCACAGCCGCAGCGCGGCGGCGGCTGGTTTGGCAACGAACGACGTGGTGGCGGCTGGTTCGGTAACGAGCAGCGCGGTGGTGGCTGGTTTGGCGGCGATCCGTTTTACCAGCAGCCATATGCGCCGCCACCCCGGCATAGCCGGCAAGCAGCGCCAGTGCGCGAGGATTATTCAAGGGCGCCGCCGGCCGAGAAGCGCAACACCGTACCCGAGCGGCACATCCTCGTGCTCGGTGACTCCATGGCGGACTGGCTCGCCTACGGGCTCGAGGGCGTTTATGCCGATCAGCCCGAGATGGGCGTGATCCGCAAACACAAGACAGGCTCCGGCCTGATCAGATATCAGCCGAAGGGCAGTCCGGCCGATTGGGCCGCCGCCGCCAAGGGCATCCTCGCGGGCGAAAAAGCGGACGCCATTGTCGTCATGCTGGGACTCGACGACCGCGTCGCGATTCGCGAGCCCGCATCCGAAAAAACGGACAACCCGGCGGAGAAGAAGGACGCCAAGGCGAAACCCGATGGCAAGGCTTCACCCGATGGCAAGGCTTCGGACGAAAAGACCGCGGCGAAGCCGGATGGCGCAGCCAGGCAGGTGGATTCCGAACTGGCGCCAGAGGATGCCGCCGACCGGCCGGGTGCAGGTCAGGAGAAGAGCGAAGGCTCGCCGAGTGGCCTCCGCGAGTTCCGAGAGAAACGCTGGGGCGACCTTTACCGGGAAAAGATCGACGAGATGATCGGCGTGCTCAAGTCCAGGGGCGTGCCGTTGCTGTGGGTGGGGTTGCCGGCGGTACGCGGCGCCAAGGCGACCTCGGATACGGCGTTTCTGAATGGACTCTATCGCGAAGCCGCCGGCAGGGCCGGCATCACCTATGTCGATGTCTGGGATGGATTCGTCGATGAAGGCGGGCGCTTCATGCAGCAGGGCCCCGATTTCGAAGGACAGATCCGAAAATTGCGTTCCTCCGACGGTGTGTACTTCACCAGGGCCGGCGCACTCAAACTCGCACATTATGCCGAGCGGGAAATCAACCGGCTGCTGGCCGCGCGTTCCGGGCCGATTGTGCTGCCTACCGAGCCGGCGATCCCCGACGCCAGTGTGCAACCGGATCAGCCGGCGCCGCGGCCGCTGGCCGGGCCGATCGTTCCGCTGGTGGGCGCTACCGTCGGCACGGATAAGTTGCTCGGCGCTCCCGGCGCGCGGACGGTGACGATCGATGCGCAAGCCGCGCGGCTGCTGATCAAGGGTGAGGCTCTGCCTGCACCCGCCGGTCGCGCCGACGATTTCGCCTGGCCGCGACGCGAAATCGTACACGAGGCCGTCAAGGGTGGGACGCCGGTGGCGTCGACAACGCTCGATGCCAACGCACGCGCGCAGGCGGCATCGCCAAAGCCGAAAAAGTTTCGCCAGTAGAGCGAGCTGACGATCGGTGTTGATGTTCTCCTGAAACGGCAGGAATCGTTCGCGCAGCTACGGTTCCGCGGCGAATTCCGGTCGACAATGTCTGCCAACGTGTGGAACCAGGTAGGTCTTCAACTGCCGGCTGTGGCTCAATGACAACACTGACATGAAATCGCGTGAATAAAGCCGCAATGGTTCTCACTTGACTTCGTTCCGCCCCGATTGGATCGCGACCCTTGCGTGTCGGATTCGGTAAGCGGGGGACGAAATGTTTTCCAGCAGCTCTGCCAGAAGTTCGCAACGCGATATCAAGGCTGGTCTCGTCGGCTTTCGCGCGGCCTTTGGTCCGGGCTTCGGTAGTTCGGGCTCCAGTCCCCGGCGCGTCGCGCAACGGCTTGCCGTCATCCTCGCTGCGGCAACGCTAGCGGGCTGCGTGCAAACCCAGATGGCCGCCAATAAATCCGAGCTGGTTTCGCCAGCGCGCCAGGCTTCTCCGGCGCACACACATCGGCAATACGATCGAACCGCATCGACCGCGCCGGCAAGGCGCGTAGCGGTTGCCAGAAAGCATACGCCGTTCGCATCGAAGAAGAAGCCGGCCGCGACGGAAGTGCCGTCGCACGGGATTGCCAGCTACTACTGGCAGGGAACCAAGACCGCATCTGGCGAGAAGTTCAATACGAACGACTTGACCGCCGCCCATCCGACGTTGCCATTCGGCACCAAGCTGCGCGTCACGAATGTCAGCAGCGGGCAATCGGTGATGGTGCGCGTCAACGACCGCGGTCCGTTCGTCCGCGGACGGGTCGTCGACGTTTCCTATGCCGCGGCCGAAACGCTGGGAATGGTTGGAGACGGTATCGCAAAGGTCAAACTTGACGTCGTCGAATAGCCGGCACGACCGACATGACCGTGACGGTCGGACGACGGCGTCCGGTCAAGCTTGCTGAGAGAAAGGAGTTCCCATGAATTCCACAATAGCCCCGAAGGCAATCGAACCCGACGATGTCGTGGTCGCGCGTGCGGATGAACGGCTCGTGCACGCCTACGACCAGATCGCGCGCGCCGATGAACAGCTGGCGCGCCTGAATGAACAGCTGGCCAGGCTGGAGCAGGAACCAAAGCACCATCCTTCGGCGGCTGCGGTGGATCGCCGGCCGTCGCGTGGCGGGCGTGTGCTGCGCGGTATCGTCGGATTGCTGTTGGCCGCATCCGTCTTTGGCCTCGCTTTCGTCTCGCAGTCGTCCTACGGCGAGGCTGCCAAATCCACCGTCGCCCGGTGGGCACCGCAGTTCATGGCCTTGCCGTCCTGGACGGAGAAATCGGAGGAGGCCGCGCAGCCGGACCAATCGGTCGTTCAACTGGCGGCCGCGACCCCCACGCTCCCGCAATCGGTCCAGACGGCCGAGCAGGACGCCGCGCCAGCCGCTCCGACTACGGCCGAACTGGCGCAGATGCTGCAGACGATGGCGCGGGATCTCGCCAACCTCGAGCAGGGGATCGGCCAGCTCAAGGCAAACCAGGAACAAATCGCCCGCGACAACGCCAGGGCCACCGAGGAACTCAAGGCGAGCCAGGAGCAGATGACGCGCCTGATCGCGAGGCTTTCCGAGCAGAGCAAGCCTGCCGAGCCGAACCTGCGGCTCAGGCCATCGGCGACATCTCCGGCGACATCGGCGCTTCCAGCGCGGCCGGCTGCCGCGCCAAGGCCCGTACCGGTGCGTCAATCGCCACAGGCTCGCGCGCGGCCGCAAGCCCCGATGCAGTTGCAGCCCGACGACGACCAGTAGTCGTTTGCGGAACCATCGCGCATTTGGAGACAAGCTGACCAGTGCGGACGCGGCGCGGCTGCGCGCGCAGAATTGCATCGTCTTCCGACATCCGACCCGCCAGAGCATATCGGTTCTGATTGAATCAGAACCGAAGCTCTGGGTTCTTGTCTGACGCGTTTTCTACCGCAGATAAGTTTACGCAATCTGCGCAAGCTTGATTGCTACGCGAACCGGTTCCCACTTCGCTCGAAAACGCTATAAGGTTCGGCGATGTCGCGACTCGTGGTTCTTTCGATTGCTATCGTCCTGTTGCTGCTTCCGGCCGTAGCGCCGGCTGCTTCGGCCAAGAAACGTCACCCGCCACGCTGGCAGGGTTACGGCTTCCTGCCGGGCTATCAGCAGCCGCCGAACAACACCCTTCCGGCCTACAAGGATCCGGCTTTGCGCATGGCGCGCAAGAACCGGCGCCCTTGGTATATTGATCCGGTCCCGAGATATTACGGCTGGGACGGCGCCTGGCACTATTTCGGCCGGCCAGGCTTCTACGGCGGCCGCTACAATGGCGGCAGCTTCGGCCCCTGCTGGACGCGGACGCCGGTCGGTCCGATCTGGAATTGCGGCTGATGGGTGGTCGTTTGAAGCGGTCCAGAGCCTCGTTCCGATTGAATCGGAACGGAGCTCTGGATTTGTTTTGACGCGTTTTTTTGACGTGAACCGGTTTCCACTTCGCTGGAAAATGCTCTAGCTGAATAAAGAAACGAACACCTTCATGTGATCGGCCGCCGCAACCATCAGCGCGTCGTAACTGGTTTTTCCTTGAGCCGCCGCCTTCAAAATGTATTCGGCAAAATACGCCTTGGCGGCCGGGGTCGAACACTCCACGGGCACCCTGGTCATGGTGTCCTCGAGGACCTTCTTCATGACCGCAATGAGCTCGGGATCGAATTGGGGCATGGCCGTAGCTCCAGTTATGGCCGTCAACCACTGCTGGTTCCGCGATCCCCAAGGCGGGCATATTTTCAGGGGCGGGGGCTACGGTCGAGTCAACTATTCGGGATGGTTCACTGCCTCGGTCCCGGCGTGTCCGCATCATGCCGGACTGTTGTCTTGTTGCAGTCGGGCGGGGCCCTATAACCCGCTGCTTTCGCCGAAGGACCCGCCCATGGCGCCGGCCACGCTTTCGCGCAACGAACGGTTCAAGCAGGGCAAGGCACTCCGCCGCCAGGCGCCACGCGCGGCGCATGCGGAGCTGAAGGGAACACTGTCGCGCAGTTCCGTTGCGATCCTCGCCGAGAGCGACCGGGACCGGGTCCCCGAACTCGTCCCGGAACGCTACGCACGCATGTCGCTCAACCCGTTCGCATTTCTGCGCGGTGCCGCCGCCGTCATGGCGACGGACCTTGCGGCGCAGCCGATGGCCGGAATTCCCGTGCATGCGTTTCGTGGCGGGGTGACCGGATGTTCGCGCCGGCTGAGTTCAGGCCGGCGCAGCGACTTTGAGTTCAGGCCGACGCGGCCAGCTTCAGGGGCGTTGCTTCGTCGTCGAAGGCGGTCGTGATGTCGCGAATGCTGACGACGCCGATCAGGCTGTAATTGTCGATGACAGGCAGATGGCGGATGTGATGCTTGCTCATGAGGTGGCGGACATGCTCGAGCGTATCCGTCGATGTGCAGGAGACGAGCTGCTGCACTGAAATGAATTGCGAAACGCGCATGTTGACGCCGGCTGCGCCGTGTTCGGCAATCGCGCGCACCACGTCGCGTTCGGTGAACATGCCGGCCGCCGTGTTGCCTTCGGTGCGAACCACATCCTTCACCACAAGCGCGCTGATATTGCTGGAGCGCATCAGCTGGGCTGCAATGCCCACAGTCTCGTTCATGCGAACCGTTGCGACGCGGGCGGCTTTCTTGCGCAGGATATCTCCGACTTGCATGGCAACCTCCTTGGGGTGAATTGTTGCCTCAAATCTGGTATACATAATGCCAATTGTCAACGCGATTTGTGCAGGAAACCTTCTGTCCGCAGGAAGATAAATCGGCAGCGTTACTGACGTTCTTGAACATCGGCATGCCAGCCGAAGGAGGGGCGGGTAACTCTGGAACGACCAGAAATGCGCTCAGGTATACCAAGGGCATTCGAAAAGGAGGCGCTTTACCCGGAGATGAGCGCGCCTGGTTCGAACTGCCGATCCGGCAGCGACGATGAACACGATGTCCCGGGTGTCTTTCGGCGCGACGGTCGCTCAGGCGACCGCACTCCGCAGCCTCGTATATCCCTGCTGGATCACCGACCAGAACAGCGCGATCAGGCCGAGAATCATGATCGTGGAGACCAGCGGGTTGGAGAGGAATACGCCAAGCGATCCCTGGGATCCCAGAAGCGATTGCCGGAAAGCCTCCTCCGCCTTGTCGCCGAGCACGATGGCCAGCACCAGCGGGGCGAGGGGATAGTTGCACTTCTTGAGCAGGTAGCCGATCACGCCGAACACCAGCATCAGCATGACGTCGAACGTCGAACTGTGCACCGAGTAGGCGCCGATGGCGCAGAGCACCAGGATCAGCGGCGCGATGATGCTGAACGGCACGCGCAGGATCGCGGCGAAGATCGGCACGCAGGTCAGCACGACGAGCAGGCCGACGATATTTCCGAGATACATCGAGGCGATCAGGCCCCAGACGAATTCCTTCTGTTCCACGAACAGCATCGGTCCGGGCTGCAAGCCCCAGATCAGGAGGCCGCCCAGCAGAACCGCGGCCGTCGGCGAACCGGGCACGCCGAGGGAAAGCATCGGCAGCAAGGCGGCGGTGCCCGCCGCGTGCGCCGCGGTTTCCGGCGCAACCACGCCTTCGATTTCCCCCTTGCCGAAGTTCTTGCCGTTCTTCGCCACCCGCTTGGCGATACCATAACTCATGAAGGAAGCAGGCGTGGCGCCAGCCGGTGTAACGCCCATCCAGCAGCCGATGAAGCAGGAGCGCAGCGAAGTCATCCAGTAGGCGGGCAATTCCTTCCAGGTCTGCAGCACGACCCGCAGATTGATCTTGGCCTTGCCGCCGCGGAATGCCAGCCCTTCTTCCATCGTCAGCAGGATTTCGCCAATGCCGAACAGCCCGATCACGGCGATCAGGAAGTCGAACCCGTTCAGCAGTTCAGTGAAGCCGAACGTCAGCCGCAACTGTCCGGTGATGGAGTCCAGTCCAACGGCCGCAAGTGCAAAGCCGATCATCATGGCCGCGATGGTCTTGAACGGCGGTTCCTTGCTGAGGCCGACGAAACTGCAGAACGCCAGGAAGTAAACCGCGAATTTCTCCGCGGGCCCGAATTGCAGCGCAAAGCTCGCGACCAGGGGAGCGACCAGCGTGATCATGATGACGGCGAACAGCGCGCCGACAAAGGAGGAGGTGAAGGCGGCCGTCAGCGCCTCGCCGGCCTTGCCCTGCTGCGCCATCGGATAGCCGTCGAACGTCGTGGCCACCGACCATGGTTCGCCCGGTATGTTGAACAGAATCGAGGTGATGGCTCCGCCGAACAGCGCGCCCCAGTAAATGCACGACAGCATGATGATGGCCGACGTCGGCGGCATCGAGAATGTCAGCGGCAGCAGGATCGCAACGCCGTTGGCGCCGCCCAGCCCCGGAAGCACGCCGATGATGACGCCGAGCACGATGCCGAGCACCATCACCATGATGTTGAATGGCTGCAGCGCGACCGCAAAGCCGTGAAAGAGATTGACGAGTTCTTCCATCCCGATAATCCAGTCCTGACTGTGCGTCGATATTACAGGCCGAGCCACTCTTCGATCGGCCCCTTGGGAAGCGGGACCAGAAACCAGCGCTCGAAAATGAAATAGGTGACGATGGGCATCCCGAACGCCACCGCGAGCACGGTGATCCACCGGTACTTGCCCAGCCATCGCATGAACCATGCGATGAAGACGATCGAAGCGACATACAGCCCGGTGAACGGCATGGCGCCGACATAGAGGGCGGTCGGAACGACGACGCTCATGACCTGACGAAGCTGTCCCCACTCGGCGAACAGTCCGTCATCGTGTTCGCGCAGTCCGTTCCACAGGTTGATTGCGCTGGAGGCAACGATGAAGATTCCGATGTAGAACGGAAAGAAACCGGCGCGCGGGCCCTCGGCGCCCCAGTTGATCCCCGCCTTGACGCTGCCGATGATCACGATCACTCCGAACAGGGCGATCAATAGCGTGACACCTGCTTCCACCAGCCTGTGGGACGGGCCGGCATTGCTCGAACTGCCTGTTGTCATCAAAACTCCATGCGAAATCGAGCCTGCGGTTCCAGAGCCCGCCGTCTGCGTTGCTGCTACGGTCGATCAGTGCGTCTCGGTCAGTTGCTCGGCGCGAGGAAACCCGCATCCTTCATCAGCGCCTGATGACGCTTTTCCTCGCCTTCGACCCACTTGGCGTAATCGGCGCCGGTCATGAAGGTCGTGTTGAACGCGCCGCTCTTCATGAATTCCTGCCATTCGGGCGTGGCGCGGACCTTCTTGAAGAGATCGATGTAGTATTCGACCTGGTCCTTGGTGACCTTGGGCGACATGAAGATGCCGCGCAGCATCAGGTATTCCATGTCGAGGCCCTGCGACTTGCAGGTCGGGATGTCCTTCCAGCTCTTGCCGTCGGCGACCTGCTCGTCATAGGCCATCGGCTGCGCGTCGAACACGCAGAGCGGACGTAGCTTGCCGCCGCGCCATTGTGCCACCGCCTCGATCGGATTGTTGACGGTCGAATCGATGTGATTGCCGACCAGCTGAACCGCGACTTCGCCGCCGCCCTTGTAGGGAATGTAAGTGAATTTGCTGCCGGTGGCCTTTTCGACCGCGACCGTGATGATCTGGTCTTCCTGTTTCGATCCGGTGCCGCCCATCTTGATCGAGCCTTGCGGCGCGGCCTTCACGGCTTCGATGTATTCCTTCGCGGTCTTGTAGGGCTTCTCCGCGTTCACCCAGAGCACGAATTCGTCGAGCGCCAGCATCGCGACCGGCGTCAGATCCTTCCAGTTGAACGGTATGCCCGTCGCCAGCGGGGTGGTGAAGAGATTGGAGAGCGTGATGATGATCTTGTGCGGATTGTTGCTCGAAGCCTTGAGGTCGAGGAAGCCTTCGCCGCCCGCGCCGCCCGACTTGTTGATGACGACCAGCGGCTGCTTCATCAGGTTGTGCTTGGTGACGATGCCCTGGATGGTGCGGGCCATCTGATCGGCGCCGCCGCCGGTGCCGGCGGGAACGATGAACTCGACCGGTCGCACCGGCTCCCATGCCGCCGTTGCCGGAACCGCGATCCCGCTTGCGCACAGCGCCGCAATCGCACCCAACGCAAATTGTGCAGAACGCTTCATGTGTTTCACTCCCGTCGAAACCTGGTTTTGCCGGTCTTTGCCGGCTTGTAAGTTTATTCCCGGTCGAACGTTTCGGTCTTCTTGCACCCCTGATCGTCACCCCGCAATGATTGCTTCATGGCATCCACTGCAGGCTGGAATTGTACGAGAGAGCAGGCGGCATGGCATCCGCTGCTTTCGGCCAAATGTCGGTTGAAAAGCGCACGAAGGCGCGAAGGCATGCACGTGCTGCCTCATCCCCAGATCACGATCGCTGTCCATTGCGGACTGCACGTACCCATCCCCTCCCGGCGCTCTCTTGCTTTTCTGTAGACTGAGCGTTTCGCGCATTCTTGTATATGATATGCCAGCATGCAAACGGTTTTTTTTCGTCGTTTGCCCGAGCGGGCCAATTTGTCGCAGGCCCCCGCGAATCCTGAGCAATCAGCGGGTGCAAACGAACATGGCCCCGTAAACGGGCCATGGACTTGAGATGAGTTCGGTTGACTTTCGCTCCTGCAGTATTGGTACGGAGCTTCGCTCCGCGATAGGGGACAAGTTTTGTATACCAGATACCAAAAACAATGAACTTGTTTGTAAGGCAGCAGCCGATCGGGTGCAGCGCAATAAAAATCAGGTCATTGGCATTCCACATGAAAAAAGGCCGCCGGAAACCGGCGACCTCTGTATTCCAGATTATCAGGGCCGGGTTTACTCGGCCGCCTGCTTCCGCGGCGGATCGAGTGCGCCCGAATCGTGGATCTCGGCGACCTGATGGTCGGTGAAGCCGAGCACCTGGCGCAGGATCTCGTCGGTGTGCTCGCCGAGCAGCGGCGAGCGGCCCACTTCGCTCGGTGAGTCCGACAGCTTGATCGGGTTGCCGACCGACAGGTACTTGCCGCGGGTCGGGTGATCGACTTCGACCACGGTGCCGGTCGCGCGCAACGACTGGTCTTCCGCCAGTTCCTTCATCGACAGGATCGGACCGCAGGGGATGTCGTCCTTGTTGAGGATTTCCATCGCCTCGAACTTGGTCTTGGTCATGGTCCACTGTTCGATGCGGGCGAAGATCTCGTTCAGCCGCGGCAGCCGGGCAGGCGGCTTGGCGTAGTTCGGATCGGTCTTCCAACCGGGCTCGCCGATCACGTCGCAGATCTTCTCCCACACCGGGGCCTGGGTGATGAAGTAGATGTAGGCGTTGGGATCGGTCTCCCAGCCCTTGCACTTGAGGATGCGGCCGGGCTGGCCGCCGCCGGAATCGTTGCCGGCGCGCGGCACCGCGTCGCCGAACGGAATGCCTTCGCCGAACTGGCTGTATTCCTTCAGCGGGCCATGGGCGAGGCGCTGCTGGTCGCGCAGCTTTACGCGCGCCAGGTTCAACACGCCGTCCTGCATCGCGGCGGTGACCTTCTGGCCCTTGCCCGAGTGCGTGCGGTGGTAGAGTGCGGTGACGATGCCGAGCGCCAGATGCAGCCCGGTGCCGCTGTCGCCGATCTGCGCGCCGGTAACGAGCGGCAGGCCGTCGCGGAAGCCGGTGGTCGAAGCGGCACCACCGGTGCACTGGGCGACGTTCTCATACACCTTGCAGTCTTCGTAAGGCCCGGGGCCAAAGCCCTTGATCGAGGCCACGATCATCTTCGGGTTGATGGCCTGGATCTTCTCCCAGGGGAAGCCCATGCGGTCGAGCACGCCGGGGCCGAAATTTTCCACCAGCACGTCGCAGCTCTTAATCAGCGCGGTGAGGACTTCCTTGCCCTTCGGGTTCTTGGTGTCGAGCGTGATCGAACGCTTGTTGTGGTTGAGCATGGTGAAATACAGGCTGTCGACGTTCGGGATGTCCTGCAACTGGCCGCGGGTGATGTCGCCGACGCCCGGGCGCTCGACCTTGATCACGTCGGCGCCGAACCAGGCCAGCAACTGCGTGCAGGTCGGACCCGACTGGACGTGGGTGAAATCGAGAATACGAACGCCCTTGAGCGCCTTAGACATATCTTTTCTCCTCTTGCTATCAGTTGCCGTCATGCCCGCGAAGGTGGGCATCCAGTAGTCACCGTCGGTTCAGTCGGGCCCAGCCCTTCGTCATGCGTTCGGCGGTTACCGGCTTCCCCGCCTGTGCGGGGAATGACGCGGATGGGTTGATCTGCTCACTTCTTTTTCAGGACGCTCTGCGGATTGAGGTTGCCGATGCGGCCGCTCTCCGAGCCTGCCGTCGGATCGATCGCGGCGTTGATCAGGGTCGGCTTGCCGGAATCCATCGCCTCGTTCACGGCGCGCTTCAGCTCGTCCGGCGTCGTTGCGTGGACGCCGACGCCGCCGAAGGCTTCCATCATCCTGTCGTAGCGCGAGCCCTTGACGAACACGGTGGGCGCGGGATCGGTGCCGGCGGAATTGACGTCGGTGCCGCGATAGATGCCGTCATTGTTGAAGATCACGATGCAGACCGGCAGCTTGTAGCGGCAGATCGTCTCCACCTCCATGCCGGAGAAGCCGAACGCCGAATCGCCTTCCACCGCGAGCACCGGCTTGCCGGTCTCGATGGCGGCCGCAATGGCATAGCCCATGCCGATGCCCATCACGCCCCAGGTGCCGACGTCGAGGCGCTTGCGCGGCTGGTGCATGTCGATGACGCCGCGCGCGAGATCGAGCGTGTTGGCGCCTTCGTTGACCAGGATGGCGTCGGGCCGTTCCTTGATGATGGTGCGCAGCACGCCGAGCGCGCCGTGATAGTCCATCGGCGAGTTGTTGTTCATCAGCCGCGGCGCCATCTTGGCGACGTTCTCTTCGCGCTTCCTTGTGACCGCGCCGGTCCAGTCTGACGGCGGCGCCGACCAGTTCGCGCCCATGCCCGCCAGCAATGCCGCAACGCACGACCCGATATCGCCGACCACGGGAGCTGCGATCTCGACGTTCGAATCCATTTCCTTCGGTTCGATGTCGATCTGGATGAACTTCTTCGGCGCATCGCCCCAGGTCTTGCCCTTGCCGTGCGACAGCAGCCAGTTGAGGCGCGCGCCGATCAGCATCACCACGTCGGCGTCCTTGAGAACGGTCGAGCGCGCGGCACCGGCGCATTGCGGATGCAGGTCGGACAACAACCCCTTGGCCATGCTCATCGGCAGGAACGGCGCGCCGCTCTTCTCGACGAAGGCGCGGATGGCGTCGTCGGCCTGGGCGTAGGCCGCGCCCTTGCCGAGGATGATGAGCGGACGCCTGGCGCCCTTCAGCACATCGAGCGCGCGCTTGACCGCATCGGGCGCCGGAATCTGCGCCGGCGCCGCGTCGATCACCTTGACCAGCGACCTGGTGCCCGCCTCGGCGTCCATCACCTGGCCGAACAATTTTGCGGGGAGGTCGAGATAGACGCCGCCGGGACGGCCGGAGACCGCCGCACGGATGGCACGGGCCAGGCCGATGCCGATATCGGCGGCGTGCAGCACGCGGAAGGCTGCCTTGCACAGCGGTTTCGCGATGGCGAGCTGGTCCATTTCTTCATAGTCGCCCTGCTGCAGGTCGACGATTTCGCGCTCGGACGATCCCGAGATCAGGATCATCGGAAAGCAGTTGGTGGTGGCGTGGGCGAGGGCGGTCAGGCCGTTGAGAAAACCCGGCGCCGAAACCGTGAGGCAGACGCCGGGCTTCCTGGTCAGGAAGCCGGCGATCGCAGCGGCGTTGCCGGCGTTCTGCTCGTGACGGAAGGAGATCACGCGGATGCCCGCGGCCTGCGCCATGCGGCCGAAATCCGTGATCGGGATGCCGGGCACGCCATAGATCGTGGTCAGTCCGTTGAGCTTCAGCGCATCGATCATCAGGTTGAAGCCGTCGGTCAGCTCGCGCTCGGCCTCGGCTTTGGTCATCTCGATGCTCTTGGCTACAGTTGCGGACATTCCACCTCTCCCTGATCGTTCTCGTTCGGACGGGTTGACCGTCTTCTGGCATGCGTTGCGTTACGTAAAGAGTTCCTGGCCGTGCGCTTCGACATACGCCGCAAGGCCCAGTGTGTGGTCGCGCGCACGCTTTTCTGCCAGTTCGGTGTCGCGCGCTTCCAGCGCCTCGATGATCGCCATATGCTCGGGCAGCGAGGTCGCGGTGCGATCGGTTCGCCCGATGGTGAGTTGCCGGTAGCCGCGCACATGCAGCAGAATGTCGTTGGTCATGTCGACCAGCACCGGCGACTCCGAGAGCGAGATCAGCGCCTGGTGGAAGGCGATGTTGGCCTTGGAGTATTCCTCGACATGATCCTGCGGCAGACGATCCTTGCCGAAGTCCTTGAAGAAATCCCGGAGCGCCGTGATGTCCTTCTTGCGCGCGGTGGTGGTGATCAGCCGCGCTGCCATGCTCTCGAGGGCGGCCCAGGCGCGGATCATGTCGACGATCTCGGTCTTGGTGCGGCGGACCACGACGATGCCGCGGCGTGGCACCGTTTTGACGAAGCCATCCTGCTCAAGCATCGCGATGGCTTCGCGGATCGGGGTGCGGCTGACGCCGAGGCGCTCGGACAATGCGCGCTCGTCGAGCATCACCTGCTCAGGCGTCGCATAAATGTCCATCTTGAGAATGGCTTCCTTCAAGGCTTCATAAGCCTTGTTTTTGAAGCTCGTCTCAGGCGCAATCCGGACGATTGCAATGTCAGCCTCAGCCATGACAGGTGGCGCCTTGGTTTGCTTGGGTGCGGGCACGACTCGTCTCCTCCGTTTTGGAGACGTCTTCTTAGCAGAAGAAGTCAGGAATATTTTTGGCATACCAAATGCCACGATGTCAAGGAGCCCATGTTTTCAATGGTTCCGCGCGACGGTTTGTCTTGACAATCCCTTCTCTGGCATACCAAATGCCATAAAATCAGCCCAGGAGGAAGCCAAATGTCAAATTCTGCAGATGCGGCCCGCGAGATCGCCGAGCCGGGCGCCAAAGAGGCTGTCCGCCGGGTGCTCGATGCCGTGAAGGCTGAAAAGCGTACCAGCCTCACCGCGCCGGAAGGCAAGCTGGTGTGCGACGCCTACGGCATCCCGGTTCCGAAAGAGGGCGTGGCCAAGTCTGCCGCCGAGGCCGGCAAGATCGCATCGGGGATGGGCTTCCCGGTGGTGATGAAAATCGTCTCGCCGGACATTCTCCACAAGACCGAGGCGGGCGGCGTCATGGTCGGCGTCAAGACCGCGGCCGACGCCGAAAAGGCCTACGAGACCATTCTCGCAAACGCGAAGAAGTACAAAGCCGACGCCAGGATCGACGGCATCCAGGTCCAGCAGATGCTGGCCGGCGGCACCGAGGTCATTGTCGGCTCCATCACCGACGGCTCGTTCGGCAAGCTGGTGGCCTTCGGCCTCGGCGGCGTGCTGGTCGAGGTACTGAAGGACATCACCTTCCGCCTCGCGCCCGCAACCAAGGACGATGCGCTGTCGATGCTCGACGGCATCCAGGCCCATGACATGCTCAAGGGCGTGCGCGGCGGCGATCCGGTTTCCCGCGACGCGCTGGCCGACGTCATCGTCAAGGTGTCGCAACTCGTCAGCGACTTCCCCGAAATCGTCGAACTCGATCTCAATCCGGTGTTCGCCACCAAAAAGGACGCGATTGCCGCCGACGTGCGCATCGTCGTCGATTTCGATTACAAGCCGCGCCCGGCGCCGCGCCCGACCGAGGAGATCGTCGCCGCCATGAACCGCATCATGCAGCCGAAGGCGGTTGCGGTGATCGGTGCTTCCGCCGAGGACGGCAAGATCGGCAACTCCGTGATGAAGAATTTGATCAACGGCGGCTACAAGGGCGACATCTATCCGATCCACCCGAAGGCCGACGAGATCCTGGGCTACAAGGCCTACAAGAGCGTCAAGGACGTGCCCGGCGTGATCGACACGGCGGTGTTTGCGATTCCCGCAAAGTTCGTCGCCGGCGCGCTGGCCGAATGCGGCGAGAAGAAAATTCCGGGCGCCGTTCTGATTCCGTCGGGCTTTGCCGAAGCGGGCGCGCCCGAATTGCAGGCCGAGATCGTCGAGGTCGGCAAGAAGTACAACGTCCGCCTGATGGGCCCGAACATCTACGGCTTCTACTATACGTGGTCCAATCTCTGCGCCACGTTCTGCACCGCCTACGACGTCAAGGGCCACGCGGCGCTGTCGTCGCAGTCCGGCGGCATCGGCATGGCGATCATCGGCTTCTCGCGCTCGGCAAAGATGGGCGTCTCCGCGATCGTCGGCCTCGGCAACAAGTCCGACATCGACGAGGACGATCTGCTGGCGTTCTTCGAGCAGGACCCCAACACCAACCTGATCGCCCAGCACTGCGAAGACTTGAAGGACGGCCGTGCGTTTGCGGAAGCCGCCAAGCGCGTCTCGAAGAAGAAGCCGGTGGTGGTGCTGAAGGCGGGCCGCACCTCGGCCGGCGCGAAGGCGGCCTCGTCGCATACCGGTGCGCTCGCCGGCAACGACAAGATCTACGAGGACGTGTTCAAGCAGTCGGGTGTGATCCGCGCCCGCAGCTTGCGGCAACTGCTCGAATTCGCGCGCGGCATGCCGGTGCTGCCGACGCCGAAGGGCGAAAACGTGCTGATCATCACCGGCGCCGGCGGTTCGGGCGTGCTGCTGTCGGATAGCTGCGTCGACAACGGCCTGTCGCTGATGTCGATGCCGCCGGATCTCGACACGGCGTTCAGGAAATTCATCCCGCCGTTCGGCGCGGCCGGCAATCCCGTCGACATCACCGGCGGCGAGCCGCCGATCACCTACATCAACACCGTGAAGCTTGGGCTGTCGGATGAGCGGATCCATTCGCTGATCCTCGGCTACTGGCACACCATCGTCACCCCGCCGATGGTGTTCGCCCGCAACATGGTCGAGGTGAAGAAGGAGATGGAGGCCAAGGGCTTTGTGAAACCGATCGTTGCCTCGCTCGCCGGCGACGTCGAGGTCGAGGAGGCCGCGGAATATCTCTACCAGAACGGCATCCCGGCCTATGCGTATTCGACCGAAATGCCGGTCGAGGTGCTCGGCGCCAAATACAAGTGGGCGCGCGGCGCGGGCTTGCTGTAGTCGTCATTGCGAGCGAAGCAATCCATTTCCCGGCTTGACGAAAGATGGATTGCTTCGTCGCTTCGCTCCTCGCAACGACGGTGCTCCGGACTAGACCAGCGAATGCAAGGCCTTCACCGCGGCCTCGCGGCTTTCGACCGGAACGAACAAGCTCACCGAATGCGGTGACATCACATATTTGTCGGCGACGATCCCGTGCTGCTGCAGCACCTGGATCGCCCTGAACGGCAGGTCCGACGAGACGCCGCCGAAACACGTAAGGCTCACCGAACTCAGCGTCTCGCGCTGCTTGCGCAGATCCTGAGCCCCTTCAAGCGTGCGCAGCAAGGCGTTGAGCCATTCCGGATCGCAGGTCAGCATGATCCGAGTTTTTCCGTCCGTGAAAGCCGAGGCCAGCAGTTGCGGCCACGACAAACCGTTTTGCTTGAGATGCTCTGCGAACTTCTCAAAACCCTGATTGAGATCCGCAGAATCGATCTCCACGTGCTCGATGCGCGCCATCGAATTGACGGCCAGGACCTTTCCGTTTTCCATTCCGCTGATCTCTTTCATCACGGTCGTGCTGTCTTCGGTGCCGCCCGATCGCTTGATGACCAAAGGGACGTTCTGGCTTTGCGCGAGTTCCACGCTGCGGAAATGCAGGACCTTGGCGCCCCAGAAGCACATCTCGGAGAGCGTGGCGAAATCCAGCCGACGCAGGGGTATCGCGTTGGCAACGATGCGCGGATCGGCTGAGCAGACGCCATCGACCTCCTTGATGATCTCGCAGCACTCGGCCTTCAGCGCCGCGGCCATGGCGACCGCCGTGGTGTCGCTGCCGCCCCGGCCCAGCGTGGTGACTTCCTTGTTCACGGGGTTGACGCCCTGAAAGCCGGCCAGAACCACGATGCGCCCGCGATCGAGCTCTTCCCTGACGCGAACGGGCCGCACGTCCAGAATCCGCGCCGAGGAATGGGATTGGTCGGTCATCACGCCGGCCTGGCTGCCGGTGAAGCTGATCGCCGGCACGCCGAGATCGGACAGCGCCATGCTCATCAGCGACATGCTGATCCGCTCGCCTGTCGTCAACAGCATGTCGAGTTCGCGGCGATTGGGATGCGGGCTTACCTGATAGGCGATCCTGATGAGGTCGTCGGTGGTCTTGCCCATTGCGGAGACGATCGCCACGACGCGATGACCGCGGCGATGCAAATCGGCGAGACTGCTGGCGACCGCGCGGATTTTCGCCGGTGTTTCGAGACAGGCGCCGCCATGCTTCTGCACGATGATGGGATGGTTGGGCATTCGACCTGCAGGAATTCCTCGAGGGGCGGCCTGTGGCGGAAAAGCTTGTTCAAACCCGGCTCAATCAGCTTCCTTCATCCAGCGCACGATCGCGGGCCAATATTCCTCGAGCGTCCGTTTTCCCATGAACAGACTCAGATGATTGCACGGCGCGACCTGATGGCAAAGCGCCTCGGGCGTGGTTCCCACCAGCCGTTGAACGGCAAGCGCCTGTTCCGGGGCGACCACGTTGTCGGCGCTCCCGGCAAGCAGATAGATCGGAAGGCACAGCCGCGAAAGGTCGATCCTTTGCCCCAGCGCGACGAAGTCTCCGCGGGCGAGTTCATTGCGCTTGTACAGCTTCTCGACGACTTCGAGATAATATTTGCCGGGAACGTCGATGGTCCAGGAATCCCACTTCCTGAAGATGGCTTCGAGTTGCGTGAATTCCGGCGAGTCGATCGGGTGTGCTATCTGCAGGATCTCATGAATATGTTTCGTATCGGTCGGGTTTCCCCAGAATTTTGCGATGTTGCGGCCGATGACGAGGCCGTTACCGGAACTGACCAGGCCCTGAAACACCGGCAGCGGCGTGGCCTTGGCGACCGCCGACAGCCCGCAATGCTGCGCAGCAAGGTCGATCGGCGCACCGGCCATGACGAGCTTGCGCACCTTGGCCGGGAAGCGCGCCGCATAGATCAGCGATAACCAGCCACCCTGGCAGAGCCCGACAAGATCGACCCGGCCACCGACGTCATCGACCAGCACGTTGAGCGCGGCGAGATACTCGTCAATGCCGAGAGATCGCATGTCGGCGCTGGCCGAGCGCCAATCGGCCATGAACAGCCGTTCAATTCCACCGCTGCGGAGGGCCTCGACGAGACTGTGTCCCGGCGCCATGTCGGCTACGGCGGCGCCATGCAGCGCCAGCGGCGTGCAGAGCAGGGTGGCTGTGCCGCTATCGGTTGTCGTGAAGTCGCGGAGCCGCACGGAATTCAGTTCCAGCGCAATCTTTCCCGGCGTGGCGCCATCAGGCTCTTCTGCAGTGCAGCCATCGTCAGTTGCGGGCGCGAAGTCCAGCAGTTGCGCCGCCATCGACGAGGCGGCTTCAACGGCGGATGCAGCGGCGAGCGCCGGCCACAGGAACGCCGCGTAAGGGAATTCACCGCCTGGATCCCGACCCATCTGCAAAACGCCCGGTCCGTTCCTTGCTGCGTTGAGCTAGTTCGAATTTGCACCGGGAACAAGCTGAAACTGCGTCCCGGACGCGGTGCAGCGTGCAACGCTGCTGCGCAGAGCCGGGACACGAGCGTGGGCGCTACCCGATTTCAAAACTGGTGACGCCGAATATCCGCTCCAGCCGCAATGGCGGGATCGCGCCGGTATACATGCGCGCCGTTTCGAACACCGGCGCAAGCCCGAGGTCCTGCGCCAGCGCGACCGCGCCGCGGTTGATACCGGGAACGTCGAGGAATATTTGGCCGCCGCCGACGCCGGCAAGCAGGGCCGACAGAACGATCTCTGCGGTGGCGCGGTCGTCGGCAACCAACGGACCGATCTTGCGGCCCTTCAGGCATGGACGGATCACGCCCCAGCCGGCAAGCTTGCCGCCGCGCACGACCGCGCAGCCGACATGCCCGGGCGCGCCAATCCAGGCGCGCAGGAAGGCCGGTCGCCGAGCCGGAAACACGGTGGCGTCGTACGCCTCCACGTCGGCCAGGGGGATTTCGCCGAGCGCGACGACGCCTGCTCGCGGCGCCTCGGGAGTTGCCACAGTGCCGCCGTAACGGATGTTGGCATAGGCAAGCTCGAATCCGGATCTCCGGTAGTTCTGCTGCTGCGCCACCACGCCGTCGAGCCCGATCACCCGTGGGCCGGCGTGCGCGATGGCTGCGTTCCATATCCGCAGTCCGAAGCCGCGGCCGCGCAGATCCGCGCGAACGATGTAGAAGCCGAGGAAGGCAAAGCTCGCATTGTAATTGACGCAGGACACGGTCGCAGCGGTTTCGCCTTCGAGTTCGGCGATGAGGAAGCCCTTCGGATCGACGGTAGCGAAGCAGGCGGCATCGGCGACGCCCGGATTCCAGCCTTCGGCCGCGGCCCAGTCCACGGCGATCGCGATTTCGTCGTGCCGCATCGGCCGGATGCGCAATCCGTCCGAGGCGGGCGTTCGTGTCGAAGGACTCATGAGTCCGATATCACCACGGGAGAGTCGCAACGGCAATCAGAACGACGCGATGAAATGCGTTTCGCGATCAGTGAGCTCCGGGATCCCAATGCCGGGCGGACGATTTTCTTGTCCGGCGAGAAGGCGTTTTCCGCCACCTTGTACGCAAGCGCGTAGGTAATTCTCGCCATAAGCCTGCAAGCATTAATCCCTACGCGGAGCCGGGCGCATTTCGCGCCGCGGCGTGCTACGTCCTGTCCAGGCAGGCACGAACGACAGGAGCAATGCGGTGTGAACGCGCCAAGCCGAATAAGCGGGCCCGCCAGAAAAATTCTCATGGCGACGGATCTAAGCGCCCGCTGCGACCGCGCGCTTTACCGGGCGGCCATGCTTGCAAAGCAGTGGCAATCGTCCCTGATCGTCCTGCATGTCGTTGAAGATCGCGAGTTGAACGTCCCGGATGCACCGGGACTGCCGTCCTGGAGGCGCCCGCCCGATCCGCTTGATATTGCCAGAAAACACCTCATGGCCGATGTCGACGCGCTTCCGGCCCGGTCAGCCGTGCGCATCACCGAGGGACGCCCGGTAGAAGCCATTCTGTGCAGTGCCGACGCCGAAAAATGCGACCTGATTGCAATCGGGGTCGGAAGGGGCGAGTCGCTCGGACATTTCCTGTTGGGCAGGACCGCGGACCGACTGTTTCGCAGGTCCCAGGTGCCGCTCCTTGTTGTGAAGGACCGTCCGCGCAGGCCATACAGGAACATCGTTTTCGCGACCGATCTGTCCGATGCCTCGCGTTATGCGCTGGAGAAAGCCGCACGCCTTTTCTCCGGACAACGGCTGACAATTTTTCACGCGTACCACCCACCGTCCGAAGTGATGAATGATCCGGAGCTGCATCGGCAATATCGCAGGGAGGTCGAACTGGAGGTGCGGGCGTTCCTGGCGGCGGCGGACATATCTGCGCCCGGTTGGCAACAGCCGGATCTGCTGATCGAGGATGGGGCACCAAATATCCTGTTGCGCGACTATGTGCGGGACAAGGAGGTAGACCTGCTGGTGCTTGGTACGCAGGGGAGGAGTGGCTTCTTCGAGATAATTCTGGGGAGCACCGCAAAGGCGATCATGGATGACGTGCCGTGCGATGCCCTCGTCATCCGGGAGCCGCGCACAACGGTCCAGACTACGGCCGCATAGACCCACCCCGTCGCTGCAGGTTCATGCTCATGCGCGCCAGATGCGACAGCGTCCGCGCGCCCATCTTCTGCAGCACGGCTGCGCGGTGATGCTCGGCTGTCCGCGTGCTGATCCCGAGCTTTGTAGCGAGCAGCTTTGTCGGCATCCCTTCAGTCAGAAGCGCCATCACCTCCTGTTCGCGAGCCGTGAGCGATCGGTAGCTGGCCTCGATGGCCGCATGCGTTGCTTCCTCGGCGGCGATTTCGCTGACGCGCTGGTGTGCTTCCTCCAGGGCCTGAAGGAGTTCCGCCGGCTCGAACGGCTTCTCGAGAAAGTGCAATGCGCCCGCTCGCATGGCCTTGACGGCAAGCGGCACGTCGCCATGGCCGGTGATCAGGACCACTACCGGAGATACCGGCCCCTGTTGCAGGTGACGCACCAGGTCCAGCCCGCTCATTCCCGGCAAGCGTACATCGGCCAGCAGGCATAGCGGCCTGCCCAGTTTGACTTCCGACAGGAACTCTTCGGCCGAGGCGTAGGTGCGCGCTTCCATCCCCGCCGTATGCAACAGCACCTTGAGGGCTTCGCAGACATCGGCTTCATCGTCGATGACGTGCACGACGCGCCTATGGCCCATGGCCAGCCTCCGGGCTCAAGGGCAGATCGATCGTGAACCGTGCGCCGCCGTCGGGCCGGATGCGCTCCCAATCGATGGTCCCTCCATGCGCGCCGATCAGTTCGCGCGACAGCGCCAGGCCGAGCCCCATGCCGCTCGGCTTGGTCGTGACGAACGGCTCGAACAAGTGCTTGGCGACGACATCGGACACGCCCGGCCCATTGTCCTCGATCTCGATCCGCACCCCCTTGTCCAGGGCCGTCACGCGAACGGTAACGCAGCCGGGCAATCGGCGCGCTTCCGCCGCGGCGTCGATGGCGTTGTTGATCACGTTGATCAGGCTTTGCTCGAGCTGAAGCGCGTCAACGGTGACCGGCGGGACCGACGCAGCCTCGAGCCGCACCGATACGCCGTGCGTCCTTGCGTCATCCTCGGCCAGCGCCACCACCTTCCGCGTCAGGGCGCCGAGGTCGGTGGGAGCCGGCCTCAGTGTGCCGCGCGAGACGAAGTCCCGCAGGCGCTCGAGGATGTCCTTTGCCTGCCGCAGTTGCCCTGTCGCCTTTTCAAGCGACGCCGCAATCGGCGCCGGTTCGGCAGGCTTGTCGGCCAGAAGCTGCCGGCCGACGTGAAGGTACATGGCGACGTTCGATAGCGGCTGGCTGATCTGATGCGCCAATGAAACACCCATCGCACCGGCCGTCGCATGCCTTGTCATGCGTAGCACCTCGGCGTGCTGTTCGCGCAGCAGTTCATCCGATCTGCGCCGCTCGTCCACGACGGCGCCGAGCAGCAACCCGTTGAAGGCGAGTGCCAGCACCAGGAGCTGGTAGCCCATGAAAGTGCTCGCGGGGTAGCCGCCCCAACTGATGCAAGCCAGCAGCAGCAGATGGACGACACATACGCCGGCTGCCGCCCCCACGAACCCGGTGCGCATCGCGATCCAGCTCACCGGCAGGAACAGCAGATAAAAGAAATGGTACTCGTTGGCTCCCTCGAAGGAGAAGATCAGCCACAATGCGATCAGGACCCCGGTCAGGAAGGCGCCGGCGTCGATCAGCAGCACCGCGGGTCTTGTCTCGGCCAGACGTTGAACTGACCCGAATGCTGCCATGGCGACGGGGAGGATGATGATGATGCCGACGGTGTCTCCGACCCAGAGATGCGGCACCGCTTCCCAGTATTGTTTCGCGGGCAGGTCGCCGAACCAGACGAGAAAGCCGCAATAGAGGCAGGCGATGACGAATGTCCCTGCCGGCACCGTCACCAGCAGCGCAATCACATTGCGCAGGTCGGACCGTCCGGCCGCAAAGCCCGCGCCTCGCGTCAGAGCCGTGGCGAGCGCGGCATAGCCGATCGCAACGACGGCGCTCGTGGCAATGGTGGACGCTGCGCCCTTGGCGGCCCCGTAGATGAAGAGATCGACCAGCAATGCTGCAAGGAACAGCACCGGCGCATACGCGACGCCCTTGAGCAGCAACAGGCCCAGGCTCAGTGCCTTCGCCGGATTCCACAGCGTGATGCCGAGAGCTTCGAGTTCATGGACGCGCGTGAGCCATTCGAGCCCGAGATAGGCGGCAGTGAAGACGCCGCCGATCAAAACGTACTGCGCCGGCGCCAGTTCGTGCAGCCAGCCAGCGCTCCAGCGCAACCCCGCCGTCGTGCTGCCTGATCTGCGGACGACGTCGCCCAATGCCGTTCCTCCGTCGCCAGGCGCACGATTTTCTGCTTCGGCGAGCATGCCCGTCGTTCACTTCGTACGCAAGCGCGTAGGTAGTTCCCGCCATAAGCCGGTAGGCATTATTCCCCATGCGGCGACCGGCGCGTGTCACGCCGTGGCATGCTACGCCTTTCAAGTGGGCACGATTCTCTCGCGCCGGGAGCCGAGCCTGCCATATTCAAACCCAATCATGGAAAGCCGCAAGGTGAGGTGGATGACCCGCACGGTCTTTCCTGACATCGCATGGCTGCCCTCCGTCGCCTTCGCGCCCGCCGCCGTGTTCGGCCAGGTCGCCTTCACGGCGGGAGTGCGGTGATGATCGCGTTCGGCCTGCGCCGACAGGGGCTGACGATGTTGCGCTTTGCCGGACGGCTGTGGATGCTGGCCGTTCCGGTGTTTGCCTTGCTCCTTTCAGCTCCCGCGCCGCTCCATGCCGCGGAGCTGGCGGCGCGCATCGACCTGACGCAGCACCTCGTCGGCTATCTCGCGCTCCTGATCTTCTTCGTCGCCTACGGATTCGTAGCTGTCGAGGAAGTCATTCAACTGCGCAAGTCGAAACCCGTCATGCTGGCGGGGGGCCTGATCTGGGCGCTTCTCGGCATTGTCTACGCCGCGCACGGTCAGAGTGCCGCGCTCGAGGCCGCCGCCAAGCATGTGGTTCTCGACTATGGCGAATTGATGCTGTTCCTCGTGGTGGCGATCACCTATGTGAACACGATGCAGGAGCGGCGCGTCTTCGCCGTGGTGAGGGCCAAACTCACCAGCAGGAAACTCTCTTATCGGCAGCTCTTCTGGCTGGTCGGCGGACTTGCGTTTGTCTTCGGCCCAATCATCGACAATCTGACCACGGCGCTCGTCATGGGGGCCGTGGTGGTGGCCGTCGGGGTCGGCAACTACCAGTTCATCGTCATGGGCTGCATCATCATCGTTGTGGCCGCCAATGCCGGCGGCGTGATCTCGCCGTTCGGCGACATCACCTCGCTGATGGTCTGGCAGAAAGGCAAGCTGGAATTCCTGGAGTTCTTTCATCTCTTCCTGCCGGCGCTGGTGAACTTCCTCGTGCCGGCGATACTCATGCATTTCGGCGTGCCGAAAGGAATGCCGGAACCGGTAAGCGAGAGCAGGAGACTCAAGCACGGCGCGGCCGTTGTGATCGGGCTGTTCGCGGCTACCCTCGCGACTGCCGTATCGTTCAAGAGCTTCCTAAGCCTCCCGCCCGCGCTCGGGATGATGCTGGGTCTCGGATACCTGCAGATGTACAGCTACATCCTCCAGCGCATCGGGCGCCGGCGCCACGACCAGGACATGGCGTTCGACTCCTTCCGGGAGATCAGGCGTCTGGAGTGGGATACACTGCTGTTCTTTTTCGGCGTCATCTTCGCCGTCGCCGGACTTGGCGTCGCCGGCCATCTCGCGAAATTGTCGAATTTTCTCTATGTCGACCTGGGGCCGACCGTCGCCAACATCGCCATCGGCGTGCTGGGCGCGGCGTTCGACAACATTCCGCTGATGTTCGCGGTGCTCACCATGAACCCCGACATGTCGAGCGGCCAGTGGATGCTCGTGACGTTGAGCACAGGGGTCGGCGGCAGCCTGGTGTCCATAGGCACGGCGGCGGGCGTGGCGCTGATGGGACTGGTGCGCAACCACTACACGTTTATGAACCATCTCCGGTGGGCCTGGGCCATTGCGCTCGGCTACGTGGCAAGCATCCTCACCCATCTCTGGGTCAACGCCGCGCTGATGTAGCGCGGCGAACGCAGCCGTATCCCCGCGGCAATCAACGCTTGCCGGCGCGCCAGCCCATTTCCCAGAAGTCGGCTTCGAGCCGGGTGGCTTCCCTGAAGATCGCGGCCAACTCCGCCTGGCGGGCCGGCGTGGCGTAGCGAGCGGCGAGGGCATCCAGATGCGCGCGCGCGTTCGCCGCGACCTCCTGATAGGCGGCGCCGGCATATTCGGCGATCCAGACGCGATATGGGTTGGATTGTGCGAGCGCGTCGGGGCGCGCTGCGAGCCGCGTCGCGATCTCCGCGTAGCCGATCACGCAAGGCGCGAGCGCCACCTTGAGCGCCAGCAGATCGCCGCGCATGCCGGCATCGAGCACATAGCGCGTATAGGCCAGCATCTCGGACGCCGGAGGCGCTCGTTCGAGATCGTTCGCCGACAGGCCCCAGCCGGCGCAGAGTTTTATATGCAGGTTCATCTCGACATCGAGAATGGCCGAGAGGCCGTCGGCCGCTTCGCGCATGTCTGCGAGTTGGGGCGACTTGTAGACCGCGAGCGCATAGGCGCGGGCGAACTCGATCAGGAACAAATAATCCTGAACCAGATAGTGGCGAAACGCCTCCTCCGCGAGCGAACCGTCTCCCAACCCTTCCGTAAAGGGATGCTCGGTATAGGCCCGCCACTCGGCGGTGGCTGCAGTCTTCAGTTGTTCGAAGAAACTCATGATCTCTCGCGGGCTGGCCCTGATCCTGTGATTTGTCGGGCAGGGCAATTTGCCCCGCCTTGAACTGCAAACCAAGCCCGCATAGGCTCGGCTGCCAGGATACCTGCCAAGATTACCTGCCAAGATACCTGCCAAGATACCTGCCAAGCCATCTTCAACGAGAAGCGGGAAACGACCCCACCGATGCAGACCGCCGAGCGGCGCCCGTTCCCCCACCGCCGGGGCCTGATCATCGTCGCGACATTGGCAACCGCCTATGTCGGCAGTCACTTTTTCCGCGCCGCAAACGTCACCATCGGCCTCGACCTGATGCGCGACCTCGCGATCGGGCCGGAAACCCTTGGCGCACTGACCGGCGCCTTCTTCTTCGGGTTCGCCGCGATGCAGATCCCCTGCGGCTTCCTGTTCGATCATTACGGCCCGCGGCGCACCGTGGCCGGCATGCTCGTTCTGGCGACGACGGGCGCGGCCATCTTCACGCTGGCGCCGACTTGGCCGGTCCTGCTCAGCGGCCGCGTGCTGATGGGGGCCGGCTTCGGCGTCATGCTGATCGGCAGCATGGTGGTGATCTCGCGCTGGTTCCCGCCGGATCGCTTTTCCACGCTCACCGCCATGGTCCTCTCCATCGGCCTGCTCGGCAACCTGATCGCCACCACGCCGCTGGCCTGGGCCTCTGAGGCCGTCGGCTGGCGCGTCGTGTTCGGCGCCGTCGTTGTCTTCATCGCACTCGCCACAATCGCGGTCTGGCTGGTGGTGCGCGACGCGCCGCCGGGCCACCCGTTTCTGGACCGCACGCCGGAGACGCCGCGCCAGATGCTGGGTGGTCTCGCCGAGGTACTGGGCAATCCGCGCCTGCGGCCGATCCTAGCGATGAATTTCTGCAACTATGCCTGCACCTTTACCGTGCATGGATTGTGGGGCGGCCCGTTCCTGCGCGAGGTGTACGGCCTGACGCCGATCGAGGCCGGCAACGTGCTGCTCGCCGCCGTCGTCACCTACCAGTTCGGCATTGTCGCCTTCGGCCCGCTGGACCGCGTGCTCGACACCCGCAAATGGATTGCACTCGGCGGCACGCTGGCGACCATCGCGATGCTGGCCATTCTGGCGCTCGCGTCGCATCCCCCGGTGTGGGTGCCGATCGGCGCCATTCTCGGCATGGGCTTCTGCAGCGCCGCCAGCACCATGGTGATGACGCATGGCCGCGGCATTTTCCCGGACCGGCTGATCGGCCGCGGCGTGGCGACCATCAACACCGCCGTCATGTTCGGCGTCGCCTGCATGCAGACGCTCTCCGGCATCATCATCGGCGCTTTCGAGCCGCTGGCCGATGGCGCGCGCACCGAAAGCGCCTACCGCGCGCTGTTCGGCGTGCTCACGGTGGTGCTGATCATCGCGGCAGCCATCTACAGCCGCTCGCAGGATATCAAGCCCAGCGACGAAATGCGCGCCCGACGGAACCAGCAGAAAGCTTGAGCTTCGCGCGCGGATGTATTCCTGTGGCGACGATGTCGTCGGCGAGGAACTCAGCGGAATGAAGGAATATCGATGAGCGTCGGATTGATGGCGCTGCTCGACGACGTCGCGGCGATCGCCAAGGTGGCCGCAGCTTCCCTCGACGATGTGGCGAGCCAGGCCGCCAGGGCGGGCGTAAAAGCGGCCGGCGTCGTCATCGACGATACCGCGGTCACGCCGGGTTACGTGATCGGATTTGCGGCAAAACGCGAACTGCCCATCGTGGGCAGGATCGCTGTGGGATCGCTTCGCAACAAGCTCCTGATCCTGCTGCCCGTGGCGCTTGTTCTAAGCTACTTCCTGCCCTGGACGATCACGCCGCTCCTGATGCTTGGCGGCGCCTATCTCTGCTACGAGGGGGTGGAAAAAGTCCTCGAAGCCGTCATGCCGCATCATGCGCACGCGCATGAGGCGCAGCTCGGCACGGTGGCGTTGAATGCAAAGACGCTGGAGGACGAGAAGATCGCAAGCGCCATCAAGACCGATTTCATCCTCTCGGCGGAGATCATGGCGATCACGCTGGCGGCGCTTCCCGCGGGAAGCCTGGTGACGCAGGCGCTGGTGCTGGCGCTGGTCGGGATCGGCATCACGGCAGCCGTATACGGCGTCGTAGCGCTGATTGTGAAGGCCGACGATGTCGGCGTCGCACTTGCCAGGAACGACGGCGGCTCGATCATCGGCGGCGCGGGCGGGGTGGTCGGCCGCGCCCTTGTTCGCGGCATGCCGCCTTTCCTGACTATTCTCAGCGTCGTCGGCACCGCCGCCATGATCTGGGTTGGCGGCGGCATCGTGTTGCACGGGCTGGAGGTATATGGCCCGCCGTCAATCGGGGCTGCGGTTCATGCCGCGACCGAAGCTGCGGCGCACGCGGTGCCGGCGGCTGCCGGCCTGCTCGAATGGATCGCCGGGGCGGCGATATCGGGCGTGCTTGGATTGCTGGTTGGCGCGGTCACCATCCCGATCGTCGGGTTTGCGCTGGCGCCCGCCTGGAAACAGATCAAGCGTTTGCTTCCGCGCGGTTCCTGATAACCGCAAGGACCGTACCTTCCGGCGCCCGGCCAAGGCCGACAGCAGCCTATGCGCGGCCGTCAACGCGCGGCGTGGTAGACATCCCGCAGGACGTTGGCCTCGAGCTCGAGATCCTCCAGTCGATGCTTGACGACATCGCCGATGCTGACGATGCCGGCGAGCTTGCCGTCGCGCAGTACCGGCATGTGGCGCACCCGATGGTGCGTCATCAGCTTCATCACGCGATTGACGCTCTCGCCAGGGGACACGGAGGTGACGCCGTGCTGCATGATGTCCCTGACATGCATCGACCCGGCCGCCTCGCCATAGCGAGAAAATGCATGGACGATTTCGCGCTCGGAAACGAGACCGAGAACGGCGTTCTCACTGGTCACCACGAGAGCGCCGATATTCTTTGCGCGGAGCCAGTCGGCCGCTCTCTTGACGCTGGCTTCCGGGGCTATTGTTGCGACGTCGGTGCCCTTCCGCTTCAGGATACTTTCGATGGTCATGCGCTTCTTCTCCCATCGTGTGGACTGGCCGCCTATCTCATCTCACCCCACGATGGGGGCATGCCATGCAATTCGCTCCCCTCTGCGAGAACGCATTATATCATGGTGGCGGGAGGTAGTCAGCCAGCATCGGGGACCGCGCGACCGGTTCGGGTCCCTCGTGCCGGTTTGCAGCGTGATGAGACTTCGACGGCTGCCCGGCGTGGTTCGCGGAACCGGCTGTCACACGACCAAGCGATCCAACGCTATTGGATGGGGCGCGTTGTCCCGCGTCGCGGGAAGGCAACGCATGTTCGGCCGGCTTTACCTGCGAAGGCGGGTAATCCAGTATGAGGCAGCAACAGCGGAATGACAAAGCCGCGGCGCACCTCGACGCCAATGGTTGTCGCGGCTGGAAACAAGAAAACCACCAGGGGAGAGTTTGACATGATCGATATCGGCTTTATCGGCCTCGGCACTATGGGGCGCCCGATGGCGGGCCATCTGCAAGCTGCCGGCCATCGCCTGTTCCTGCACGATGTCGCGCCGATTGCGGCGGAACTGGTTGCCGCCGGCGGCGTGGTCTGCAAGTCGGGCAAGGAGGTTGCCGCTCAATCCGATGTCGTGATCATCATGGTGCCGGATACGCCGCATGTGGAAGCGGTCTTGTTCGGGCCGGGCGGCGTCGCGGAAGGGCTCTCGAAGGGACAGATCGTCGTCGACATGAGCTCGATCTCGCCGCTCGCCACCAAGGAATTCGCCAGGAAGGTCGAAGCGCTCGGCGCCGACTATCTCGATGCGCCGGTGTCCGGCGGTGAGGTCGGCGCCAAGGCCGCAAGCCTGACCATCATGGTCGGTGGACCGGAGCGGGCGTTCAACACCATGAAGCCGGTGTTCGACAGGATGGGCAAGAACGTTACCCTCGTCGGCGCCAACGGCGATGGCCAGACCACCAAGGTCGCCAACCAGATCATCGTCGCTCTGACGATCGAGGCGGTCGGCGAGGCGCTGCTATTTGCATCGAAGGCCGGCGCGGATCCGGCATTGGTGCGGCAGGCGCTGATGGGCGGTTTTGCGTCATCGCGGATTCTCGAAGTGCACGGCGAGCGGATGATAAAGCGAAACTTCGATCCGGGCTTTCGCATCGAACTGCACCAGAAGGACCTCAATCTCGCGCTCGAGGGCGCGCGTGCGCTCGGCCTCTCGCTGCCCAGTACCGCGGTCGCGCAGCAATTGTTCTCATCCTGCACCGCGCATGGCGGCAAGGCGTGGGACCATTCGGGAATGGTTCGCGCGCTGGAGATGATGGCGAGCCATCAGGTTGCAAAGGGGTGATGGTTCCGCCGGACCATCACGGAACTGAAGAAAAAACGGTCACGCAAGCGGCATAGGGAAGCGGAACATCTCGTTCCTCCAATGGTTGACGCATCATCAAAGCCACTGGAGGACATGATGTACACTCGACTTGCCGTTTCCGTGCTTGCCGCCTCGCTGCTGACGTCGGGCGCGGCTTTCGCTCAATCGACCACCGCTCAGGGCGCAGCCGACGGCGCTGCCGCAGGCGGACAGGTCGGCGGTCCGATCGGCGCGATGGTTGGCGGCACGGTCGGCGCTGCCGTCGGCGCAGCGGCGGAAATTCCGAACGCCGTGATCAACGGGATCCCGCGGGACCGCTCAGTCGTGGTTCGCGAGCGGGTGGTGGTGGGCGAACCGCTGCCGGACACCGTCGTGCTCCGGCCGGTGCCGAGCCACGCGGAGTATAACTA
>JAFAGM010000146.1 GCA_023422775.1 Pseudomonadota bacterium
ACCATCATTGGCGATATCGGGACGTATCTCAATGGGCGTAAGCGGTCATCTTGAACACCATGAAATAAAAGCGAAAACCCTGCTTTTGCGGCGCAGCAAAACGGTCCTGCCCAGTCTTGCGCTTTCTTTCCTTTTTGCCTCTCCCTAAAGTTAGCTTCTCGTTCGGATGGAGTGAAAAGGCGCCCGTATGCGGCTGGTGATGCTTGCGCTCTTGGCGTTTCTTTTCAGTCACGCTGACGCGGCGGCAGATACCGCTCGTCCTCGTTCGGTTCTGATCCTTGATCAATCCACGAAGAACGCACCCTGGTCCGTTGCCCTTCAATCGGCCCTAAGCTCAAAGCTGAATTCGGAACCCGGCTTGCCAATTGCGATCTATTTCGAGCATCTCGATTTTGGATTGTTTGACGGGCCGCGGTATGAAGACGATCTTCGCGCCTTCCTTGGCGCGAAATACCGCAATGTCCGCGTCGGCGCGATTATCGCTTTGGGCGCGAAAGCGCTCACATTTACCGAAGGGGCGCGATCAGCATTGTGGTCGGACGTCCCCATTATCTTCGCTGGCGTCGACGCTGTTGACGCAGCAAGGCTGCAAGGCAGCCCAGGGGTCACCGGGACCATTATGGAACTTCCACTGGCCAATCTGGTTGCCGCGGCCCGTCTCGCGAAGCCCGATTTTGCTCGACTTGTCATCGTCGGAGATCCGTTCGACCGTCAACCATTTCGCGGCCATTTCAAGGAAGCAATGGCGACGCTGTCGAAGGAGCTTGATGTCGTCGATCTAACCGGCCTGCCTATGGACGAACTGAAGAAGCGTGTCGCTGCTCTGAGCAATGATTCGATCATCGCGTACACGAATATCTATAGTGACGGGAAAGGTCTCGTTTATACACCGCGCGATGCGCTCGCGGTTCTGGCTCAATCAGCGAACCGTCCCATTGTAGTTGACGTCGAGACCTTCATAGGGGTGGGAAGTGTCGGAGGTTTCGCTGTTACGCCACGGCCGGTGGGCGAAGAAGCGGCTCGGATCGCATTACGCGTCCTGGCCGGCGAACCTCCGGAAAGCATTCCTGTTACCGTCGGCGATTTTCAGAGGCCGATATTTGACTGGAAGCAGTTGCAACATTGGAACATCAGTGCAGATCGACTGCCGGCAGCCAGCGAGATTCGTTTCCGCAATCCCACAGCCTGGGAGCAATACGGCACGCAAATTGTTCTGATTGCGATGGCGCTCGCCATACAGACATTGCTGATTGGTGGCCTGTTTTATGAGCGCGGGCGGCGCCGGCGGGCGGAACAACGTATCCGTCTCGATATGTCCGCTCTTGCTAACATGAACCGGCGTGTCGTTGCCGGAGAAATATCGGCGTCGATCGCGCACGAGATCAGGCAACCCGTAGCTGCCATCACTACCAACGCGGGCGCCGGATTGCGTTGGTTGAAAAGCAATCCGCCGGCCATAGACAAAGCACGCGCTTCGCTTGAAATGATTGCCGACGACAGCCACCGCACAGGCCTTGTGATTGAGGCGATACGGTCGGCGTTCAAAAAGGGAACTGACGCCAGGGCCCAAATTGATATCAACGAGCTTGTCCAGGACACGCTCGCGCTGCATGAAGCAGATTTGAGAGCCCAGCAGATTCGCGTTCAGTTGAACCTCGCGACAGACGGGCCGTCGGTTTGGGGTGACCGGAATCAGATTCAGCAGGTGTTGTTGAATCTGATCACCAATGCGGCGCATGCGATGTCTGGAGTCCCGGATAGACACCGCATGATCCGGATTTCGACGCAAAAGGAGGACGAGAGGATCAAACTTTCAGTTGAGGATTCGGGGCCGGGGATCAGCAAAGATACCATCGAGAAGATATTCGATCCATTCTTCACCACATCACCAGAGGGAATGGGCATGGGTCTGGCGATCTGCCAATCCATCGTACAATCGCATGATGGATCAATATGGGCTGAAGCTAGTCCGTTGGGCGGGGCGTCATTTCATGTGGTCCTTCCCGAGAAGGACCAAGACCATGAACCCTAAGAGCCAATTGGATTTTTCAAGTGTTGCCTGCTGACGCCGCCCTTCGAGCTTTGTGCAGATAAGAGCAGAACGCGTGCCAAGGACGAGTCTTGCCACGCGTTTTGATTAAGCGCGTTACTTATTAAGCACGTTGTGAATCCAATTGCTCGTGCTTTGTCACGACTTCCTGCGCCTTGGCGTAGCTTTCAATGAGCAGCGCATAGGGCGGGAAAATCCTGGTGTAGACCTCGGCCCATTCCTGCGCGTCCGGCCGGCTCCAGGTTTTCTGCAACCCCTCTATTCGTATGGTCGACAGCGCTACGCTCTATTCCACGATCTTCGCGGACAAAGATGACGAGTTGGCAAATGCTGTTGGGCACGGTAGCCGGAACAGGCTATGCCGCGATTCGCTTTCCGCTATGATTGTTATCTACCGCTATAGATTGCTCAAATAGCCGCGCGAGAGCCGCTTCCCGCGACGCACGATCGAGAGCATAGGTCGTTCGCCGGAATGTCTTCCCGTCAAGCAGACCCTGGATGTGACCGGCCACAGTATCCGCCGCCATGATGAGCAGGGCATCGACCGTGTGAATGTATCGTCCGGTGACAGTTCCACTCGAATGCCCCATCAACGCGCCGATCGTTGCTTCTGTGAAGCCGAGGTCATTGGCAACGCTCGAGAAGCTGTGACGAAGAACGTGCGGGGTTACGTCAGCCAGCGCCGTTTCCTTGAGCATCTTCTGCCAGAGTCTCGGGAAGCCGACCAGGGGCTTTCCCTCTACCGTGCCCTTGAAAACGAAGCCTTCATCATCATCTCCCAGAAGCGATGTGAGATGATCCACGGCCGGTAGACCAATAGGGCGAACCGAAGCCCCTTCTTTACTATCTTCCAGGCGAAGGCAGCTTCCGTCGACATCGACCTCCGGCCGCTTCAGATTGATTGCCTCGCTTCGACGACAGGCCGTCAGCGTCAGATGGCGCGCAATCTGCACGGCAGTTTTGAACTGCTCATCCTCGCCCTTCTCCCGGAGAATTTGTCCGAGCAGCCGATATTCGTCGTCATTCAAACGCCGCTTTCTCACCTTGTCGGCGGGCTTTCGGATTCCGTGTGCCGGATTTTTGTCGATGAGACCTTGTGAGACGGCGTAGGTCAGGATGCCGCCGAGAAGTCCGACGGTCCTGGACGCCGTGCCAAGTCCACCTCTGACAATGGACTTTCCACGCTTCTTTTTGGTCTTCTCGATTTTGGCGGTTTTGCCAACCGCGACATCTTCCATGAACTTGGTGATGTCGGCGAGTTTGAGCGTCTGTACGCGCCTCTTGCCGAGCAGCGGAACGATGTGGCGATTGATGCGGCCGCGATCGACGTAGAGCGAGCTTTCTTTCTTCGGGCGATTTCCTTTGCCCAGTATCAGCTTCTTATCCGCCGCAGCGAGATAGCGCTCGCAGAGTTCTTTCACCGTAAGCGCCTTGCGGCGCTGCACCCGCTCTTCGGCCGGGTCTTCGCCCTTCACGGTCTGACCCAAGGTGGCGATTGCGAGCTTGCGCGCCTGATCGGCAGTGATCGCACCATGCCGTCCGATGGTCATGCGCTTGCGAGCGCCATCGCGATTCCGGTAGTCGACGAAGTAGGTGCGCACGCCGGTCGGCTGCACAAAGACACCGAAGCCCTTCAATTCGCTGCACCAGATCGTGAACTGCTTGTTACGCGGTTCGGC
Source organism: Pseudomonadota bacterium (assembly GCA_023422775.1). GTDB lineage: Bacteria > Pseudomonadota > Alphaproteobacteria > Rhizobiales > Xanthobacteraceae > Bradyrhizobium. The sequence goes on from JAFAGM010000146.1 coordinate 3,730, forward strand.
ATCGTCAACGATTGTCTTCGTTAGCTTGGGCATTTTTGGCCCCCGAAAAACTCACCAGAAACTCACCACGAAAAGCCAAACGGGTGAGTGGATTATCGAAAGCTAGCGGAACATTGCGTCGGAAGTTTGACTGTTTTTTCAATGTGTTATAGCGAATCAGCGCAGCTATGAGGGTGAGGAAGAAAGGCTGCGTAGCCCGCTGTTTCTTGCTCCGAAGGCAAAGGTCACACGTTCGAATCGTGTCGGGTGCGCCAAAATTTCACCATTCCAGGACAAAGCTGGGCTCTCTCGACAGAGCCGCGCGACATTGAGGTAATAGAGCCAGCACGGCTGCGGCACGCTCGGAAGCTTGGTCAGCATGCCGCCGATCGTCTGCCCACCCGCCGGAAACAGTTGATAGAAGTCTGTCGGATCGGCTTCATCGGCGTTCTTCTGCCAGCCGAAAACCTCGCCGTAGAAATCGAAGACCTTGTTGCGGTCCCGGGCCAGCAGTTCATGCGCGGAGCGCGGCGAGCTTCCCGAGCCTGGCGCAATCTTAACGGAAATGAAGGACGCGAGGATCGCGGGGAGCGAGGTTATGGTTAACAATAGGAGCACTTTGAAGTCCCGCACCAGAGGCCTTGGCACCTTCCATATAGCTGCTATTTTGCATCCGGGTGGTCAAGAAAAGGAGCAATACATCATGCCCTTGATTGAGTCCGATGATCCCGCTGCTTGGAAAAACTTAAATCGTTCCCCTTTTATCTTTCGTCATTGCCTACAAGAACATCCTCTCTTCGAGCTTTCACGATTGTCAAAATTGGCCGTAAGCGCGGTTGAGAGAGGAGACCCCCTAAAATTCGCAGTAACCTCCGGCGAAGATCTGAGTGGGATGCCTTTGAAGCAGAGACTCGCTGAAACCGTTCTGCGAATCGAGGAGGGGCACAGCTGGATGAAAATCTCCAGTCTGCAGGAGCTTCATCCGGACTACTCGGCTCTCCTGCAATCGATCGTCACCGATATAGAGAATGCGAGCGGTTTGCCGCTGCGCCAAAAAATGAAATGGCCGGGTCTATCGGTTTTCATCGCTTCGCCGAACATGATCACGCCTTACCACTTCGATCACGAGACAAACTTTTTATTCCAGATCAAAGGGGAAAAAGATGTCAAACTTTTCAACCAGGATGATCGCTTTGTCTTGTCTGAGGAAGAGATCGAGGATTTCTACAGAGGCAACGCCATGGCCGGGAAATACCGCGACGAGCTGAACAATAGGGGCAGCGTATATCGCCTGACGCCAAATACGGCGGTCCATCATCCCCCTTTGTCGCCCCATCTGATCCAGAACGGGAACAATGTGTCCATCAGTCTGAGCGCATTCTTCTCGCTTCCGGAGGCCAATTTCCGCGCAAGCATCTATCAGACGAATTATTTGCTGCGACGGGTTGGATTCCATCCTTCGCCTCCCGGACAGTCAATATTCAGGGATACGTTGAAAAACGCGACGATCCGCGTGCTTTCAAAGTCGAACCCGAAGAATTGGGAAGAGGATCTTTTTTCAGGCATTGACAACGTGCGCTTGCCCATGCGTGTCGCACAAGGAGTTCGACGACGATTCTCCGGACATCACACGACGGAACGGTAATTCTCCATATCCGATCGAAGCTTCCATGTTGCGCAAACTCGTGGGCAGGTTCTCGTCTGGAGGGTTCGTGTCTTCGACACACACTTTCCTGACAGGCAAGCGACCTGCCCCTCTGAAACGACTCCGGTCTTAACTTTGGGTTCGGTTCTCCAGTGAGGCGACAGACGATGCGTTAGAGCAGGTTCGCGGAAGGGCGGGATAGAGACATCCGACAGCCCCCTGCGATATGCCGGCCTCCCGAATTCTCCCCTCACCAACTTTCAGCGATAGCTCCGAACCGCCCAGCCACCTAAGGTGCAGATAGTTGGAGCAGCATGCCGCTATGGCACTCCAGGAACAGTTCCGGGTGGAAGGGGATGGAGCAACTTAATTCCTGGACGGGCCACTCATCACGAATCGTGAAACCCAAATCCCCCAGAGATGAGAGAAACTTGGTGCGATTGAATACCTGATACGGGACGGCGCTGGACATCAAATTTTGATGCGTGACGAACTCGCGCCCGTCAGTCATTGGCACCTTGTCCAACAAAATGTATCGAGGTAGCGCATGCAGCGACTCGAGTAGTGCAGCTATTGGAGTTTCGACATATTGAATGCAACCGCGGCTCAGGAATACATCGCAACCATCCACATTCTCAAGATTCTCGCTGAAATGGAGTCCCCTGGTCCCTCGTTCGGACGCAAGCTTGGTGCCTCTTTGAACGGCAGGGGGCAGGTCGACGACTGTCCAGCTGACGCCATTGGGGATCGACATGCGCTGCGCGAGAGCGGTGTGGGTCTGTCCGACCGCACCGCCGAAATCAGTGACACGAAAGCCTTCCTCGAGAATGCGCGAGAGCCAGAACATGGTCGAGAAAATTGAAGGCTGAAAATGGTCCGCCGCGACTACGGTCTGATGCTCCCACCCCTCGCTCAGGCTTTTTGGTATTGCGGCACGCGCCTCTGCATAGGAGGAATAATGCCCGAAAAACTGATTTACGTACTTTGGTCGAGACCAGAAATGTTCCTTGTAAAAGGCTTCCAGGCCAGGCAGCCTTCCCAGAGTAGCGCCGATAGAAGTCCTGGAAAGTAGAATACGGGCAGCGTTACCGAGCATTTAGTCTTCTCTCAGGCCGATGATAATTTATGGCGGATTTTCCACGGTAAAGGCTGAACGAACTGGGTGAGACTAAACCTTCATCAGGCGGAATGTCACCGCGTAATGCAGAAATTAAATGCAGGAGCACGCCGGCGTGCCCCAGATGTGCGCCGTCGGTAACCGTCGCGGCAAACACCGAGAAGATCCGGCCTACCGCTTCGGCTTCGGCACCACCATCCTGCCCTGCGAAGCGAAGCCACCCCACTTGGACGACCAGGCGACTTCTGAGGTGGAAGGCCGCGTGGCCACTCGCTGGCCTCGGGCACCCTGCAGCGCGAACAGAGCGCCCTGGGGATCGACGCATCGCGCGATCCAGCAACCGTCAGGCAATTCGATCGGCCCCTGCAGCATCCGGCCACCGCCGCCATTGACGCGCTCGGCCGCCGCGCCGATGTCGTCGACATTGAAGTAGTAGAGCCAGCACGGCTGCGGCACGCTCGGAAGCTTGGTCAGCATGCCGCCGATCGTCTGCCCACCCGCCGAAAACAATTGATAGAAGTCTGTCGGATCGGCTTCATCGGCGTCCTTCTGCCAGCCGAAAACCTCGCCGTAGAAATCGAAGACCTTGTTGCGGTCCCGGGCCAGCAGTTCATGCCAGCCTACGCGCCCCAACTCGTCCAGCCCGCTCGCTTGCCGTCGGCCGTATGTCAGTCCGCCGACCAGCGCAAAAGTCGCCTTTTGCGGATCGGCGACCACCGAGACCCGGCCGATATTGCTGTCCGTCGGCGGCAGCAGGACAGCGCCTCCACGACGCCTGATCTGCGTGGCCGTCGCGTCGATATCATCCACCGCGACATAGCCGAGCCATCTCGGCGTCGCCCCCAATCGCCGCCCCTCTTCCGGGAGATCCATCAACCCGCCCACCGGAACTTCGTCCGCAGTAAGCAGCGTATACGCAAGCTTCGGGGTCGACGCATCCTGCGCCCCCCAGCCGACGACCCTGCCATAGAAGGCGCTTGCTGCCGCGACGTCCGTGGTCAGAAGCTCATACCAGGCGAAGCGTGCGGGTTGATCGACCAAGCGAATCTCCGTTCAGGCCCGGGGATGATGGCGCACTGCACCAGGTCGCTGCGGTCGCGATCTGCGCTGCGGGCGCGAACCTTCGCTGCATTGGACGAAAATGTGGCGATCGCGTTCATCAAGATGAATGCAATCTGACCGCGCGCCATTACATTTTCGTGTGCGCATGAATCTTGCCTGCCTTGTTCGGTCAGCGTAGGATTACGAGCACCGAGATCCTTCTTGTAACATGTCGGAGGATGCGACCATGCCGCGGGTGAAGCAAGCTTCGAAAAAGAAGCGGGTAACCAAAGCCGCCGTACCGGCGTTAGGCGCCGCCGGATTGACCTTTTCAGTAGCAGGAAGCGCGCTGGCTGCGGCCGTACCGACGGCAGATGTTCAGCGATCGAATTTCGCACCTGGCATGATGATCACGTTCGGTGAAGAGGAAATCGCCGACGTCAGCCTGGCTACCTTCCAGCTGTTCGACGACGATGAAATGGCCCTCGCCGGCGTACTGCTGGCCCGCGGCGGCCGTGGCTGCGGCTGCCGCGGATGCGGCGGGGCACGGGGATGCGGTGGCTTCCACGGATGCGGCGGCTGCCGTGGATGCCGCGGCTGTGGGGGCTGCAGGTCTTGCCGATGCGGCGTCGGCTGTGGTGGTGGATGCGGCGTTGGCTGGATCGGCGTAGGCGTGCCTTGGGTAGCAACGGGTTGCTGTGCGTCCTGGGGACGATGTCGCTGGTGCTAGGCAACGACGCTTTCTGATTGTGCATCGACACGCCACGATTTCATTGGCCGGGCTCGCGATCGACCCGGCCAATATCTTGTCTTGTTGTGGCGCGCGCCTCCCGGCGTGGGCAGCTTGCCGGTGACAAGCGGGTGTGTTCCACTCAAACGAACAATTCCGGTCGGGCGCGGGTGCACAGGCCCCGCGAGAGAACGCTGCGCCGTGCTCTGGCGATCTGAAGCAACAGGATTCGCGTACTGACCCGATGACAGCCAATAGCAAGAGCCGAGTCACGAGCAAGATCCGCAAGGACGTCCTGCGATTCTCGCCGAACTTCACCGCCTATGTACTCCCTCCCGACGTGGTCTGCCTCTATTCGGAGAACCGGAAGTTCTTCCTGCATGGCGAGCTGTACTGCGCGGTAGCCACCGCCATCGGAAAAAGCGGAAAGCCCGCGCCGGAGATCGTTCGCCAGCTTTCGAAGCGCTTTCCGACCGACAAGATCGAGGAAGCGATCAGGCGGCTGAAGGAGCGCCGATATGTCGTGGCGGGAGCATCGCCAGCATTCGATGGGGTAGTCGCTGGATACTGGACGAGTCTCGGTCTGCCTCTCGAAGTCGCAGAGCAGAATCTCCGCGATTGCCCGGTGCGGGTCGAAGCGATCGACGTCAAAGGCGCCAAGGAACTCACCGCCGCCCTGAGCAGGCTCGGCGTTCAGATCGCCAAACGTTCGCCCAGGCTCACCATCACGCTAGTGAACGACTATCTCGACCGGCGACTGGCGGAAATGAACCAGGAGCACCTGGCCGACAAGACGCCCTGGCTGCTGGTGCAGCCGTCCGGCGTGTTCCCGCTGGTAGGTCCCGTGTTCAAGCCGGGCGGGAGCGCGTGCTGGAACTGTCTGTTCGATCGCATGATCCGCAATCGCGAGATCAAGGGATTTCTCGACCGCGGATCGGCGCAAGCCGTCGCCGTATCGCCGCTGGTCAACGAGAGCGTCGGTCAAACCGCAATTCACTTTGCTGCCGTCGAAATCGCCAAGGCGATCGCCTCGGGCTTTCGCACCGATCTGCGCGATCACATCGCGAGCCTCGATCTGACCGGCGCGGTCATCGCCAAGCACTATGTCGCGCGGCGACCGCAATGTCTCAGCTGCGGCAGCAAGAAGCTGCAGAGCCCCCGCCGGTCGGCGACGCCGATCGAAATCGCCGAGGGCAGCAAACTCATCATGACCAGCGGAGGATATCGCACCGTTACATCCGGCGCCACGGTGGCGCGCTTCCGCAAGCATGTGAGCCCGCTGACCGGCGTGGTTTCGCGGCTCGAGCGGATCGAGGTCGATCTGCCGATGAACACCAATTTCTTCGCCCATCACAATTTCTCTGCGCCGGCCCAGAGCGTCGACCAGCTCAGGTCCGGGCTGAGCGGCGGCAGCTACGGCAAGGGCTCGACCGCCGAGCAGGGCGAGGCCAGTGCGCTGATGGAGGCGATCGAGCGCTATTCGGGTATTTTCCAGGGCGATGAGATCAGGACGGCGCGCCGCTTTGCCGATTTCGATCCCGGCGACGCCATTCACCCCAACGACGTCCAGCTTTTCAGCGAAGCGCAGTTTCAAGGCAGGTTTGTCCAGTCGCCGGACGATTCGCATCCGGTTCCCGAACCGCTCGATTCATCGGCCAGGACGGAGTGGTCGCCGGCCTGGTCGTTGCGCGACAGGCGCTTCAAATATCTACCGACCGGCCTGCTCTACTTCTTCTATGGCGGCTTCCATACCGATTCCAACGGTTGCGCGGCCGGCAACACCCGCGAGGAGGCCATCGTTCAAGGCTTTCTCGAACTGGTCGAGCGCGATGCCTACGCCATCTGGTGGTACAACCGGCTGCAGCGCGCCGAGCTCGACCTCAAGCAATTCGACGATTCCTACGTGCGGGATCTGCAAACCCAGTTTGCCGATGCCGGGCGACGGCTGTGGGTGCTCGACGTCACCAGCGATCTCGGCATTCCCACCTATGTGGCGGTCATGCACTGGATGCAGAACGGCCATGAGAACATCGAGTTCGGTTCCGGCGCGCATTTCGATCGCCGCATCGCCCTGCTGCGCTCGCTCACCGAGCTGACCCAGTTCATGTCGATCGGCATGATGGGCGGCGGCAGTGGCGAGAAGCCATCGCTTGACGGTATCAATCCGCTGCGCCTGGAAGATCATCCGTTCCTGATTCCGGGCGAAAAGCCGATCCTGCCGCCCGCGCCGGGCCTTGAGGTCCACGACAACACGCGCGACCAGGTCAATGCCTGTGTCGAGATCGCCGCCCGGGCGGGTTACGATTTCCTCGTGCTCGACCAGACGCGGCCCGACGTCGGGGTTCCCGTCGTTCGCGTGCTCGTTCCGGGCCTGCGGCATTTCTATCGCCGCTTTGCCCCGGGCCGGCTTTACGATGTTCCCGTGAAGCTCGGATTATTGGATCGCTCCCGGCTGGAAAGCGAACTCACGCCGTTCCTGCCACACACCTGAAGGGCTGGTCGTGCGCGCTCCCCGGAAAAGGCCGACCAGGAAGATCGCGCCGGTCATCGCCGCCCGGCTGAACCGTCATCTTTCCCTGCAGCTGCAGGCGGACGGCAGCATCGCCGGCTTCGCGAACGGCTATTCCTTCAATCTCGGACAATTGAGCAAGGCCGCGATGGATCGCGCGCGACACCTGACCGACGGCCTGCCGCTCGCGTCCTTTGCCGGCAAGAGCGCCATCGCGAGAGAAATCGATGCCCTGGTGCATCGACTGGCGCGCCACGGGCTTCTCGAATATCGCCTGTTGTCTCCGCGCGACGGGCAGGACCTCGTGGTCATCGAGCCGCAAATCCCCGAATACTGGCCGCAACGCGCGAAGCTTGCCGAGCGGGACACCGTCGTGCTTTCGCGCTTTTCATATCTGCACCGGCGCGACAACGACATGGTGCTGGAATCGCCCCGCGCCGGTGCGCTGTTTCGCATCGGCGATCCTGCCATTGCCGCCATGCTTGCCGCGCTCTCGCGGCCCGAGAGGATCAGCAGGCTTCGCCGCGACGACGCCGCCTTTAACATCGAGCTGCTCGAACTGCTGCTGGACAGCCAGTTCCTGCTCAAGCTCGATGCGAAAAGCGGCGACGGCCTTCGCGAAAATGAAGGCGATGGCAATCTGGTTCTATGGGATTTCCATGATCTCGTGTTTCACACGCGCAGCACGGAGGGACGCCAAAACAATCCGGTTGGCAGCACCTACGCCTATGCCGCCGTCGTTTCACCGCCGCCCGCGGGTCGGCCGCCCTGGCCCGGCAGGAAGATCGACCTGCGGAAATTCTCCATCCCGGATTCGGTGCCGCCCTTCGCAAGACTGCTGCGCGAGCGTCATTCGGTCCGGGATTTCGATGATGCGCACCCGATCACGCTTGCCGAGCTCGCGCAGTTCCTGGACAGCGCGGCCCGGGTGCTGTCGGAGTGGACGAGCGAGGCGAATTCCCAAAGCGGCCCTGGGTTCAGCTACAGCACAAGGCCCTATCCGTCGGCGGGCGGCGCCTACGAACTGGAATTGTATCTGGCGGTCTCCAACTGCGAGGGACTTTCGCGCGGACTTTACCACTACGACGCGGGCGGCCACACGCTGGTAGCGATTGCCGCCTCCGCGCAGCAACTGCAGGCGCTTTCGGCGGCAGCCGAGCTTGCGATGGATGCGCCCGGCCCGCCCCAGGTCCTGATCACCATCGCCGCGCGCTTTGGACGGATCTCCTGGAAATACAGCTCGATCGCCTACTCGCTGATCCTCAAGGACGTCGGCTGCATGATCCAGACGTTTTACCTGACGGCGACCGACATGGGCCTCGGTGGCTGCGCCATCGGCACCGGCAACATCGACCTCTTTGCGAAGATGACGGGGCTCGAATTCCATGTCGAAGGCCCGGTCGGCCAATTCGCGCTTGGGCGCGGCAAGCAACAGACGGTCCCAGGCTAGAGCCTTTTCCGTTCCGATGGAATCGGAACGGGGCTCCAGATTCCTGCTTTGACGCGTACCGGTCAGATCAGGCGGCGCGGATGTTGCCGAGGAATTTTCCGGTTTCGGTCTCGAGCTGTTCCGATTGGGAGGTGAGCCGCGCGGCCGCATTCAGGACGAGGGTAGCGGCGGCATCGACCTGAACGGAAGCTTCGCGCACGCCCGCGATGTTCTGCATGACGCCTTGGGCGCCCTGGGCCGCCTGCTGCACGCTTCGGGCAATCTCGTTGGTCGCGGCGCCCTGCTGCTCGACCGCAGCGGCAATGGAGCCGGCGATCTCGCTCATCTGCCCGATGGTGGTGCCGATCTCGCGGATCGCATCGACGGTCGATCCGGTAGCGTCGCGGATCGCCTGGATCTGGCTCGTGATCTCTTCGGTGGCCTTGGCCGTTTGCGACGACAGGGCCTTGACCTCGGTGGCCACGACGGCGAAGCCCTTACCGGCCTCGCCCGCCCGCGCCGCCTCGATCGTTGCGTTCAACGCCAGCAGGTTGGTCTGTCCCGCGATGGTCTGGATCAGGGCCATGACCTCGCCGATCTTTTGCGAAGCCTCCACAAGGCGCCCGACCATGGCCTCGGTTCGGCCGGCCTGCCCCACCGCGCTTTGCGCGATCGATGACGACTGGGTGACCTGTCGCGCGATCTCCTGGATCGAGCTGGACAGCTCCTCGGCCGAGGCCGCCACGGTCTGAACGTTCGACGCCGTCTGCTCGGCGGCCGCCGCGACCTTGGCGCTCTGATCCGTGGTTCCCACCGCGATGGTGGACATGGATGAGGCCGAGTTCTGCAGCTCGTCGGCGGCGGTCGCGGTCCCGCGGATCACTCCGCCGATGCTGCGCTCGAAATCATCGGCAATGCGGACCATGACCGCCCGCCGATCCTCGACGGAACGCGTCTTCATCTCCTCCTGCTCGGTACGGAGCCGCGTCGTTTCGACCAGATGATCCTTGAAGACCTGGAGGCTTCGCGCAATCCGGCCGGTTTCATTGCTGCGGTCTGCATAGGGAATGTCGACGTCGAGGTTGCCTCTGGCCAGTTCGTCCATGGCCTCGCAGGTTCGCTTCAGCGGAACGACCAGACCGCGACCAAGCCAGAACGCAACGAGCCCGGCGATCGCAAGCCCGGCCAGCCCGGCGATCCCGGCCCAAAGCATCCGCCGGAAAACCACGGCGTCGACGTCATCGACATAGGCACCGGCCTGGAGCGCCAGCATCTTGTCTCCGGCGCCAAAGAATCCGACATAGGAGAGTTTTCGCAGTTCGGCGCCGCCGGCAGAACGGGGCGCGAGATACTCGACAAAGCCACCGCCGGCGCGCGCGGTCCGCACGATGTCCTGGATCAGGAGCTTGCCGGTGCGGTCCTTGAACTCCCAGCGATTGACGTTGATGTATTTGGGATTGGCATGCACGTAGGTGACGCCGGCATCAGTGCTCCCCGTGCCGTATACCCCGACATAATCCGAGTACTCACCCCAGCGCATGGCACTGATCGAGGCGAAGGCCATCTGCCGCGCCCGGTCCGGCTCGATCCTGCCGGCCTTGGCCTCGCCCTCATAGTGGGTGAGAATTCTGGTCGCGGCCTCGACAAGGTTGCGAACGGTGGTCCGCCGTTCATCGAGGACCGCATCGCGCAACACCAGGATCTGCAAGGCAGAGACGGCAAAGAGAACGATCGAGAGCGCCGCGATGATCATGGCAAAGCGCTGATAGACGGTTAGATTGCGCATCCACTTGTCCTCCTGCCGGTTGAATACCCTTAGCAATACAACGGTTAACTCATTGTTAGCGACGTCCCGCATCACTCTGGCGCGCGACGGCAAGCCCGGCCGGGAGCGACGCGACGGCCCGGGAGAAACGCGCTTGAAATGAAAACGCCGCGGCGACACAATGGCGTCTCCTTCATCAAACGTGACGTGCCGATCCCCGTACCGCGCGGACGGCATGGCGCGGCAAGAGTGAGCAACAATGGCTGAAGCCGATCTCGACGCCGTCATCCGGCAAATCGCCAAGGCGCAAAACAAGAGCCTGATGGCCGCCGTCAAGAAGCGGCGCGACCAGATCATGGCCCGTGCCGCCAAGGCAAAGGACAGGGATGCAAGGGATCAGCTGAAGCATCTCGCCAGGAGCGCGATGCTGCACGGCGTTGCCGCGGCGAAGCGGCTGCAGAACTCTGCGGAAAACACCGCCGACAGCTACGCGCGGGCGATCAAGTACGCTGCGGCCGAGTGGAAGCCGGCGCCGGCAAAGAAGGCCGCGAAAAAGCCCGCCAGGAAAGAAGCCTGACGCCGCCATTTCGGCAGGCGACGCAACTCAGGCCGGCTTGTGGGAACGGTAAATTCCGCGCTCGAACAGACGGTAAACATTTAGGGCACGCGGGTCGGCGAAGGGGAGGATCTGCATCATGACCACGCCTGCGATCCGCGAGGTCGGGTCGATCCAGTAATACGTGTTGTAAAGACCGGCCCAGGTCTGGCTGCCGGCCCTGCGGCCTTCAGGCACGGGATCGATATTGATCATGTCGCCAAGCCCCCAGCGCAGACGAACGCCCGGAAAGAAGCTGACGTCGTCGGACAACGCCGGATTCGTCGTCTTGAGAATCCCCGCGTCGAGGCTGCCGATCTGATTGGTGGACATCTGCGCGACCGTCTGCGGCCGCAGGATGCTTTTCCCGGCAAGCCCGCCGCCATTCAGCAGCGCCTGAAGCAGGATCAGATAGTCCGGCGCGGTGGAATACATGCCCCCGCCCCCCGAAAACACTTTTGGGGCGGCTCGCTTCACCAAAGGCTGTGGCGCCAGGGTTCCGTCCTCCTTGCGCAGATGCAGGCTTGCCCGGCGCGCGCGCTGGCTTCCGGTAAGCACGAAGCCGGTGTCATTCATCCCGAGCGGGCGCAGGATGTGATCGTGGAAATAGCGATCCAGATTTTGCCCGCTGATGATCTCGACCAGCCGGCCAACCCGGTCGAGGCTGCCGCCGTAAGCCCATCTGGCGGCCGGATCGAACATCAGCGGCGTGCGCGGCAGCGCCGGATTGCTGCGTGCCGCCTTGCCGTAGCGAATGACATTGGTGTCCCAGAGCTGGTAGCTGAACCCGGACGTATGCGTAAGCAGATGGCGCAACGTGATGGGCTTCCGGGCGGCGCGCAACTGCGGCATCCCTTGTGCATCGAAACCGTCGAGAACCTGCGGCGATCCGAGTTCCGGATCGATTCTTGCCGCCGGCTCGTCCAGTTCGATCCGGCCCCGTTCGACGAGTTGCATGGCTGCGACCGACGTCAACAGCTTGGTCATTGATGCGATGCTGAACACCGTATCGGCCGACATGCTTGCGCGCGCACCGATGCTTCGCACGCCGAATGCGCCCTGGTAGATGACGGAGCGCTCCGTCGCGGCCATGGCGACGAGGCCCGGTACGTCAGCCGCATCGACCCGCGCCTGCAAGGCGGCTTCCATCCCGTCGTGGCGCAATTGCAGACGGGGCGGCGCGGCAAGGCCGGGAACGATTCCGCCGGGGATCAGGCCCGCGGCCGCCGCGGCTGCCGTTCGCAACGCGGCTGCCGTTCGCAACAATGCATCGCGTCGGCTGACCGGCATTGTCATCCCGCTCCTCTGGCGCCAGACCTAGGCGCGAGACAGCATTCGCTTCAGCTTCGTGACCGCGCTGTCGGGCGTGGTGAGCACCGGCCGCCCGGTCGCCTCAGTGACCTGTTCCGCCGCCGGCGCCATGCTGTATTGCGCGAGCGCGATCAGGTCGCAATCGCGCAGGCTCTTCGCCGCCTCGACGACCAGCCGGTCATGCGTCGCGCGATCGCCACGGTCAAGCGCGGCCAGCGCGCCTTCCACCAGTTTTGGAACAATCTCGACGGAGGAAGGAAACTCCGGCGGCATCGAGACCAGCGTCGGCGGGAACGTCGACAGCAGGCCGACCTTTCGGCCGCGTGCCGCGGCCTGCTCGATCATGGCTTCATTGGGCTTGAGCACCGGCATCGGCGCCTGCGCACGGGCAACCGCCTCGATGCAGGGGCCGAAAGCCGAACACGTGAACAGGATCGCATCCGAACCGGCGCCGGCCGCATAGCGACCGAGTGCGAGGAAGCGCTCGGTCATCGTCTCCGACAGCCCGCCGTCGCGCGCGAGATCCGCCGAGAGGCTGTCGTCGAGCAAATTCATCAGCCGGGCATCGGGCCAAAGCCGGGCGAACGAGGCCTCGATCGGCACAATCGAATGCTTCAGGGCGTGGACGAGCGTGATGCGCATGTCGTCCAGTGTGGACGCGGCGCGACTGGTGTCAACCCATTACGCCGCGGCAGGGCGAACGACGCCATGCCGCCTTGATGCGCCGCCGCGCGGCATCCGAGCCAGCAACGGGGCCGGCGCAGCCTACGCTTTCACCAGGCTCTCGAAGCCGCCATAGATCATCCGCTTGCCGTCGAACGGCGGCTTCCCATTGGGGCCCATCATCGACGCCAGCCGCGGATCGGCCATCACCTTGGCGTTGATCCTGTCGCGCTGGGCGCGCGACTTGTAGGTGATCCAGGCGAACACCACGGTCTCGCCCGGCTTCATTTTGACGCTGCGAGGAAACGAGGTGAGCTTGCCGACCTTGACGTCGTCGGCGACCCATTCGCGATAATCAAGCGCGCCGTATTCGCGCCAGATCTTGCCGCACTTCTTCGACAAGGTGGCATAGGCAGCAAGGTTTTTCTTGGGCACGGCAACGATGAAGCCATCGACGTAAGGCATGGAAACTCCTCTTCACATTCTCGCCGTCATTGCGAGGAGTAAAACGACGAAGCAACCCATCTTTCTCCGTGAGGAGCTATGGATTGCTTCGCTGCGCTCGCAATGACGGGCAAGCACTTTCAGCCATGGCAGCAAGATGCCTGAACCAGGTCCGGCTGGTATTGGTCACGTAGCCGCACCCAGTCCATCGTGTCCGGCAGGCCGTCCTCATGCCGTCCGAGCGGCGTCAGGTCGAGATAAGATGGGCCTTGCGGGCGGCGAGCCACTCCTGGCGGGAGACCACGGTGTGCGGTTGCATGAGCGCCTCCCTCGTTCAGCCCAGATAGGTTTCGAGTTTGCCGAGGAGCTCCGTCCAACCGCGCTCGTGATTGTCGCGCGCGGTGGCATCGACGAACTGTTCATGGTGGAAGGTGAGCAGCGTGCCGGCGCCATCAGGCTTCAGTGACACGGTGACCAGTGATTCACGCTCGGGCGTCGAATGCCACGCCCAGCTGAAAACCAGCCGCTCGTTCGGCACGACTTCGCGATAGACGCCGCCGACCTCGTTATACTCTCCGTTGGCGTTGAAGCTGATGCGGTAGCGACCACCGACGCGCAGATCGATGTCGGCCTTCACCGAGCCCATCTCCGCCGCGCCGGGCCCGAACCACTGCATTAGCTTTTCCGGGTCGGCCCACGCGGCGTAGACTTTTTCGGGCGCCGCGGCGAAGCGGCGCTTGAGCGTGAGGCTCGGCCGCGCGGCGAGTTCGGCGGCGCGGCTCGACTTTGCAAGGTTTGACTGGGTGGCCATCGATCTTCCTCCAGAAAATTGGCGAGGCGGTCGAGATTGTCGGACCAGAAGCGCTGGTAGCGGTTGAGCCAATCCATCGCCTGCTCCATCGGGCTGGCGGTCAGCCGGCACGTGACCGTGCGGCCGGTCTTTTCGCGCGCGATCAGGCCGGCATCATCAAGGACATCCAGGTGCTTGATGATGCCGGGTAGCGAGATCGAAAATGGCTGCGCCAGTTCGCTGACGGAGAGGCTTTCGCGATCGCCGAGCCGCGCCAGCAGCGCGCGCCGGGTCGGATCGGAAAGCGCGGCGAACGTGCGGTCAAGGGCTTCTTCATAATACTTAACCATAAGGTTTACTATAAACGCATGCCGATGCGAGTCAAGCCCGAGCCTGCATCACGCCCTGGAAAGTGGAGACGACAGACGCGAATGGCCGGACAAGGGCGCAAGTTCCCTTGCGCCCTTGTCCGGCCATCACGAACGAGACTGGCGGAAAGCCAATCAGTAGTCCCGATACACCCGCATCCGCCGCTGCTGCCCGTACGCCACGCGCGGGTTGATACCGCAGTAGAGATTGCGCCCGGATGCCGATGCCATGCACTGCTCATACGTGGCATAGGCGCACTCGCCGGGGACACCGACACCCCGGCCCTGCAGACAATAGGGATAATCGTAGGCCGCCGCCGGCGAACTGCCGGCGACGGATGCGACCGTGGCCGCCGACAGCGCCAGTGCCGCCAACATTGCATTGCGCATGATGCTTCTCCTTTTCGCGAAGCGGGAAAACTGCGTCGCCTCTTCGCTAGGAAACACCACGACAGGGCCGATGTTCCGTGAGGTAGATCACTGTACCTTTTCGACCTTGGCTTCCTCGATCACCTTCTTCCACTTGGCGGTTTCGGCCGCGACCATCGCACCGAACGCTTCGGGGGTTCCGATCAGCGGTTCGCCGCCGAGATCGGTCAGCCTGGCCTTGATCGCGGGCTCGGCGAGGATCTCGTTGATCTCCTTGTTCAGCTTGGCGATGACTTCCTTCGGAGTGTTCTTCGGCGCAGCCATGCCGAACAGCGCAGTCGCTTCATAGCCGGGGACAGTCTCGGCGAGCGTGGGAACATCGGGCAACAGCGGCGACTTCGCCGTGCTGGTGACGGCGAGCGCCCGCGCCGAGCCCGCACGAACATGCTGGAGGATGGAGGGCATGTTGTCGAAGATCACCTGCACCTGGCCGCCGAGCAGATCGGTGATCGCAGGCGCTGCGCCACGATAGGGCACGTGCTGCATCTTGGCGCCCGACATCGCCATGAACATTTCACCGGACAGATGCACGGAGGTCCCGTTGCCCGACGAGGCCAGGTTCACCTTGCCCGGATTGGCCTTCACATAGGCGATGAACTCGGCGACCGTCTTGGCCGGCACGTCCTTGTTGACCGTCATCACGTTCGGCACACGGTTGAACGCCGCAACCGGCGCGAGGTCACGAACGACGTTGAACTTCAGGTTCGCGTACAGCGTGGCGTTGATGTAGTTGGCCGGATTGACCAGCAGCACGGTGTACCCGTCCGGTTCAGCGTTGATGACGGATTCGGTCGCGATGTTGTTGCCGGCGCCAGGCTTGTTCTCGATCACGAATTGCTGGCCGAGCTTCTCGGAGAGCCGCTGGCCGATCAGCCGCGCGATGATGTCGGTCGCGCCGCCCGGAGGATATCCGACGACCCATTTCACCGGCCGGGTCGGATAATCCGCCGCCGAAACGCTGCCGAGCGAAGCTGCCGTGGAGAGGCCGATAGCGGCCAGACAAATCGCGGTGCGACGTGAAATCATAAAAATTTCTCCTTGGGGGCCGGGGTTCAAAGCCCAGTCCGTTTATATTGAAGCGCGGTTCGGTTGAACCGAACGCGGCCCGCGTTGTAACAAACAAAGTCAGGTGCGGCCAGTGCGACACATGTGCCGCCGACCGCGACGAAAGGATAAGGCATGTCTATGAGAGTCAACGCACTCGACCACCTCGTTATCAATGTATCGGATGTGGCGCGCTCTACCGAGTGGTACCGAAAGATTCTCGGCATGGAGGTTAAGGTGTTCAATCCCGGTCCAGGCAAAACGCCGCGAACTTCGCTGGTGTTTGGTAACCAAAAAATCAACGTGCGTCCGCGCGGCGCCGACAAGGTCGAGTGGTTCACCGCCGATCACGAAGTCGCAGGGAGCGACGATCTGTGCTTCCTGACATCGAGCACGCCGGACGTAGTGGTGGCGCACCTGAAAGCCAACGGGGTCGCGATCGAGGAAGGTCCGGTGGCCAAGCAGGGCGCCCGCGGCACGCTGCGTTCGGTCTATTGCCGGGATCCGGATGGCAGCCTGATCGAGAT
>JAFAGM010000010.1 GCA_023422775.1 Pseudomonadota bacterium
CGCTGACGCCCTTCACCGCCGCCTGCATGCGCTTGATGTAGCCGCCGTGATCGGCGCCGAACACGTCGATCATGTCGAGGAAGCCGCGATCGATCTTGTTCTTGTGATAGGCGATGTCGGAGGCGAAGTACGTGTAGCCGCCGTCCGACTTGATCAGCGGACGATCGACGTCGTCGCCATAGGCGGTGGCGCGGAACAGCGTCTGGATCCGATCCTCGTAGTCCTCGACCGGCTTGCCTTTCGGCGGCGGCAGGCGGCCTTCGTAGATATCGCCCTTGGAACGCAGGAAATCGATGGTCTCGGAGACCTTGTTGTTGCCGGTCTCGATCAGCGACCGCTCCGAGAAAAACACATCGTGCTTGATGTTCAGCGCCGCGAGATCGCCCTTGATCATGTCCATCATCATGGCGATGGATTTGTTGCGGACGATCGGCAGCCACGCGCTTTCAGCCATCGCCTTGAGCTTGTCGCCATGCTCGGCGGCAAGCGCCTGGCCGACCGGCACGAGATAGTCGCCGGGATACAGGCCTTCCGGAATCTCGCCGATATCCTCGCCGAGCGCCTCGCGGTAGCGCAGGAACGCCGAGCGCGCGAGCACGTCGACCTGGGCACCGGCATCGTTGATGTAATATTCGCGGGTGACGTCGAACCCTGCAAACTGCAGCAGGCTGCCCAGCGCGTCGCCGAACACCGCGCCGCGGCAATGGCCGACATGCATTGGCCCGGTCGGATTGGCCGAGACATACTCGACATTGACCTTGGCGCCCCGGCCGATGGCACTTTTGCCGTAGGACACGCTTTCGCGCAGCACGGTGCGCAATTCGTCGACCCAGACCCCGGGCTTGAGGGCGAGGTTGATGAAGCCGGGGCCTGCGACGTCGACGGAGGCGACCAGATCGTCAGCGCGCAGCCTTTCGGCGATCTTCTCGGCAAGATCCCGCGGCTTCACCTTCGCGTCCCTGGCGAGCACCATCGCGGCGTTCGTCGCCATGTCGCCATGGCTCGCATCGCGCGGCGGCTCGACCACGACGCGGGAGAAATCGATGCCGGCGGGCCATTGGCCTTCGGCCGCCAGGCCCGCGCAGATAGCATGCACGCGCGCGAGCACATCGGCAAACAGGTGTTGTGAAGCTGACTTGTCGGACATGGGCGCCGCCTAACGCAAATCCGGGGTCGAGTCAAAAAGCCTTTGGTGCTCCATCAGGGCAAATCGGTCGGTCATCCCGGCGATGAAATTGCCGATCCGGCGCGCCCGCTCACCCTCGCTCTCGCGCTCGGTACCCTCGACCCATTCGGCCGGCAGGTCTCCGGGCGAGGCCTGGTAGCGCGCGAACAGGTCGAACAGGATCGCTTCCGCCTCGCCCATCACGCGCATCACCCGTCTGTGGCGATACATGTGCTGTTTCAGGAAAGCCTTGATCGCGGCCTCCTCCCCCGCGACTTCAGGCGGGAAAGCCACCAGCGGCTGATGGTGGCGCCGGACATCGTGGGCCGATTGCGGCTTCGCGGCTGCAAGGCGCCTGGCCGTCTCGGACATGACGCCTCCGATCATGTACGAAATCAGTTCGCGCACCAGTTCCGCGCCACGCCTGGCATCGTCGAGCGCGGGATAATGCCGGTCGATCTCCCTGATGATCGCCTCGGTGAGCGGCATCGCCTTGAGATCGTCGATGCCAAACAGGCCGGCCCGCAGGCCGTCGTCGATATCGTGGGCGTCATAGGCGATGTCGTCGGCGAAGGCTGCGACCTGCGCTTCCAGCGAGGCGTAGCTCCAGAGCTCCAGGTCGAACTTCCGGTTGAAGTCGGAAATGCCGACGGGAATGCCGCTCTCGCGGTACGGCCCGGCCGGCGCGCCGCTGCGCTCGGCCAGCGGGCCGTTGTGCTTGACGATCCCTTCGAGTGTTTCCCAGGTCAGGTTCAGCCCGTCGAATTCGGGATAACGGTGCTCCAGCGAGGTGATGACCCGCAGCGCCTGCGCGTTGTGATCGAAGCCGCCATGGGCCTTGAGGCATTTGTCGAGCGCCCGCTCGCCGGCATGGCCGAACGGGGGATGGCCGAGGTCATGGGCCAGCGCCAGCGTCTCGGTGAGATCCTCGTCGAGCCCGAGCTGACGGGCCAGCGCACGGGCGATCTGTGCGACCTCAAGCGAATGGGTCAGACGGGTGCGGTAATGATCGCCTTCGTGGAACACAAATACCTGAGTTTTGTGCTTCAGGCGGCGGAACGCGGTGGAATGGATCACCCGGTCGCAATCCCGCCGAAACGGGCTGCGGGTCTTGCTCGGCGGCTCGGCAAACAGCCTGCCCCGGCTGGAATCGGGGTCGCAGGCATATAGCGCTCGGGGGGCAGCCATTCCGACCGACACGATTTTTTAGTCCTTATCCATTTGATTCCACGGGATTACGCACTTAACTATGTCTGACGGGCCATACCAAGTATGGCCGACCATACCAAATGAATTGGGTATGACGGCCCGGAGAGCATGCCATGACCACTGCCATCACCGTCAGCGAGCGGGCCGCCCGCCGCATCGGCGAAATCCTTAAAGTCGAAGGCGACGGCGCCATGCTGCGCATCTCCGTCGAGGGCGGCGGCTGCTCCGGCTTCCAGTACAAGTTCGATGTCGACCGCGCCAAGGCCGAAGATGACCTGGTGATTGCGCGCGAGGGCGCGGTGGTGCTGGTGGATCCGGCCTCGGTGCCGTTCCTGGCCGGTTCGGAAGTTGATTTCGTCGACGATTTGATCGGCGCCTCGTTCCGGGTGGTCAACCCGAATGCGACGGCGTCATGCGGCTGCGGGACGAGCTTTTCGATTTGAGGCGTGAGGCGAAGACGTTCGCCCCAAACAAGGTCGTCATACTCGCCAACAAAGCGGCCATTCGGCCGACCCGTTGGCGAGGATGACGACCGAATTTGACTTCGTAGCCTCGCGCCCCTGACCGCGAGGGAAGCCGAAGACTATCGCATTGTGATCGTCACGCCGCCCACTGCGGCCGACAGCTCCGCGCCCACGCGGGCTCCGCTGAGTTGCAGGATGACGCCGTTGGCGTTCTGCAACTGCGTACCTCCTGCGCCGGCGGCGATCGCACCGCCCGCACCGACCACAGCGTAGCTGCCCGCCAGATCGCCTGGCCTTTGCAGGTTCAATGCCTTGCCCACAAACTTGCTGGTGGATGCACCGATCGAAAGGCCCACGCTCATTCCCGAAACCGTGAAGGGATATCTCCTGCCGCGAAAAGTCAGTACCCCCTGCCCACCGCCGACATCGACGATAAATCCGCCCTTGGTGAATACGACACTCACCGTGCCGGTATCAGCAAAGCTTGCCCCTGCGAAACCCGTCAGCAGCAAGAGAGATACGGCAGCGGTCTGAATCATCCTGTGGATTTTCATGGCGCCCTCCCAACGTGTGGTTTCACCACCGCATGCGAGGCGAATGGCTCTATTGATCTATGTCAATGGAGTATACGCCTAAGGTGCTCGTCCGGACTGCATGTTGTGAGCTGCGGCGGCTTGCATCGCCATCTTCCCTGGCAGGTCGCTCCAAAAATGCCGCACATGACGTTAGAGCTATCGAGCCGACCTGCCGAACAAGCTCCCAGCGATCCGCGCCGAACAAAGCCCGTGCGTTGCAGTGCGCGATCTGCGCGGCGATCCCTAACGGCAGTTCTTGCTCCTCGCTACGATGCGACGCTGCCCTGGCATCTTGAACGGTGACCCATCGAGTGGTACATTGACCCATACTGGGGTCGGGAATGATCGTTAATTTCCGGGATGACTGGCTGCGCGCCTTCTTCGTGGATGACATCCGTTCGCGTAATATTCCACCGGACCTCGAAGGCAGGGTATTCCGTAAGCTTCAGATGATCGACGACGCCACTACCGATCGCGACTTGCGTGTTCCCCCGAGCAATCATTTCGAAAAATTGCGCGGCAAACTGGCGGATTTTCATTCGATCCGTGTCAATCAGCAATGGCGGCTCATTTTCAGATGGGACGGCGACCGGGGCGAAGCAACGAACGTCTATCTCGACGACCACAGTTACAAGTGAGGTGAACGGTGCTCACGACGAAACGCAAGCCGGCGAGCGTCGGCGAAATTCTGATTGAGGAATTCATGGAGCCGATGGCATTGACCCAAGGCGCCTTGGCCAAGGCTATGGGCGTGCAGCGCAAGCACGTCAACGAACTGTGCAACAACCGCCGGGCCGTGACCGCACCGACAGCGCTTATCCTTGCCCGGGTTTTCGGTAACAGTGCCGACTTCTGGCTGAACGTGCAGCGCCGAAGTGATTTGTGGGAAGCAATGCACTCGCCGCGCGAGCTTGAGCGGATCAAACGTGCACGTCGGCTTGTCTCGGCCGCGTAGCCGAGCTACGGCCCCACGCCGAACAACGCTCGCGCGTTGCCGTGCGCGATCTGCGCGGCGGTGTTCGGCGGCAACTGCGCCAGCCAGGCGCGATAGCCGGCCATGATCTCGCCGTAGCTTTCCCAGCGCTGGTTGATCCAGGTGTCGGAGCCGAGCAGGAAGCGATCGGGATAGCGATCGAACAGCGCGCGCCATTCGGCCGTCAGCTTTCCGCCGCCTTCGGTAATGCCGCTGCGGTAGGACAGTTCGCCCCAGAGCTTTGGATATTTTGCCAGCATCTCCGCGACGCGATCGGTCGAGAGCCCGAAACCTGTGTGGGCCCAGATGATGCGGGCGCGCGGGTTGTGGCGCATCAGGATTTCGACGGCCGCGTCATCGGCATGGGCGTGTAGATAGAGATCGTGCTCAACCGCGAAGTCGACGGTCTTCTTCACCCACTCGCCCTCGGCAGCCTTGCCCGAAATGTGAAACTCGCCGATGCCGCGGTAATAGCCGCGCTTGAACTCGTCCTGCACCAGATCGAAAATGAACGGATCGCCGAACCAGGTCTGGATGTCGGCGCGCACGCGATATGGCCGGATGAAGGGAATGATCTGCAGCCCAGGCGGCCTCGCCTCCATCAGCGCATGCGTTCCGGTATTCGGGCGGCTGGTGGCCAGGATGCCCGTGACGCGGTTCTTCCTGAACAGCGCCAGAACCTCGTCGACGCTGTAGAGGGGCTTCGGCTCCCAATTGTAGTGCATGTGCGCATCGAAGATCTCGATCGGCTCGTCGGCCCTGACCCGATCGGCCGCGCCCACAGCGCAGACGAATGCGACCAGGACGGCGACGCCTCGCCAGGCGGACACGATCCCGCGCCCGGCGATCTCGATCCCGCGTCCGGTGCTCATCATTCGGCCGCGACGACGTGAGACCGCTTGCCCTCGCCGGTCTCTTCCAGTTGCGGTTCGAGCTTGCGCTTCAGTCGGCGGTCGATGCGGTCGAGATAGATGTAGACGACCGGCGTGATGTAGAGCGTCAGCAATTGCGACAGGCAGAGACCGCCGACCACGGCAACGCCGAGCGGTTGCCGCAACTCGGCGCCCGCACCCGCGCCGAGCGCGATCGGCAGCGTGCCGAAGATTGCGGCGAACGTCGTCATCATGATCGGGCGGAAGCGCAGCAGCGCCGCTTCGCGAATGGCATGCTCCGCGCTCAGGCCGACGCGGCGACGCTCCAGCGCAAAGTCCACCATCATGATGGCGTTCTTCTTGACGATGCCGACCAGCATCACGATGCCGATCATCGCGATGACGGACATTTCCATCCCGAACAGCATCAAGGTCAAAATCGCGCCGATACCGGCCGATGGCAGACCCGAGATGATGGTGATGGGGTGGATGAAGCTCTCGTAGAGAATGCCGAGAATGACAAAGGCGGCGAACACGGCGGCCAGGATCAGGACGCCTTGCCCGCGCAGCGAATCCTGGAACACCTGCGCGGTGCCCGAGAAGCCGGTGGCGATCGTCGCAGGCAGGTTCGAACTCTGCTCGAGTTCGGTGATCTTGTCGACCGCGTAACCCAGCGAATAGCCGGGCGCGAGGTTGAACGAGATCGTCACCGCCGGCTGCTGCGCCTGATGGTTGATCTGCAGCGGACCGACAGTCGGAACCAGCCTGGCCACCGCCGACAGCGGGATGGTCACGTTGTTCTGGGTCTTCATATAGAGCTTGGACAGGTCAGACGGATCGACGCGGAACTGCGGCTGCACTTCCAGGATGATCTGGTAGTCGTTCGACGGCATGTAGATGGTGCCGACCTGACGCGAGCCATAGGCGTTGTAGAGCTGGTTGCGCACCTGATCGACGGTGACGCCGTAGACCGCGGCCTTCTCGCGGTCGACGTCGACCGTCATCTGCGGGTTCTTGATGTAGAGATCGGTGGTGACGTCGAGCAGGCCCGGCACTTTCTCGATCTTGTCGCGCATCTCGGGCGCCAGACGGTACAGCGAGTCGGTGTCACCGCTCTGCATCACATACTGGTACTGGCTCTTGGAAATCCGGCCGCCGATATTGAGGTTCTGGATCGGCTGGAAGAACGCCTGCATGCCCGGAACCTGGCGGGCCTGGGCGCGCAATCGTCCTATGATAGCGGCAAGATTGTCGCGCTCCTTCTTCGGCTTCAACGCGATGAACAGGCGCCCGTAATTGGCGGTCGCGTTCGGTCCGCCAGCGCCGACCGTGGAATTGATGTAGTCGATCGCGGGGTCGGCTCTCAGCACTTCGACCAGCGCCTGCTGCCGCTCCTTCATCGCTTCGAAGGACGTATCGGTCGCCGCTTCCGTCACGCCGATCAGGAAACCCGTGTCTTCCTGCGGAAAGAAGCCCTTCGGCACGATCATGTAAAGGTAGACGGTGCCGCCGAGCGTTGCCAGCGTCACGATCAGCATCAGTGCCTTGCGCGCCAGCACCCAGTCGAGCGTCCACTCATAGGCGCGCAGCCAGGAATCGAACATCGCCTCGAAAACGCGAAGCACGACATTCGGCTTCTTGTTCGGGTCATGCGCCCGCAGCACCCGCGCGCACAGCATCGGCGTCAGCGTCAGCGAGACGAACCCGGACACGATGATCGCGACCGATATCGTCACCGCGAACTCGCGGAACACGCGGCCGACGATGCCGCCCATCAGCAAGACCGGAATGAACACGGCGATCAGCGAAAAGGTGATCGAGATAATGGTAAAGCCGATCTCGCGCGCGCCCTTCAGCGCGGCCTCGAACGGCCGCATGCCGTGCTCGATATGGCGGACGATGTTTTCCAGCATGACGATGGCGTCGTCGACCACAAAGCCGACCGACAGCGTCAGCGCCAGCAGCGTCATGTTGTTGATGGAATAGCCCAGCACGTACATCACCGCGCAGGTGCCGAGCAGGGAGATCGGAACCGCCAGCCCCGGAATGAAGGTTGCGGACGCCGAGCGCAGGAACAGGAAGATCACGAGGATGACCAGCCCGATCGCGATCAGCAGCGTCTCCTCGACGTCGGCCACCGCCTGGCGGATGGAAATCGAGCGGTCCATCAGGACATTGACCGATACCGACGGCGGGATCTGCGCCCGCAACACCGGCAGCTTGGCCAATATCCCGTCGACCACCGCCACCGTGTTGGCGTCCGGTTGCTTCTGGATGCCGAGCACGATGGAACGGTCGGAATTCAGCCAACTCGCGACCCGTTCGTTCTCTACGCTGTCATAGATCCGCGCGACCTCGTCGAGCTTGACTGGGGAACCGTTGACGTATTTGACGACGATGTGGCGATAGTCCATCGCCTTGTCCATCTGGCCCGAGGCCAGCAGCGCCACGTCCTGTTTCGGTCCGTTCAGCGTGCCGACCGGGGTCGAGGAATTGGCGGCCGAAACCGCGGCACGGATGTCTTCGAGCGACAGCCCGCGCGCCGCAGCGGCTTCCGGGTCGGCCTGGACGCGAATGGCGAATTTCTGCGAACCGTAGACGCTGACCTGGGCGACCCCCGGAATTTGCGACAGAGTCTGGCCGATGGTGATCTCGCCATACTCGTTGACCGTCGACAGCGGCAGCGTGGACGAGTTGAGCACCACGAACAGCACGGCGAAATCGGCCGGGTTCACCTTGCGGAAACTCGGCGGGATCCTCATCTCGATCGGCAACCGGCGTTGCGCGATGGTCAGCGCGGTCTGAACGTCGAGCGCGGCCGAATCGATGTCGCGGTTGAGATCGAACTGGATCGTGATCTGGCTGGTGCCCTGCGCGGAGATCGACGACATCGACGAGATGCCGGCGATCGTCGAGAGCTGCCGCTCGATGACGCCGGCGACCGACGCCGCCATGGTTTCAGCGCTCGCGCCGGGCAGCGTCGCGGTCACGGCAATGGTCGGGAAGTCCACCCGCGGCAGCGCCGACACCGGCAGAAGGCGGAAACCGAATATGCCGAACGCGATGATCGACGCCGTGATCAGCGTCGTCATGACCGGGCGCCGGATACAGAGTTCGGAGAGCGTCATCGGTCAGGCTCCGGCCTTCTTGACCCGCGGCTCGACCCGCGTTCCATCCGACAGCAGCAATTGTCCGTCGACCACCACGGTCTCGTCGCCGGCGAGCCCTTCCGAAATCACCGACATGCCCTGCGAGGTGCGATCCACCGTGACCGGCTTGACCCTGGCGACACCGTCCTTGACCATGAAGACGAAGTTACCGCTCTGGCTGCGCTGCACGGCGACCGTCGGCACCACGATCGCATCTTCGCTGCGGATGACGAGCTTGGTCGCGACCAGGGTCCCCGGCCACAACATCTCGCTCGCGTTGTTCATGATGCCGCGCACGGTGACCATGCCGGTCGCAGCGTCCACCGTGTTCTCGACCATCGCGACCTTGCCGGTCTCGGACCGCTGATGGCCGGGGATGGTCGCGGTGACGCTGGAGGCTCCCTTCGCCATCGACTCGCGCAAATCCACCAGCACGCGCTGCGGAACCGCGAAGGTCACATAGACCGGCGCCATCTGGTTGATGACCGCAAGCGGCGACGTATCCGCCGGGCGCACGAAATTGCCGACCTTCACGTTGGCCGCGCTGATGCGGCCCGAGAACGGCGCGCGGATCGTGGTGTAGCTCTTCTGGACCTTCAGATTGTCGAGTGCCGCCTGATTGGCCTTGATGGAGCCCGCCAGGATGTCTGACTGCGTCTTGGCGTTATCGACATTGACCTGCGTGGTAGCACCCTTGGCGACGAGATCGGTGAAGCGGCGGAGGTCGCGCTGGGCGCCTTCGAGCTGCGCCTGGTCCCTGGCCAGCACGCCCTCGGCCTGTTCGATCTGCGCGTCGATCTGGCGGCTGTCGAGTGTGAACAGCAGATCGCCCTCTTTGACCTTGGCGCCGTCCTCGAAATGAACGGCAACGATCGTCGTTTCCAGTCGCGACTTCAGCGCCACGCTCGATATCGGCGTCACTGTCCCGTTGGCGTCGACGTCGACGGGAACGGACTTGCGCTCCGCCTTGGCAATCTCGACCGAAACCATCCGGGGGCGTTGCGGCCCCTGGGCGTTGGAGGTGTCGCCCATCCACGAGGAGCGGTTAATAAATCCGGCCGCCGCGGCGATGCCGACGACGCCGGCCAGAAGTATCAACGTGCGCATTTTCATAGTTTTCACGCTCGCCGGTCCTTCCAAAGGAAGAAGCGGTTCGAACCTGCCCCTTGATGGCGATTTTTGCGCCTTGTTTCTAAACAGTTACCACAGCCATGTGTCACATGGTATGCCACTGAACAACGAAATGTGTAGTTACAATCCGGATAGATTTTAATGCGAATTGCCACCTGGAACGTGAATTCGATCCGGCAGCGGCTTGACCATCTCCTGACTTGGCTCAAGGACTGCTCGCCGGACGTCGTCTGCCTGCAGGAAATCAAATGCGTGGACGAGGCGTTCCCGCGGCTGGAGATCGAAGCGCTCGGCTACAACGTCGTCACCCACGGCCAGAAGACCTTCAACGGCGTGGCGCTGCTGTCAAAACTGCCGTTCGACGAGACCAAATCGGGGCTGGCCGGCGACGACGAAGACGCCCACGCCCGGTTCCTGGAGGGCGTCGTCACCCTCAAGGGTGGCGTGATGCGCATCGCCTGCCTCTATCTGCCCAACGGCAACCCGCCGGACACGGATAAATATCCCTATAAGCTCAAGTGGATGTCGCGGCTTCTTGAGTACGCGAAGGAGCGGTTGAAAACGGAAGAGCCGCTGGTGCTCGCAGGCGACTTCAACGTCATTCCCGCTGCTGCCGACGTCTACAATCCCGCCGCCTGGGCCAATGACGCGCTGTTCCGCCCGGAAACCCGGGAGGCGTTCCAGTCCCTGCTCGGCCTCGGGCTGACGGACGCGCTGCGCGCCGTCACCGACGCGCCCGGCCAGTACACGTTCTGGGACTATCAGGCCGGGGCCTGGCAGAAGAACTGGGGATTGCGGATCGACCACCTGCTGCTGTCGCCGCAGGCCAGCGACCGCCTGACCCATGTCGGCGTGGACAGCTATGTACGCGCCTGGGAGAAGCCCTCGGACCATGTGCCGGTCTGGGCGGATTTCGATCTGGAGAAGGCCTGAGATAGCGCCGCCGTCTGCCAAACCTCATCCTGGGGAGCCGCGCAGCGGCGTCTCGAAGGATGAATGGCACCCGTGGGGCCTCATGGTTCGCCCGGCGATGCAATAGCATCGTCCGGAGACGGCGCTCCGCGACTCCTCACCATGAGGGTTTGACGTCCGAAGCCGTCAGTCCTTCTTGCCCTGCACCCAGTGCTCGAGCATCTGCAGCGCCATGGCGCGGTCGTCGTCGTTCGCCTTGGCGATCGCCCGGTTGTAGCTTTCCCGGATCCAGGCCTCGTCGGGCGCGGCGCTGTCGCGCGCCAGCGTCAGCCACATCAGGCCGCGCGCGCGTTGCGGCGGCATCCGGTCGCCGTTGAACAGCATCTGGCCGAGCATGGCCTGCGCCTGATGCTGGCCCTTCTGGGCGGCAAGGCCGAGCCAGCGCGCGCCATAGCGGAAATCGTCCCGCGAAGCGTCCGGGGTCTTCAGATAAAGCCGCGC
Source organism: Pseudomonadota bacterium (assembly GCA_023422775.1). Classification (GTDB taxonomy): domain Bacteria; phylum Pseudomonadota; class Alphaproteobacteria; order Rhizobiales; family Xanthobacteraceae; genus Bradyrhizobium. The sequence goes on from JAFAGM010000010.1 coordinate 10,952, forward strand.
CAGATCGTACTGCGCATCCGCATTGCCGAAATAGGACGCGGCATAGGAGAACATCTCCCGCGCCCGGTCGGTGTCCGCCTTGATCTTGGAATTGGGAATGCCGTTCAGGTAGTAGCGCCCCAGCGCCACGAAGGCGTTGGCGACGATCGACGCCTGCGGCTCCGACGGGCTGTCCTCGGCATGCTGATTGGCGATGCGGCTGAAATATTCGAAGGCACGGAGGTCGTCCTGGATCACGCCGTCGCCGTTGGCGTACATCCGGCCGAGCTTCCACTGCGCCACGGGATGGCCGCCTTCGGCCGCGTATTGCAGCGAATTCAGCGAGGTCTCGGTGGCCGCGGTTGCAGCCGCCGCCGTAGCGGCCGCCGGCGAAGCGGCCTTTTTCAGCGCCTGCGCGTTGAGGGCCTGCCCGGCCGGCTGGGTAATGCCCGGAAGCGGCGCATCCGGCTTGGCCGGCGCACCGTCGAACGCGAACACGGGACCCGCCACTGGCGCGGCCCCCAACATCAACGCAAGAATGATACGCCTAGATGTCTGCATAGCATTGTCTTTCGTGCGCACCGCCCGGATGGGTTACAGCCCCAGCCACCGCCGGCCCAACCTGTTGGGCATATTTCCACAGCGCACCCGACGTGTGGTTAGTCTCTCGAGGCGTCCATTTGGTTTTACGTTCGGCGAGTTCGACGTCGGTCAATTTTACGTTAAGGGTGCCGGCGTCGGCGTCGATCTCGATAATGTCACCGTCCTGCAACAGGCCGATCGGCCCGCCCACCGCCGCCTCCGGTCCAACATGGCCGATGCAGAAGCCGCGGGTGGCGCCCGAAAACCGGCCGTCGGTGATCAGGGCGACCTTGCCGCCCATGCCCTGTCCGGTCAGCGCCGCTGTCGTGGAAAGCATTTCCCGCATGCCGGGACCGCCGCGCGGCCCCTCATAGCGGATCACAATGACCTCGCCTTCCTTGTAGGTCTTCTTCTGGACCGACTCGAAGGCGTCTTCCTCGCGGTCGAAGCAGCGTGCAGGACCGGTAAATTTCAGCTTCGACATTCCCGCGACCTTCACGATCGCACCCTCCGGAGCGAGATTGCCCTTCAGGCCGACCACTCCGCCCGTGACGGTGATCGGCTTGTCGGCGGACCGCACCACATCCTGGTGCGGATTCCATTTCACGCTCTTGAGGTTTTCGGCGATCGTACGGCCCGTGACGGTAATGCAGTCTCCGTGGAGGTGGCCATTGTCGAGCAGCGTCTTCATCAGAAGCGGTATGCCGCCAACCTCGAACATGTCTTTGGCAACATAACGGCCCCCCGGCTTCAAATCCGCGACATATGGTGTCTTTTTGAAGATTTCGGCCACGTCGAATAAGTCGAACTTGATGCCGCACTCGTGCGCGATGGCCGGCAAGTGCAGTGCAGCATTGGTCGATCCGCCCGATGCTGCAACGACGGCCGCAGCATTTTCCAGCGCGCGGCGGGTGACGATGTCGCGCGGCCGGATATTGGCCGAGATCAGTTCCAGAACCTTCTCGCCGGCGGCGGCGCAAAAGGCGTCGCGGATCTCGTAGGGCGCGGGCGCGCCAGCCGAATATGGCAGCGCCAGCCCGATCGCCTCGGACACCGTCGCCATGGTATTGGCGGTGAATTGTGCACCGCACGCGCCGGCGGACGGGCACGCCACCCGCTCGATTTCGTCGAGATCGGCATCCGACATTTCGCCGACCGAGTGCTTGCCGACGGCCTCGAACATGTCCTGCACGGTGACCTGCTGGCCACGAAAATTGCCGGGCAGGATCGAGCCGCCATAGATGAAAATCGAAGGCACGTTCAGCCGCACCATCGCCATCATCATGCCCGGCAGCGACTTGTCGCAGCCGGCAAGCCCGACCAACGCGTCATAGGCATGGCCCCGGACGGTCAGTTCGACCGAATCGGCGATGCATTCGCGGGACGGCAGCGACGAGCGCATGCCGTCATGGCCCATCGCGATGCCGTCGGTGACCGTGATGGTGCAAAACTCGCGCGGGGTGCCACCGGCGGCCGCAACCCCCTTCTTGACCGCCTGCGCCTGGCGCATCAGGGAGATGTTGCAGGGGGCGGCCTCGTTCCAGCACGACGCCACGCCGACGAAGGGCTGGTGGATCTGCTGGGTGGTCAGGCCCATCGCGTAGAGGTAGGACCGATGGGGCGCGCGTTCCGGCCCCTCCGTCACGTGACGGCTCGGCAACCTCTTCTTGATGTCGGTCTTCGCGTCCATCCGCAAACCTGTTTCCCCAGCCTTCTCTTTAACGGTCCGGGGAAAGAAGCGGTTCCCTTCGCCTTCGCGGAGCACTGCGGCCATCAGTAACGATTAGAATGATTTCACGGAGGGGTGTGGCCAAAAAGCGGCGTGAGTACAAACCGGGGGCAAGAACGGCCAAATCTTCGGCCACTGTTGCGATCACGCAACTATCGTGGCGCCGCGGCAACCATTTTTAGCCTCTATGAAGGCGACCACGCTTCGCTGAGGCCGGCTGGGGAACGGTAATGTGCCCCTATTGCCGGGCGCTTCACAACCTGCGCGAGATCATCCGGATGACTGCCCGCTGCATTTCCGTGCGGTGGCTTCCACGAGCACGAAGCGCGGCCGAATCACACGAGCCGAAGTTTGCGAATCGCGGGCGGCAAATCCGTCGATCACCGGCCGGCGATCAACGCCAACAACGCCATGTTACGGCGCCTGACATCAAACGTGTCCGGCGGGGAAACGCGTCATTTCTGTGCGACGTGCACTTTTTGCGCGCGTTTCCGTCACGCGATGGCACATCTGCGTCACGTTCGGCACTGCGCTATTCATTCATATCTCACGACAGAACAATATCGTATGCGAATTATCGCATGCTGTTTGCTCGCTGGAAAAATGCGGCAGATGCAGTGAGGCGCTGACCAAACGTTCGCCTTACGCGACACAATAGCGCCCCCGCCCCGCGCAAAACCGCCGCGCGCTTGTCCTGCCCCGGGCCCGGTTTGCTGTTTTTTCTTGCAGCGCGGGTGAAGGATCACACCTCACGTCTCGCCCGCGCGCATCACCAAGGATTCCCAAAACCCAGTGGTGAGACGTTTTGGTCTGTGAGGTCTGAATAAGAGGTTTAGTAATGGCAAGATTCAATCTGAACAGGTTGTTCAACAATGACCGCTTCGAAGATTTCTTCGCCCAGTTTACGGGTGGCGGCTCCGGCCACGATCATCTGAACGGAACGACGGCCAACAACGTCTTGTTCTCCGGCGGCAGCGCCGACACGATCGCAGGCATGGCGGGCAACGACACGCTCAACTCCGGCTCGGGCGATGACAAGGTCTGGGGCGGTTCGGGCAACGACACCCTGAACGGTGGCTCCGGAAACGATCTTCTGGTCGGCGGCTTCGGCGCGGACCGGATGGATGGCGGCACCGGCAACGACACGTTGCTCAGCCGCTCGGACGCGGGCGAGATGGTCGCCGCCCAGGATGGCGTGACCCAGATCTTCGCGGACGAAACCGCGGCGTTCACGGCGGTCAACGATACGATGACCGGCGGCCGCGGCGCTGACACCTTCCGCTTCGAACTGCAGGTCAATGCCAAGGACGAGATCGTCGCCAAGCATGTCAACGACGACGGCACGATCGACTGGGTCGGCGTCACCGGCGAGAACGACGCCACCCACGACCACTGGGTCGACGGCTTCGGCAACGACGTGATCCGCGACTTCAACCGCAGCCAGGGCGACAAGATCGAAATCTCGGCGCACACCGCCGAAGTCAAGTCGATCGAGCACAAGGACAGCAACGGTGACGGCAGAGCCGACTACAGCGTGATCACCGTCATCAGCCAGCAAGGCGATGCCGGCGCGCATGACGAGGATCTGCTCGGCACCATCACCGTCTATGGCAACCTGGTGCGCGCAAGCGACATCACGGTCGATCAGACCGTGTACGGTGCCTACGAGAGGGTCGACTCGCTCGCCGCGGGCGTCCACTTCCAACTGGAGGATGACGGCGTGCTGCCCAATGGCGGAAGCGACGGCGGACACCACAATGAAATGACGGCAATGGCGAACATGGCCGCCTACGCATAAGCAAACGCGCGTTCAACACGCTTGCTGACACAATCAACCTTGCAAGGGCCGGCCTCCGGCCCTTGCTTGTTGGCGTGCGCAAGCGCGACTGCATGGCCAAGCCCGGAACGAAGACATGGAGAACGAGTTGCTCGAGCTCGCAAAGCTCAAGGGAGAAGTGGGCTTATCGAGGTCTCCACTGGTCGCGAAATTGTCGCGGCGTAACACCGGCAATCCGGCGGAAGGCGCGGGTAAAGTGTGCGGGATCCGCGTAGCCCGAAGAGAACGCGACCTCGATGATCTTGAAATCCGTGTCTCTCAACAGCTTGCTGGCGTTCTCAAATCGGACGGTGTCGAGCAGGTCTGAGTATGTAAGGCCGGCTTGAGAGAGTTTGCGCTGAAGGCTTCGCGTACTGACGCCGGCCAGTTCCGCGATTTCAGCGAGAACGGGCGGTCCTTCGTCCAAATAAGATGGCAGCATCAACTTGAGTGTTTCTATGATTTCATGGCCGGAATGTTCGACCTCGTCCCGCTGCAGACGAGGTAAATCGTCGTTCGTGCGACCAGGGAGGGCCAGGAAGGAGATTGGCACATCGATCCATGATGCCTCCTGGCCCGACAGGAATCGTGAGTTAGGCCAGAAGGACTGGGCCACAGGACTCGGCGTGTAGCGAGCTTCAAAGGCGATGGTTGCCGGTGCCCAGTCGGAGCCGGCGAATTGTCGGACGATGAGTATCGGAAAAATGTTCTGGAGCCACTGTGAGTGCTCGAGATGCTGAAGGCCTTTGGTTCCGACGAGCCTGCTGCAAAACCTCACGTGATCATCGTGGCGCTCAAGCCAGTTGCTCAGGTTCGAGTCCTCAAGCGATGCCCATTTGCAAGCCTGCTGTAGCGCGACAAACAGCGTCGGGGAATGGCCAATCAGACTCCGTGTCTTTTCGCTGAGGTGGCCAAAATGAAGCTGCTGAGAGGCATGGAATCCGAAATCCACGACGCCTTGCGATCTTCGGGCGAACTCCGCAAATTCGATTGCGGGCAATATCGGGACGTAATGATCGGCCTTTTCTTCCAACGAGCTCGGAAGGCGAAACTTTCCCAGCAACGAAGCCGTTGGCGCGCCAATACCATTCAAAATGTCCACGAAGGGACTAAGATGCTGGCAACGCGTCAAATGAATCTTTGCCATTGGCCCACACGCCGAGGACATACTGGAGAGATACACATAAACGATCGGTCAGGAAGCAATTCAGCCTGACCTGGCCGATCCGGGATCGCGCCTGAATGCTCGCAGGTTGGCCGCGTCATGGCCTGTTGTCGAGTCATGGATTGAAGCCGGCGGCTATCGATCAAGCCTGACTATTCCTGCGCAGACGTCGAGAACCGAACAGAGGGCAGCAAATGGAAGGTAGCAGGCCACCTTCCTTGTCCCACAAAGGCAGGCGTTCCATCTGACAAGAATTTTGGCGGCTGATGGCCAGATAGGCCACCCAAATACCTGCAGCCTCGAAGATCGGTCTTTCTATCAAGGGAGCATGGCTTCAAGCCTGGCACCAGCCGATGAGAGCTGTCCGGTTGCCTTCATCCGACGAGATCCGCGCCGTCATGGTCGCCTCGCTGCGACGCGGCGGCGCAACTCTCGATGATACCGCTCGCGCCCACCGGATCAGCGCGCGCACGTTGCAGCGGCACCTCGGTCGCATGGGCACGAGCCACAGCGAACTACTTGCGGAAGTTCGCTTGACCATCGCATGCCGCCTTCTGGCGGATTCCGGCAAGCGCCTGTCGGATATCGCCAAAATCCTCGGCTATGCCAACGCAAGCAGCTTTAGCCGCTCTTTCGTGCGTTTGATGAGGGTTCAACCGGTCGTTTACAGGCGGCAGCAACTAGCCCGTGAGCGGCGATGATGCCGATCACGGACCGACCTCCCCTGATCGTCCGCTGACCTATTCCCGACGATTGGCGCGAAATGGCAAGACGCGCGACCTGAATTGGCGCGGAATGCTCAGCGAAGGTGATCGGCAGGATTTACCAAGCTCCTGAAGGGGCCATCTGTCGTTTGACGAAGTGAGGACGACGCGCGGGGACGTTTTCTGAAGCCATGCGAAGCGGCCGAAACGAGGACAACCATTTTCAAGGGAGACAACAACCATGAGACTTAGCGCTGCCCTCATCGCATTTTGCGCCGGCGGATTGCTGCTCTGCCCGCAAGACCTTTCCGCCCAATCGGCATCCGAACCCAAGCCGCATGTGCCGCTCGAGAAATCCATCGGCCACGCGAAGCCGGAGGTCGTCCCCTCCCTCTTCGTTCTGAACTCGCGCGGTGCGAGCCTGAAGGACGGGAAACTTGTGCTGACCGGCATTTCGCCGAATGCAATCGTGTTTGCAGATCGTCCTGTACGGGCGGCCGGTCACGATCTTACGACGCGGATCGTCGAGGACTGGGGCAACGGCAGCGACAATTTCGCGAAAGACCCTCCAAACGCCACGGTTTCCGGCTTCAAGAAGGACGGATCATCGGTGATCGACGCGGTCGTCGTGCTGAAGTCGCCCAGGCTTGAAGGCGACAAGCTGACTTTCGATGTCGACATCCTCGAAGGTGATCTTGCGGGAGCCGATGGACCGGCTTCGATCTTCATCGACATCATTGGCCGCCCGTTCACGCCATTGTCCTTTGCGGGCGTCGCCCGCCGGACGGCCTGGCGTGGGGCTTACTATCGAGGCGCTGCCGTTGCGGGAGCGGCCGCAGTAGCCGGAGCTGCAGCCTATCCGTACTACGCACCCCGGTGCGGATACTATCCCTATCCCCCTTGCTCTTAAACAGCGACAAGCCGCGACCATCTGTGCGGCGCATTACTTTTCCGAAAATCATTTGGATGACAACAAGGCCACAATGGAGATGACAATGCAGATTACCCGTAGATCGCTTGCATTTGGTGGAATGGGGCTGCTGGCAAGCGCGGCCGCAACACGATCGACACTGGCCCAGGATTCCTTTCTTGGGGTGGGCGAAGGCCTTGAGGATTTCTGGCTCGCGAGCGACGCCTACATCTTCGGCTATCCGTTGGTTACGATTGAGATGACCCGCCGGATCATCACCAATGTCGCCGAACCGGTGGGCACGCGGGGGCCGATGGGCCAGATCATCAAGCTGCGTCAATATCCGGACGCATCTTTCCGGGATGTCACCGCGCCGAACGCGGATACTCTCTACACGACGTCCTTCTTCGACGTGGGGAAAGAGCCATGGGTTCTCAGCATCCCCGACATGAAGGGGCGCTATTTCCTGATGCCTATGCTGGACGGCTGGACGACGGTGTTCCAGGTACCGGGAAAGCGTACGACCGGGACCGGTGCGCAGACCTATGCCATCACTGGACCCGGGTGGAAGGGCACGCTGCCGGCTGGAGTGAAAGAGTACAAGTCGCCCACCAACATCGTATGGCTGCTCGGACGCATCTATTGCACCGGCACCCCCGAGGATTATGCCGCCGTTCACAAGCTGCAGGACGAGTGCAAGCTCGTTCCCCTCAGTGCTTACGGCAAGGCGTACACGCCGCCGCCAGGCAAGGTCGATTCTTCGATCGACATGAAGACGGCGGTCCGCGAACAGGTCAATCGCATGGACGCAGTGTCGTATTTCAAGCTGCTGTGCGAGCTCATGAAGACCAATCCGCCATACGCAGCGGATGCGCCACAGCTTGCCAAATTTGCGCGTATCGGCATCGTTCCCGGGCAGGATTTTGACGAAAGCAAGTTGAAGGCCGACTTCCTGAAGCGTGTACCGGAGGTGTCGTTCGACAGGATCATGCTTCAGTTCAAGATCAACAAGGCGATCACGGACGAAAATGGTTTCGCCTACACGACAAAGACCGGGATCTACGGCACCGACTATTTGATGCGGGCCCTGGTCACTGCGATCGGGCTCGGCGCCAATCGTCCGCAGGATGCGGTCTATCCCACCTCGCAGAAGGACGCCGATGGCCACAAATACAACGGCGCCAACAAGTATGTCATGCGGTTTGCGAAGGGCCACCTGCCCCCCGCCGAGGGATTCTGGTCGCTCACGATGTACGACAGCAGCTACTTCTTCGTGAAGAACCCGCTCAGTCGCTACTCGATCAGCGCCCGTGAGGATCTGAAGGAAAACCCGGACGGCTCAACCGATCTCTACATCCAGAAGGACTCCCCGGGCAAAGACAAGGAGTCAAACTGGCTTCCCGCGCCAGAGGGCGATTTCATCCTGATGCTGCGCATGTACTGGCCGCAGGAAACGGACCCCTCGATCATCAACGGAACGTGGAAGGTCCCTGCCGCCAGGAAGGTTTGAGGGCCCGAGTTTCATGCCGGCCCCGCGCAAGGGCCGGCATGAGCCAGGAGCTATTCGTCGCGCGCCACTACCGCGAAGCCGGGTGAACGGCCATTGCGGCAGACATCGCGCATGAGCGAGGCATCGCGATTCTCTCATCCAATTTAGTTTGACTTTTGCTTGACGTAGCGGCCGGGCGCGGGCTCGATCACCCGGAAAGTCGCATTGCCCGGCTCCTTCGGCGCCGGAACGGTGCCGCTGGAATAGCTTTTCATCCAGCCATCCCAGTCCGGCCACCAGCTTCCCGGCTTCTGCTCGGCACGATCGAGCCAATTGTCCGCGTCGCAGCCCAGATCGTCATTGACCCAGTAGTTCCGCTTCTTCTTCGCCGGCGGATTGATCACGCCGGCAACGTGACCGCTGGCGGCGAGCACAAAGCGCGGGTCCTTGCCCATGATGTCCTTGGAACGAAACGCGCTGCGCCACGGCACGATGTGGTCCTCGCGAGAGGCCAGAATGAACAGCGGCACCTTCACCTTCGAGAGGTCGATCCGTTCGCCGCATTGGGTGGTCGCGCCGGGGGTCTTGATCTTGTCTTCGACATAGGCGTGGCGCGCGTACCAGCAGTACATCGGCCCCGGCAGGCTGACGCTGTCGGAATCCCAATAGAGCAGATCGAACGTATCGGGCGGCGCGCCCTTCAGATAACTCTCGACCACATATCGCCAGATCAGATCGTTGGCGCGCAGCGTCCCGAACGTGAAGGCCAGTTCCTTGCCTGGCAGAATGCCGCCCATTCCGATCGTCGCTTCGCGCAGGGCCAGCGAATTCTGATCGATCAGGAGACCGATTTCACCGGTATCGGAGAAGTCCACCATGGTCGTCAGCAGCGTAATGGTGGCGAGATTCCCTTCTTCGCCGCGCGCCGCAAGAACCCCCGCAGCACAGCTCAGGATGGTACCGCCGACACAAAAGCCGAGGGCGTGAACCTGATCGACCTTGGCGATGTCGCGCACCACCTCGATGCTCTTGAGCACGCCGAGGTTCAGGTAGTCGTCCCAGGTCAGATTCTGGATCTCCGGCACGGCGCTTCGCCAGGAAATCAGGAAGACCTGATGTCCCTGCGCGACGGCATACTCGACAAACGAGTTACCGGCGCCGAGATCGAGCAGATAGTATTTGTTGATGCAGGGCGGCACGATCAGAAGCGGCGTCTTCTCCACTTCCGCGGTCTGCGGCGTATACTGGATGAGTTGAATCAGTTCGTTCTCAAAGACGATCGATCCCGGCGTTACCGCCAGATTGCGGCCGACCTCGAAGGCGGATTCGTCGACCCGTGTGATACGCCCCTTCTGCAGATCCTCGATCAGGTTCTGCATCCCGGCCACCAGGCTTCCCGAACGTGTCTGGATCGCCGTTCGGATGACTTCCGGGTTGGTTGCCGCAAAGTTCGACGGACTCATCGCGTCGATGAACTGCCGCGCGTAGAAGCGAAGCTGCAGCTTCGATTTTTCGTCGACCTGGGCTTCATCGACAAAATCGGCCAATTGCTTTGAAGTCGCAAGGTACGACTTCTTGACCAGCTCGTAGTAGGGAGAGTGTTGCCAGGCCTCGTCCAGGAACCGCTTCTCCGCTCCCGGCCGCTTGGAACCGTCCGCAGATGGTTCGCTGAGGAAGCCTTTCCAGAAGTCCATGACCGGAGACCAGAACTGCCGCTGCATGTTTGCCGTGACTGCAAACGGCCAAGGCGCACGCGCCGTAGGCTTGCCCTCTATGCCCATGGCGCTGACCATCGCATCGTCGAATTGTTTTACCGATTGCTGCCCGGCACGCATCAGGCTCTCGAGATAGGCCGAGGCGCCATCTGGAGACGGTGAGTTGGTCATGTGGGCCTCCCGGTACGGCTCATTATGCTGGTCGTTGCGGCGCCAGAGAGCCTTATCGGTGCAGATTATCGCTCCAACCCACGGCAATCGGCAAACGAAAATGTCCGGTGCGCGCCCGGCATCCTGCTTGACATAGATCAACGAAAGGTTGGGCCGCGCCCATAGCTCTTTGCATTGGAACCGGCACTTGGATGCAACGAATTCAATATGCCGGGGTGCGAGGGGTCCAAGGTTGACGAGCGGCGCGTGCTGTATCCGACGGGACAGCATTGCCGGCCCGATTCACGCCTTTCGTTTCCCCGGAAGTGAGGCGTCATGGATAATCCGCTCAGACGGCCGGACCAAATACTGGCATATCGCTCATTACGAGAGATTCTCGCGGCAAAGCCGAGATCCCTGTGGGCCGTCGGTCCCGCGGAGACCGCCCTCACGGCCGTGCGCGTCATGGCCGAACATAACATCGGACTCGTCGTGGTAACCGAGCGTGGGGCGATCGTAGGCGTTCTGTCCGAGCGCGATTGCGTGCGGCGGCTGGTGCTTACCGGTAAAACTCCAGAGCTTACGCCGGTGGCGGACATCATGGTCCGCGATGTCGTGACCGTCGATCCTGCGAAGACATTCGCAGATTGTCTCAAGCTGATGCACCAGCACGATATTCGTCACCTGCCGGTGGTCGAGAATGGCACGCCCATAACCGTCATCTCTATCCGCGACTTGCTGGCCGAGGCGGTCCGGCACCACGCCAGGGTGATCGGCGAACTCGAGCGCGAGCGGATGACCATGTTCACATCGACAGCCTGAGTAGGGCTGGATCCATTGGCTCATCACTGGGGGAAGTGCTGCCGTGAATCTCCTGATCGTCCTGGGCTCTCTCGTCTTCCTGATGTTCGTGGCCTACCGCGGCTACAGCGTCATCCTGTTCGCTCCGATCGCAGCCCTCGGCGCGGTGCTGCTGACCGACCCCTCGCTCGTTCCGCCGCTCTTCTCCAGCGTCTTCATGGAGAAGATGGTCGGCTTCGTGAAGAATTATTTTCCCGTTTTCATGCTTGGCGCCGTCTTCGGGAAAGTCATCGAACTGTCCGGCTTTTCCAAATCGATCGTCGCAGCCGTCATCGGCGTGCTGGGGCGCGACCGCGCGGTGCTGTCCATTGTCGTGGTCTGCGCAATCCTGACTTATGGCGGCGTGTCGCTGTTCGTCGTGGTCTTCGCGGTCTATCCGTTCGCGGCCGAGATGTTCCGGCAGGGCGATATTCCAAAGCGGCTCATCCCCTGCACCATCGCGCTCGGCGCCTTCAGTTTCACGATGGACGCCCTGCCGGGAACGCCGCAGATTCAGAACATCATTCCCACGACGTTTTTCAACACGACAACCTGGGCGGCGCCGGTGCTGGGGCTGGTCGGCAGCGTTTTCGTTTTTGGCGTCGGCCTCGCCTATATCGAGAACCGCCGGCGGGCGGCGCAGAAGCGCGGAGAAGGCTACGGCACCGAGCTTCTCAACGAGCCGGAGCCGTTCGAGGACAAGGAGTTGCCCAACCCGTGGATCGCCATCGCGCCACTGGTCGTGGTGGGGGCGGCGAACTTCATATTCACGATTTTGGTGCCCCGAGCCTACGGCGCCAGGCACGAGGTCGTGCTCGGCGGCCATTCGATCGTGACGCAGATCGGTCCGGTGGCGGCGATATGGGCGGTCGAGGGCGCTCTGCTCCTCGGCATTGCAACGGTGTTCGTCTTTGCCTGGCGTCCCGTGCTCGCGAAATTCGCCGATGGCAGCAAGGCGGCCGTCGCCGGGGCCCTGCTTGCGGCACTCAATACCGCGTCCGAGTACGGGTTCGGCGGCGTGATCGCGCTGTTGCCCGGTTTTGCGGCGGTATCGGCCGCACTCAGGGCTATCCCCAACCCGCTTGTCAATGAAGCCGTCACCGTGACGGTACTGGCCGGCATCACCGGTTCGGCCTCCGGCGGCATGAGCATCGCCCTTGCCGCGATGTCCGGAGAATTTATTGCGGCCGCAAAGGAGGCGAACATCCCGCTTGAAGTCTTTCATCGCATCGCGGCCATGGCGAGCGGCGGCATGGACACTCTGCCTCACAACGGCGCCGTCATCACGCTGCTTGCGGTTACCGGCCTGACCCACCGGCAAGCCTACAAGGACGTGTTCGTGATCACGTTGACGAAAACCGCAGCGGTGTTCGTTGCCATCGCGTTCTTCTATTTGACCGGGATCTACTGAGAAGCGCGCCGAAGGGCATGCAAATTCATCCGGAGGATCTATGTCGGTTCAACCAGTTCGACTGACGCTGGCGCCGGTCAAGGCGCTGGATAGCGGAAAGGTGGTCAGCGCAGAGGAAGCCGCCAGCCTGATCCGCGACGGAGACACGGTCGCAACGAGCGGCTTCGTCGGCATCGGCTTCGCCGAGGAAATTGCCGTCGCAATAGAGACGCTCTTCCTTGCCAAGGAAAGTCAGGCCGTCCCCGCCGCCGACAGGCCGCGCAACCTTACGCTGGTCTACGCCGCCGGTCAGGGAGACGGCAGCAACCGCGGGCTCAACCACCTCGGCCACGAAGGCCTGGTGCGCCGGGTGATCGGCGGCCATTGGGGGCTGGTGCCGAAACTGCAGCAATTGGCAATTGCCAATCAGATCGAGGCCTACAATCTTCCGCAGGGCGTGATCTCGCACCTGTTTCGCGACATCGCGGCAAAGCGCCCCGGACATCTGACGCGCGTGGGGCTTGGCACCTTTGTCGATCCGCGACATGGTGGCGGCAGGATCAACGATCGCACCAGGGAAGACCTTGTCAGCCTCCTCGAGGTCGGAGGCGAAGAATTTCTGTTCTATCGCGCGTTCCCGATCGATGTCGGGATTATCCGCGGCACGACCGCCGACCCCGATGGAAACATCACCATGGAAAAGGAGGCGCTCACGCTGGAAGCCTTGGCAATCGCCATGGCGGCACGCAATTCCGAAGGGCTGGTCATCGCGCAGGTGGAACGGCTGGCCGAGCGCGGCTCGCTAAATCCGCGGCAGGTCAAGATTCCCGGAATCTTCGTCGACTGCGTGGTGCTGGCCAAGCCGGAAAACCACTGGCAGACATTCTCCGTCCAATACGACCCGGCCTTCAGCGGTGAAATTCGCGCGCCCATGGGCTCCATCACGCCGATGGAAATGAGCGAGCGGAAGATCATTGCACGCCGCGCGGCGCTCGAACTTGACGCCAACAGCGTCGTCAATCTCGGTATCGGCATGCCGGAGGGTGTGGCAAGCGTCGCCAACGAAGAGAAAATCGCCGATTTGCTCACGCTGACGGCCGAACCGGGCGTCATTGGCGGCGTGCCGGCCGGAGGACTGAATTTCGGCGCGGCCGTCAATGCGCAGGCCGTCGTCGATCAGCCCTATCAATTCGACTTTTACGATGGCGGCGGGCTCGACGCCGCCTTTCTCGGGCTCGCGCAGGCCGACCGCGAGGGTAATCTGAACGTCAGCAAATTCGGCCCGCGCCTGGCGGGCGCTGGCGGCTTCATCAATATCAGCCAGAATGCGAAGAAGCTGGTATTCGTCGGCACATTCACGGCAGGGCGCCTTGGCCTGACAGTCGAGAACGGGCTCCTGCGGTTGGCCAGGGACGGTAACGTCGTGAAGTTTGTCAGCGAAGTCGAGCACCGCACGTTCTCCGGACGCTACTCCGTGCTTCGCGGCCAACCCGTCCTCTATGTGACGGAACGCTGCGTGTTCAAACTGACGCCGGAGGGGCTCGAACTGATCGAAGTCGCACCGGGTATCGACATCGAGCGCGACATCCTTGCCCGGATGGAATTTCGTCCAATCGTCCGCGACCCCGCCATCATGGATCCCCGCATTTTCGCCAGCGGCCCAATGGGTCTGCGGGACCAGTTGCTGCGAATGCCGTTCGAGCAGCGGTTCACCTATCAGCCCGGCGAAAACCGGTTCTTCGTCAATCTCGAAGGTCATCGTGTCCGCAACCGCGAAGACGTCGAAGAGGTCCGACGCATGGTCGAAACCAGGTTGGCTCCGCTCGGGCGAAAGGTTTACGCCGTCGTCAACTACGACAATTTCGAGATATTCCCCGAGATCATCGATGAATATTCAGCCATGGTACGTGATCTCGTGGACCGCTTCTATTCCGGTGTCACCCGCTATACGACCAGCAGCTTTCTACGCGCCAAGCTGGGCGATGCGCTGAAGCAACGCGCACTGGCCCCGCACATCTACGAGAATGCCGAGGAGGCAACCACCCAGCTACGCGACCTGGAAGCGAAGAAAGCAAGCTGACGGCGATGCCTGCGCACAGGCGTCGCTCGTACCGTTCCCATAAGCGCAGCCTGCGGCGCTAATCCACCTTGACGTTGGCGGCCTTGATCATCGGCCACCATTTCGCGATTTCGGCCTTCTGCCAGGCGCCGAGCGCATCGGGCGTCAGCTTGTCCTTCGGCGGCATCTGCAAGCCGAGATTTTCGAACTGCTTGCGCACGGCGGGATCGTTCAGCGCATCGACGGTTGCGGCGTTCAACTTTGCGACGATTTCCTTCGGCGTGCCCTTCGGCACCCAGAGGCCGGACCACAGCGTCATGTGGAACCCGGGCAGCCCTGCCTCGTCCACGGTCGGAATGTCGGAAGCGGATTCAACGCGCTTGCTGTCGGTGATGCCGTAGGCGCGGATGTTGCCCGCACGCACCTGCTGAATCGAGTTCGAGGTCTGGTCCACGATCAGATCGATCTGGCCGGCGACGAGATCGTTCATCGCGGGGCCGGTGCCGCGGTAGGGAACATATTGCAGCTTGATGCCGGTGATGTTTTCGAGATAGAGCCCGGCGATGTGGCTTCCGGAACCGGCGCCCGCGGTGCCCGCCGTCGGCGCCGACGGCTGCGCCTTCAGCCATTCCAGAAGTTCCTTCAGCGATTTCGCCGGCACCGCGTTCTTGCTGACGATGATCATCGGGTTGCTCGGCAGCAGCGCGACCGGCTCGAGATCGGCGACGAGGTCATAGCCCAGCTTGTTGTAGACCGCGCCATTGGCCACATGGGTGCCGAGATGGCCGAAGCTGATGGTGTAGCCGTCAGGCGGCGAGCGTACCGCGCGGCCGACGCCGACCGAGCCGCCCGCCCCCGTCACGTTCTCGACCAGCACGGTTTCGCCGAGCGTCGTCTTCATCCGCTCGGCGAGGATCCGCGCCATCGCGTCCGAAGGACCGCCGGCCGAGAACGGCACGATGATGGTGATGGGTCGCGAGGGGAAGCCTTGCGCGGCTGCGGCACCAACCAGAGCCAACATCGTCAACGCAGCCCAAAATACCTTGCGCATTACACCCTCCCTTGAGCTCCCTCCTCATCATTATCGTGAGGAGTGGAGCGACGACCTCTCCGCCGTAGCTGGAAGCGAAGGCGGAAGCAACACGTACTTCCGTCGGAGCGAGGCGGATTGCTCCGCCTCGCCCGCAATGACGGCCGCTAGAGCTTCGCGTAGTCGATCGGCTTGTGACGATCGAGCGTGCGCGTGACCGGCGGCAACGGATATTTGAGCCCCGTGGCGCAATTGAACAGCATCACGCGGTCGTTTTTCGTCACGCGGCCATCGGCGAGGCTTTGCTGGTAGGCGGCGTAGGTCGCAGCCCCTTCCGGACACAGCAGCAGCCCCTCCTCGCGCGCGACTTCGTTGAGCGCAGCAGAAATCTTCTCATCCGACACGGCAATGGCGAAACCCTTGCTCTCGCGGACGGCGCGCAGGATCAGAAAATCGCCGACCGCCTGCGGCACGCGAATGCCCGATGCGATGGTGTGGGCATCTTCCCAGCGCGGGGCGTGCTCGGTGCCTGCTTCAAAAGCACGCACCATCGGCGCGCAGCCCGATGCCTGCACCGCGACCATCCGCGGCCGTTTCGAGCCAATGAAGCCGATCGCCTCCAGCTCGGCAAACGCCTTCCACATGCCGATCAGGCCGGTGCCGCCGCCGGTCGGATAGAAGATCACGTCAGGCACGTCCCAGCCGAGTTGTTCGGCAAGTTCGAGCCCCATCGTCTTCTTGCCTTCGATCCGGTACGGCTCCTTCAGCGTCGAGGTGTCGAACCAGCCGGCTTTCGCTTTCCCCTCGCCGACGATCTTGCCGCAATCGTCGATCAGGCCGTTGACGCGATAGACGGTGGCGCCCTGCAGCTCGATCTCGCTGACGTTTACTTCGGGCGTATCGGCCGGGCAGAAGATCGTGGTCTTGATGCCGCAGGAGGTCGCATAGGCCGCCAGCGCCGCGCCGGCATTGCCGTTGGTCGGCATCGCCATGTGCCTGATGCCGAGCGCCTTGCCCATCGACACCGCCATGACGAGGCCGCGGGCCTTGAACGAGCCGGTGGGAAGGCGGCCTTCGTCCTTGACGATGATCTCGCCGCCGCCGAGTTTTTTGGCAAGCTTCGGCAACCGGATCAGCGGCGTCGTCACCTCGCCGAGGCTGACGATATCCGAGACCTTTCGCACCGGTAGCAACTCGCGATACCGCCACATGTCGGCCGGCCGTTGCGCCAGAGCGTCCTTGGTCAGCGCCTTCGTCACGCCCGCAAGGTCGTAGCGGACCAAAAGGGGTTTTCCGGCCTTGGAGAGATTGTGAATCTGGTCGGCGGGATAATGATCGCCTTCCATCGCGCATTCGAGATGGGTCACGAACGTCGGACGCTCGATGGTCAGGTTGTCGTTGTCTTTCACGCTTCGTTTTCTTTCTCTTGTTGTCCGTCATTGCGAGGAGCGAAGCGACGAAGCAATCCATAGCGCCGCGAATGGATAGGTGGATTGCTTCGCTTCGCTCGCAATGACGGCATCGTCAAATATTCAGCACGCGGCCATAGGCGTCGAGCACGGCCTCCTTCATCATCTCCGAAAGCGTCGGATGCGGGAATATTGTGTGCATCAGTTCTTCCTCGGTGGTCTCCAGGTTCATGGCAACCACGTAGCCCTGGATCAATTCGGTCACTTCGGCGCCGATCATGTGCGCGCCGAGCAGTTGGCCGGTCTTCTTGTCGAAAATCACCTTGACCAGGCCCTGGTCCTCGCCGAGTGCAATGGCCTTGCCGTTGCCGACGAACGGGAAGCGGCCGACGCGGATCTCGCGGCCGCCCTCTTTTGCCTTTGCCTCGGTCAGCCCCACGGAGGCAACCTGCGGGTGGCAATAGGTGCAGCCCGGAATGAGGTTCTTGTCCATGGGGTGCGGATGCAGGCCCTTGATGGCCTCGATGCAGACCACGCCTTCATGCTCGGCCTTGTGCGCCAGCATCGGCGGGCCCGCGACGTCGCCGATGGCGTAGATGCCGGGCACGTTGGTCTTGCCGTAGCCGTCGATCACGACGCAGCCGCGATCCGTCTTGACGCCGAGTTTCTCGAGGCCAAGGCCCTCGATGTTGCCGACCACGCCCACCGCCGAGATCACCCGCTCGAACTCCACCGTCTGCGGCTTCTTGCCGTCGTCGATGGTGGCGACGACGCTGTCGGCCTTCTTCTCCAGTTTTGTGACTTTGGTGTTCGAGAGGATATTGATGCCCTGCTTTTCAAAGCGCTTGCGTGCCAGCCCGGCGATCTCGGCGTCCTCGACCGGCAGGATCTGCGGCAGCACCTCGACCACGGTGACGTCGGCGCCCATGGTGTGGAAGAACGACGCGAACTCGATGCCGATCGCGCCGGAGCCCACCACCAGCAGCGATTTCGGCATCCGGTCCGGCACCATCGCCTCGAAATAGGTCCAGACCAGCTTCTTGTCGGGCTCGAGCCCCGGCAGCACGCGCGGCCGCGCGCCGGTCGCAAGGATGATGTGTTTTGCCTGATACGCGCCCTCGCCCAGCGCGCCCTTCGGCGCCTCGGCGGCGGACTTCTTCACGGTGACCTTGCCGGGTGCGTCGATCGAGGCCTCGCCCCAGATCACCGTCACCTTGTTCTTCTTCATCAGGAATCCGACGCCGTCGTTGAGGCGTTTCGAGACGCCGCGCGAGCGCGCCACCACGGCCTTCGGATCGAACGAGACGTTTTCGGCGGAAAGCCCGTAATCCTTGGCGTGCTGCATGTAGTGGTAGATTTCCGCCGAGCGCAGCAGCGCCTTGGTCGGGATGCAGCCCCAGTTCAGGCAGATGCCGCCGAGATAGGATTTTTCGATGATCGCGGTCTTGAACCCGAGCTGGGCGGCGCGGATCGCGGTGACGTAGCCGCCGGGGCCCGAGCCGATGATGATGACGTCGAAGGATGTGTCGGCCATGTTATGCACTCGTTGCCATCGTGCGACACAGCTCTTTCGTCATTGCGAGGAGCCCTTTGCGACGAAGCAATCCATCTTGTCGCCGGAGAAATGGATTGCTTCGCTGCGCTCGCAATGACGGGATTATCTCACCGAACGATCACACCATCATCATGACAGGATTTTCGACCAGCCGCCTGAACGCCCCGATCAGTTCAGCGCCGAGCGCGCCGTCGATGGCGCGGTGATCGCAGGACAGCGTCACGCTCATGATGTGGGCGGCCTCGATCTTTCCGTTCCGGACCACCGCCCGCTCCTCGCTGGCACCGACCGCGAGGATGGTCGACTGCGGCGGGTTGATGACCGCGGTGAAGTGGCTGATGCCGAACATGCCGAGGTTGGAAACCGACGACGTGCCGCCCTGATATTCCTGCGGCTTGAGTTTTCGCGTCCGCGCGCGGGCCGCCAGGTCCTTCATCTCGTTGGAAATGGTCGACAGCGACTTGCTCTCGGCGTTGCGGATGATCGGCGTAATCAGCCCGCCCGGCATCGCGACGGCGACGCCGACGTCGGAATGCCTGTGCTTGACCATGCCGGCCTCGGTCCAGCTCACATTGCAGTCCGGCACCTGCTGCAACGCGACCGCGAGCGCCTTGATGACGAAGTCGTTGACCGAGAGCTTGTAGAGGGGCTTCTTCTCCTTGTCCTTCGGTGCGGCAGCATTGATCTGCTCGCGCGCCTCGAGCAGCCGGCCGATATCGCAGTCGATCGTCAGATAAAACGTCGGGATGCTCTGCGTGGCCGCGGTGAGACGCTGCGCGATGGTGCGGCGCATGCCGTCGTGCGGCACGATCTCGTAGGAGCCTTCCTCGAACAGCGAAAGGATCTGCTTGTCCGACATCGCCGGCGCGATTGCAGGTCCTGCACCGGGTGCGGCAGCCGGCGCCTTGAGGCCCTTGCCGGACTTCGCGTCCTCCACGTCGCGCGCGACGATGCGGCCATGCGGACCGGAACCGTTGATACGTCCCAGTTCGATGCCGGCTTCCCTGGCCAGACGACGCGCCAGGGGAGACGAGAAGATGCGGGCATGGCCGTTGGCTTGCGCGGCGGAAGCCGCCGCCTGGGGTGCGGCCGCCTGCGTCGGCCCGGTAGCCGCAGGTTTCGGCGCGGGTGCGGCTTGAGGCGCTGGTGCGGCCGCCGGCTTCGCGGCGGGGGCTTCGGCGGCCTTCGGCGCCGGGGCGGAGCCGGCGCCAGCGGATTTGACGTCCTCGCCGTCGCCGGCCATGACGGCGATGACAT
>JAFAGM010000031.1 GCA_023422775.1 Pseudomonadota bacterium
CCATATAACAGCCGCGCCGGATCGTCGGTCCGCGGACGGGCATCGTCGTCTTCCTCGGCACCGCGGACAACCTTGCGCAACTGCTCGAGGACGAAGTTGGCGACGACGACGTCTTCCCCGCGCTCGATGGCGCGCTCGAACTCACGCATCAGCAGCGCCTGCGCCTGAGGCGCGAGCTGGGCGAGATAGTCCCTCAGCCGCTCTGTCGATGTCTGGCTCATTCGCCCGGTGTGGACCTGGTAGTATCGCGCGGACGGCACGACGCGTCCGCTTCCAATCTTAAAAGCGCGCGCGTTAAGAAGGCGTTAGGAATGACGAGATCGGGAGCAAGATGGCGGGTTCCGGCCAATCCGCCGTACCGGACGCCAATTCAAACGCCCGGCAGCACCAATTTGGCCCGCAAGCCGCCGATCGGGGCATCGTCCAGCGACAGGGTGCCGCCGTAGAGGGCGGCAAGATCGATCACGATCGAGAGCCCAAGCCCGGAGCCCGGCTTGGATTCGTCGAGGCGCTGGCCGCGCCGCGAGACCTTCGCTCGCTCGGCGGCGGACAATCCGCGGCCATCGTCATCGACCACGATGCGCAGCCGCGGGCCCGTGCCGGGCTCCGCCGGCGGCTCCACCCGCACCTCGATCAGGACCTGCGAGGAAGCCCATTTGCAGGCGTTGTCGACGAGGTTGCCGACCATCTCCTCCAGATCCTGGCGCTCGCCCCGGAACTTCGCCCGCGGATCGGCCTCGAGCGCGATGGTAATGCCACGGTCCCGGTGGATCTTTTCCATGGTCCGCCGCAGCGCCTCGATGGCGGGGGCGACCTCGGTGACGGTGCCGACGATGGTGACGCGCGCGGCGATCCGCGCGCGCTCAAGGTGATGCGCGACCTGGTCGCGCATCACGTCCGCCTGCTCAAGGACCTTGCTCGCAAAGGGATCGACCGCGTGGGCGGCGGCCTCGTTGACGATGACGGACAGCGGGGTCTTGATAGCGTGGGCAAGGTTGCCGACATGGGTGCGCGCGCGCTCGACGATCTCGCGGTTGGCGTCGATCAGCGCGTTGGTCTCGCGCGCCAGCGGCGCGATCTCGACCGGAAATTCACCCTCGAGGCGCTCGGCGCGGCCGGAACGAATATCGGCGATCGATTCCGAAATACGCTTGAGCGGCGCCAACCCGAAGCGGACCTGAAAAATCGTCGTCAGCAGCAGCACGATGCCAAGCGCCGAAAAGGTCCCGCCGAGGTAGTAGTCGAAGGCGCGGATTTCATCGGAGATCTCGCTGGCATCGCCGGCCACGCTGACCAGGAATTTGCCGTCGGAGCCGAGATCGACCGGCCGCTCGACCACCCTCAGGCTCTGGCCCTCGGGACCGTCGACATAGCCGAGGCGAATGCCGGCGGCGGTCAGTTCCGCGCCCTGATCTTCCAGTTTCGGAAGCTTCTTGTCCCACAGCGAACGCGAGGCTCGCGTCTCGGCCTTTTCGTCGGTGCGGACGACCTGCCAGTACCAGCCGGACAACGGCAGTTCGAACAGCGGTTCGCCGAGAGACTGAAACTGACGGTCGGGCGGCTCGTCCGGCGTCGCGACTTCGGCAACCAGGGTGCGGAGATAGAGATTGAGGCGGCGATCGAAGGCACGCTCGGTCGCGTTACGATAGACCGACGACAACACGACGCCGGTGATCAACAGGATCACGACCACCCACGCGGTCGCCGACAGGAACAACCGCGTGGCGAGCGAACTTCCGCGCATCAGAGCATGATCCCGAACAACCTGTCCCCGGGCTCCGATCGAGGCCGGTGTTCGGATAAGACCATGCTCAAGCAAAAGAGCAAGCAGATCAGGCTCCGGGCGACGGCGGCGTCAGCAGATAGCCGAGCCCGCGCACGGTCTGGATGATGTCGACGTCGAGCTTCTTGCGGATGCGGCCGACGAACACTTCGATGGTGTTGGAGTCACGATCGAAGTCCTGGTCGTAGAGGTGCTCGACCAGTTCGGTGCGCGATACCACGCGCCCCGTATGATGCATGAGGTAGGACAGCAGCCGGTATTCGTGCGAGGTCATCTTGATCGGATTGCCGGAGACGCTGACACGGCCGGTGCGGGTATCGAGCGAGACCGGACCGCAAGTCAGTTCGGACTGTGCGTGACCGGCGGAACGGCGCAGCAGCGCGCGAATTCGCGCCAGTACCTCTTCGAGGTGAAACGGCTTGGCGACATAATCGTCGGCGCCGGCGTCGAAGCCCTGCACCTTGTCGCTCCAGCGGTCGCGCGCCGTGAGGATCAATACCGGCATCGCGCGCCCGTTGCGGCGCCACGCCTCCAGCACCGAGATGCCGTCCATCTTCGGCAGACCGATATCGAGCACGACGGCGTCATAGGGTTCGCTGTCGCCGAGAAAATGCCCCTCCTCGCCATCGAACGCGCGATCGACCACATAACCGGCATCCGTCAGCGCCGTCGTGAGTTGACGGTTGAGATCCGGATCGTCCTCAACAACGAGCAGGCGCAAGCTGGCCTCCAATGGTGAGCCTTACGAAATCAGATCTCATGATGAGGCTAACCGGCGTGAACGGGCCATGAACGGGGAACATGGCGCAATGTTACTTTTTCTTCATGCTGCCGCGGTTGCCCGCGGGTGGCCCCGTGGAACCGGCCCAGACGCCTACCATGCCGGATCGGATGCCCCAAGGGGCCGGAACAAGCGGGCAAGGGAACCTGCAACCAGCACCGGTATCTGGATGAGCAGCCGCTCCGGACGACCGGCGGGTCGCGGGCGCGCCCGGTCCGCTCCTGCTCAGGTCCGGAAGAACAGGAACCAGACGACGCCCAGGATCAGGACCGCGAGGCTGGTCGAAACCGTCAGCAGTGCGAGTACGGACGGGCCGGGTTCGGCCTGGCGCGCCTCGGTCGGGGTTTCGATGATCTGGCCATGCCTTTCCGTTGCCATGGAGCCTCCGTCTGATTGTTGTCCCTGGAATCCCGGCGAATGCTTTGGCACCGCCACTCCGAAGCAACGTCCGGTGGGGGATGATGTTCCGGATTTTCGGGTCGGATGCGGTTAACGCCGTTGCGGGGTTCCAGCCTTCATCATGTTTGAGACGAGGTCCTTCGGTGTTATCCTTGCCATGTTGTCTGTTGCGTATTCTGGAGTAGCCCATGGCCCCCCGCGCCAATTGGAAGGGTTTTCTGCGCCTGTCTCTCGTGACCTGTCCCGTCGCCCTCTACCCGGCGACCTCGGACACCGAGAAGGTCTCCTTCAACCAGATCAACCGCAAGACCGGCCATCGCATCAAATATGCGAAGGTCGACGCCGATACCGGCGAGGAAGTCGCCAACGAAGACATCATGAAGGGCTACAAGATCGACACCGATACCTACATCGAGGTGTCGAAGGATGAACTCGACGACATTGCGCTGGAATCGACCCGCACGATCGAAATCGACGAGTTCGTTCCGAGGTCCGACATCGACAGCCGCTATGTGATACGTCCCTATTACCTCGTGCCGGACGGCAAGGTCGGCCACGACGCATTCGCCGTGATCCGCGAAACCATCCGCACCATGGACAAGGTCGCGATCGGGCGCGTGGTGCTGACCAACCGCGAGCACATCATCGCGCTGGAGCCGCTCGACAAGGGACTGATGGGGACGCTGCTGCGCTACCCTTACGAGGTCCGCAGCGAGAAGGAATATTTCGAGGACATCCAGGATGTGAAGATCACCAAGGATATGCTCGATCTCGCCAGGCATATCGTCGAGCAGAAATCGGGATCGTTCGAACCGGAACAATTCGAGGACCGCTATGAGCAGGCGCTGATCGACCTGATCAACCAGAAGCGCAACGGCCTTGGCGCGCCCACCAGGGCCGCACCGAAGAGCACCGGCAACGTCATCAACCTGATGGACGCGCTCAAGCGCAGCCTGGCCGGCGAAAAGCAGCCCGCCGCCAGCGGCCAAGAGAAGGCTCAAGAGAAGGCTCCGCAGAAGTCCAGGGGCAAGAAGCCGCGCAAGGCAGCAGCCGGCCAGCGCGAGATGCTGTTGCCGATCAGCGGCAGCGGCAAGCGCGCCGCCAGGGAGACGGCGAAGGAAGCGCCGAAAAAGGCCGAGAAGCCGGCGCGCACCGCCGCGCGCACCAAGAAGGCCGGATGATTGCGCGGCTAGCACCCGCTTCACTCCCCCAGCGGCCAAACGCATAGCAGCATTCCGCACGCACGCGACGGCCGCGCTTTACCGCGCTGAAAAATCCTGTTCCTACTGTCCCCAATGGGGCTGGATCAACCGGGCCTGCATCGAGGGAGAGACCGTCATGAAACTCGGCGCCGCCATTGCGGAAATCATGAAGCGCGAGGGCATCGAGATCCTCTGCGGCTATCCGGTCAACCATCTCATCGAATATGCCGCCAATGCCGATATCCGCCCGGTGATGGTACGCCAGGAGCGCATCGGCGTTCACATGGCGGACGCGATCTCGCGCGTCACGTCGGGCCAGTCGATCGGCGCCTTCTGCATGCAGCACGGTCCCGGCGCGGAGAACGCGATGGGCGGCGTGGCGCAGTGCTACGGCGAATCCGTCCCTGTACTGGTGCTGCCGATGGGCTATGCGCGCCGGCTCGCCAATATCGACCCGAATTTCAATTCCAGCCAGGCGATGAAGGCGTTCTCGAAGTCCTCCGAGCCGATCAACATCGCCACTGAAGTCTGCAACATCTTCCGGCGCGCATTCACGAAGCTGAAGAACGGCCGCGGCGGGCCGGTCATCGTCGAAATCCCGGCCGATATGTGGAACGAGGAAGTGCCGGAGCCCCTGAACTACACGCCGGTGCTGCGCACCCGCTACGGCGCCGACCCTGAGCATGTAAAGGAAGCCGCGGCGCTGCTGGTCGGCGCCAAGCGCCCGGTGATCTATGCCGGACAGGGCGTGCATTACGCAAAAGCCTGGCCGCAGCTCAGGCGGCTGGCCGAGCGTCTCGCGATTCCCGTCACGACCAGCCTCGGCGGCAAGTCGTCATTTCCCGAGACGCACCCGCTGTCGCTCGGATCGGGCGGCCTCGCAGTACCAAGGGCGGTGCCGAAATTCCTCGGCGAAGCCGACGTGATCTTCGGCATCGGCTGCTCGTTCACCGAAACCTCGTTCGGCATCGCCATGCCGAAGGGCAAGACTATCATTCATTCGACGCTCGATCCGAACCACCTCAACAAGGACGTCGAGGCCAAAATCGGACTGGTCGGCGATGCCGGCCTGGTGCTCGACGCCCTGCTGGAGGAGATCGGCAAGAGCGTGACCTCGGACCGCGATGCGACGGCGGTGGCCGCCGAGATCGCCGCCTCGCACAAGGAATGGCTGGCGAAATGGATGCCGAAGCTGACGCATAAAGACGCGCCGCTGAATCCCTACCGCGTGTTGTGGGACCTGCAGCACACCGTCGACATCAAGAACACCATCATCACCCACGACGCCGGCAGCCCGCGCGACCAGCTCTCGCCGTTCTGGAAGACGGTCGAGCCGTTGTCCTATATCGGCTGGGGCAAGACCACGCAGCTCGGTTACGGGCTCGGCCTTGCGATGGGCGCCAAGCTCGCAAAACCCGACAAGCTCTGCATCAACGTCTGGGGCGACGCCGCGATCGGCTTCACCGGCATGGACTTCGAGACCGCCGTACGCGAGCGCATCCCGATCATGTCGATCCTGCTCAACAATTTCTCGATGGCGATCGAGCTGAAGGTGATGCCGATCTCGACCGAGAAATACCGCTCGACCGATATCTCCGGCGACTACGCCGCGATGGCGCGCGCCTTCGGCGGCTACGGCGAGCGGGTGACGAAGCCCGAAGACATCATCCCCGCCATCAAGCGCGGCATTCAGAAGACGAAGGAAGGCATCCCCGTGCTGCTGGAGTTCATCACCAGCAAGGAGACCGAGGTCTCAAGGCCGGGGACCTGAGTCCATCATCCGGCGGTGCACCGGAGGCCGAGGCACAAAAACCGCAAAACAACCCCATGCAAAGTAGGAGAAAGCGGAAGAACGGTATTCCGTTACTCCGCCATCTCCGCAGGCGTCGAGGGACCGGCGAGCGGCCGTTCCTCCATGAGGGTGATGCTGAGCGCGGCGCAGGCCATCAGCGCGGTGGCGGCGCCGAACACGTAGTGGAACGCGGTGACCATGTCGGCAACTGCGATGGCATTCGCCGGTCCCCGGTGTTCGCCAAGCGAGATGCCGGGCCCCAGCGCCATCAGCAGGATCGCACTGAAGGCTGCGACCATGAACGACGACATCAGCGCGCGAAAGAAGTTCATCGCGCCGGTCACGGTGCCGATCTGCTCGCGCGCCACGGAATTCTGCAGCGAGACCACGCTGACCGGGAACGTGGTGCCGAGTCCGAGCGCGAACAGCGACAGCACGATCAAAAGACCCCACAACGGGAGCGTCGTCACGCTCAGCACCAGCCCGAAGATCGTGGCCGCGGACGTGCCGGCGATGGCGACGCGCTTGTAGTGCCTGGCGCGCGCCATGGTCCGTCCGGCGATCGCCGCGCCGCAGGTGGATACCGCCGCCAGCGGGATCAGCGCAAGCCCCGCCTCGCTCGCGGTCAAATGATAGACGACCTCATAGTACAGCGGCAGATGGACGGTCAGCGCCGTGATGGCGCCCAGCGCGCAGCCACCGGCGAGCATGGCGTAGGGCACCACCGTTCCGCCCAGCAGCGGCAGCGGGAGGAACGGTTCATCGGCATTGCGGGCGTGCCAGACGAAGGCGAGCGCCAGCGCGACGGACGCACCGATCATCGCCATGATCGATGGCGACAGCCAGGCGAAGCGATGGCCGCCCCAGCTCAGCACCAGCATGATGCCGACCGCGGACGCCATCAGCAGCAGGCCGCCCAGCCAGTCGACCTTGCGCCGGCGATGGAATACCGGGATCTTGCCCATCTTGGGCAGCAGCAGGACCAGCGCGCCAACCGCGAGCGGCACGTTGATCCAGAAGATCATCGACCAGTGCAGATGCTCGGCGAACACGCCGCCAAGGACAGGTCCCAGCAATCCGGCCGCCATCCAGACGCCGCTGAAATAGGCCTGATACCTGCCGCGCTCGCGCGGTGAGACGACGTCGGAAATCACGGTCTGCACCACCGGCATGATGCCGCCGCCGCCAAGACCCTGCAGGCCGCGCGCGACAATCAGCACCGTCATGTTCGGCGCGACCGCGCACAGGATCGAGCCCGCCGTGAACAGGGCAAGCGAAACGGTGATCATGGCGCGGCGGCCATAGATGTCGCTCAGCGTGCCGAATACCGGTGCTACCGCGGTCGATGCCAGCAGATAGGCCGTGATCACCCAGGAAAGATTGCTGACGTCATTGAACTGGCGGCCGATGGTCGGCAGCGCCGTCGCCACGATGGTCTGGTCGAGCGCGGCCAGGAACATCGTCAGCAACAGGCTCATCAGGATGGTACGGACCTCATCCTGGGTCAGCGGCGCCCGCGGCGCGATCGGCGGCGCATCGCCGACGTCGATGACCTCGGTCGTGATACGGGAGAGTTCCTCACCGATATCATCGGGCAACGACGTCTTATCGGCGGGCTCGCCGCCCTGCCGCTGATGCTTGTTCATGTCGGACGTAATATTGTTCTGCGCGACGGAAACCGCCGAGATGGAATCGCCATATGCGCTGCACAATAGAGCCCAAATCGCCTCCGCGGCAGCGCTGCCGGTGCATGGGTGCATCCCGCGAGGGCATCGTCGCGTTCTCGTGATCGATCAGCGCCGGGCGGGGTCTGACGTTCAGGCCTTCGGCCGCTTCTTCAGCCGCGCCCGCTTCGGCAACAGTCCCGGCCATTGCACGATGTGATCTTCGAGATCCTCGTCCGGTATCTCGTCCTCGGTGCCCTGCACGCGCCCGCGGACGGAAACGCCGGCTTCATGCACGGTATTCGGGTCGCCCGAGATCAGTGGATGCCACCAGTAGAGATCGCGCCCCTCGGCGACCAGCTTGTATCCGCAGCTTGGCGGCAGCCAGTTCAGCGTGCGGACGTTCTCCGGCGTCAGCCGCACGCAATCCGGAACCTTGTCGGAACGGTTAGGATAGTCCTTGCAGGTGCATAGGCCGGAATCGAGCAGCTTGCAGGAAACATGGGTGAAGTAGATCTTCCCGGTATCCTCGTCCTCGAGTTTTTCCAGGCAGCAGCGCGCGCAGCCGTCGCACAGGCTTTCCCACTCGGCGTTGGACATCTCCTCCAACGTCTTGGTTTTCCAGAAGAATCCATCCTGATCGGAAGCGCGTTTGGGCGGTGCGGTCATGAAGCCTGGCAGTTTCCGGGTTGCATTCGGCTGCAGCCCTTCTAGAGGGTCCGGCAATTGGGGTGCAAGCGGGTCGATGACGGCGCAAGAACACCCGGAACAACAACTGGAACACGTCAGGGCCGACCACCAAATGGTGAGCGAGAGCATTGGTTTATAGCCCCTGCTCGGATAGAACAGTTGCGAGTCCCCCAAGGGTCCTGAAAGCGCCTTGGGTTTGCCGCAACATCGAAGCATGACGTATCGATAGCGCCCAGGGTGGGCGCGCGAGCGTTTCGAAGGTCCCGGTGCGCCAGATCCTACCGCCTGACTCGAAGCAGAAGATCCGGAACTTCCTTCTGGACCTGGACGCGCGCATCGACTCGACGCTGTTTTCGTCGGGCAAGGGCCTGCGCGAGCTGTACGAGCGCTATTCCACCTTCATGGACCGGTTCTATGTCGGCCGCTGGAAGCGGTGGGTCATCATCGAACCGCTTTCGGAAGCCGCAACCATCGGCCTCGGCGGGCTGATCGTCATGCTGGCGCTCGCGGTGCCCGCGTTCCGGGAGACCGCCGACGACGACTGGCTCAAGAAGTCCGATCTGGCGGTGTCGTTCCTCGACCGCTACGGCAATCCGATCGGCAGCCGCGGCATCAAGCACAACGACTCGATCCCGCTGGAAGATTTTCCGGACAACCTGATCAAGGCGACGCTGGCCACCGAAGACCGCCGCTTCTACGACCATTTCGGCATCGACATCGCCGGCACCGCGCGCGCCCTCGTCACCAACGCGCAGGCCGGCGGCGTCCGCCAGGGAGGGTCGTCGATCACGCAGCAGCTCGCCAAGAACCTGTTCCTCAACAACGAGCGCACCATCGAGCGCAAGGTGAAGGAGGCCTTCCTCGCGATCTGGCTGGAGACGCGCCTTACCAAGAACGAGATCCTGAAGCTCTATCTCGACCGCGCCTATATGGGCGGCGGCACCTTCGGCGTCGACGGCGCGGCGCATTTCTACTTCAACAAGTCGGCGCGCGACGTCACGCTTGCGGAATCCGCCATGCTGGCCGGGCTGTTCAAGGCGCCGACCAAATACGCCCCGCACATCAACCTGCCTGCCGCCCGCGCCCGCGCCAACGTCGTGCTCGACAACCTCGTCGATGCCGGCTTCATGACCGAGGGCCAGGTGTTCGGAGCCCGGCGCAACCCGGCCGTCGCCGTCGACCGCCGCGACGAGAATTCGCCGAACTACTACCTCGACTACGCCTTCGACGAGATGCGCAAGCTGGTCGACACCTTTCCGAAATCCTACGTCGAGCGCGTCTTCGTGGTCCGCACCGCGATCGACATGACGGTGCAGCGCGCCGCCGAGGACGCGGTCGAAAACCAGTTGCGCCAGTTCGGACGCGACTATCACGCGACCCAGGCCGCGACCGTCGTCGCCGATCTCGACGGCGGCGTTCGCGCGATGGTGGGCGGGCGCGACTATGGCGCCAGCCAGTTCAACCGCGCCGCTGACGCCTACCGGCAGCCGGGGTCGTCGTTCAAGCCCTACGTCTACACCACCGCGCTGCTGAACGGGTACACTCCGAACTCGAAAGTCGTCGACGGTCCGGTCTGCATCGGCAACTGGTGCCCGCAGAACTACGGCCACTCCTACTCGGGCTCGGTCACGCTGACGCAGGCGATCACCCGCTCGATCAACGTCGTGCCCGTGAAGCTGTCGATTGCACTGGGCGGCAAGGTATCGAATCCGGCCAAGGCCGGCCGCGCCAAGATCACCGAGGTGGCACGCCGCTTCGGCCTCACGGCGCCGCTGCCGGACACGCCGTCGATGCCGATCGGCTCCGACGAAGTCACCGTGCTCGAACACGCCGTCGCCTACGCGACCTTCCCGAACAAGGGCAAGGCGCCGAAGCCGCACGCGGTCCTTGAAGTGCGCACCGGCGCCGGCGACCTGGTCTGGCGGTTCGACCGCGATGGCAAGAAGGCGGTGCAGGCAATCCCCGCTTCGGTCGCCGCCGACATGGCGGGCATGATGAGCCACGTCGTCAGCGAGGGCACCGCGCGCCGCGCCGCGATCGACGGCATTCCGACCGCCGGCAAGACCGGCACCACCAACGCCTACCGCGACGCCTGGTTCGTCGGCTACACCGGCAACTTCACCTGCGCGGTCTGGTACGGCAATGACGACTATTCTCCCACCAACCGCATGACCGGCGGCTCGCTGCCGGCGCAGACCTGGCACGACATCATGGTGGTTGCGCACCAGGGGGTCGAGGTGAAGGAAATACCGGGGGTCGGCATGGGCACGAAGCTGCCGCCGTCCGCCGCCACCGCAGCCGCCAATGCGCCGCGAATACTGGAGACCAAGCCGGGGCCGCCTCCGGTGCTGACCAGACGCGGCGCCGATATCCTGGTCCGCGTCGAGAAAATGCTCGATGAAGCCGGCAAGGCTGCGGCCAATACGTCGTCGAGCGACCCGTCGAAGCAGCCCGCCAGGCCGGTCACGTCGGGCGCGCTGGCTTTCCCGGAGAACTATATCGCGGCCGCCGGCGACCAGCCTGCGCCGCAGCAGAAGAACTAACCGCATGATCGGGAAAAGTGGAAACCCGTTTTCCACCAGGAACATGCCTGAACAAGATGAAGCGCACCAGAATCTGGTTCAACCTGCCTGAACCAGATTCGGATGCGCTGAGATTTCGGAGCACTGGCCCTTGCGGCTGATCTTCTTCACCTTGCTGGCGCTGGCGCTTGCCACCGTCGTCGGACTCGGCTCGACCTACATGACGGCGACCCGCGGCACCGACCTCGGCACGCTCACGATCGGCGCCTGGACCGCGCGGCCAAAGAGCGGCAGCGCCGAGGTCGATCCCTATTCGCGCGCCTCGATCGCCCGCAGCGGCGAACTGCCGATCGGCACCGGCGACGGTATCGCCTTCTCGGCCACGACCGACGACAGGAACAAGCCGCTCGACGGGCGCTGCGACGTGGTCGTCAGCGGGGTGACGCCGGCGGCCCGATTCTGGACACTGACGCTGTTCGACCGCAAGGGACACCTGGTTGCGAATTCGCTGCAGCGCTACGGCTTCACCAGCCAGGAAATCGTCCGCGGCTCCGACGGCCAGTTCGAGATCCGCGTGGCGGCACGGGCGCGCGCCGGCAACTGGCTGCCGACCGGCGGCATCGAACGCTACGCGCTGATGCTGCGGCTCTACGATACGCCCGTAGGCGTCGCGACGCGCACACAGCGCGACGCGCCGATGCCCTCGATCTCGACGGTGGGCTGCCCATGATCCGCATCCTGTTCACCATCATCGCGGGCGTGCTGCTGGGCGGCGTGGTGCATCTGGTCAGCGTGCTGGCGCTGCCGCGCATTGCGACCCAGGACGCCTATTCGCGGCTGACTTCGATGACGAACCTCAACACCGTAACGGCGCTGCCGCTCGCCGAGCCCGGCAACGCGCCGATGCCGTTCATGGACCCGGCCTTTGCGGTCGCGATCTGCCGCTACGACCTCACCGACGGCGCGCTGAAGCTCACCGTGCCCGTCAGCCAGGCCTATACGTCGGTGTCGTTCTACACGCGCAATGAAGTCGCCTACTACGCCATCAACGATCGCTCGGCCGGCCGCAAGGTGATCGAACTCGACCTGATGACGGAAGACCAGCACTCCGCATTGCCGGAGGACGAGGAAGTCACCGCCGCCGACCGGCTGATCATCGACTCCCCGACCGCGACCGGATTGATCGTGCTGAAGGCGCTGGCGCCCGAGCCCGGCCTGATGCCGCAGGCGCAGGCGGCACTCGCGGCATCGAGCTGCAAGCTGCAGACCGAGCCCGTGCCGGTGAAGCTACCGGAACCGGCGCCCGCGCCGGCCCCTGCCCCGGCGCCCCGGGGCCGCGGCAAGTAGCGCCGCGCGCGCCTTTTCAATGCTGGCCGCAGCGGCAATTCTCGTAATCGACCAGATCGCGGCTGTCGAAGTCGCCCGATCGCGGGGCGCGCGCGCGTATCGTTTGCGTCAAGGATGTAGAAGAACGCGGCTGGGTTCGATCCAGATTGAGTGCATGTAGTCTTCCTCGCCGACAAGGGTAACGCCCAGATTTAGCCCTTCACCACGACCGCCCGCCCGATCACCGGCTGGGCGGCGATCGGTGCATTGGCCGCCAGCGCTGCCAGTTCACCGATCAGGCGGTCGGCATCGGCGGCGATGCCGTCGGGGGCCTGGATCACCAGGCGCTCCAGCGCCCAGCGATACGAGGAGATGCGCTGCTCCAGGCATTGCTGGACCCATTGCACGATCAGCGTGTTCTCCTCCATCCGCGCGACCGCGTCGGCCTGCTCGCGCGGCGACAGTTCCGACACCATCCTGAGGCTGGCGTTGCGCTTGTGGTCGAGTTCGATCACGCGCCCGGCCGATGCGAAGAACGGTTCGAACCGCGTGATGTCGTTGCGGACGTCCTCGATGAGCTGCTGATAGCGCGAGGTGTGCGAACGGTGCGGCTCGTCGATCAGGGTGCGGCCGTACATGGTGCGGTCGAACACGACCTTCTGCCGCCATGGCGAGGGCAGCGGCTGGTAATTTCCGAACACGCTCTTCCAGGCCGGGCGCGAACGCGGCGGCTCGATCAGGGGATAGGCGAGATCGCGTAATTGTCGCTCGTTTTCGGTGAGCTGGAATTGCGACGACCTCAGGCCGATGCTTGCGGTGGCCTCCGCGCCCAGCCAGCGGTGCATGTCGTCGTTGCGCATGTCGGCGCGGGTGCGGCCGAAATCGCCGCCGCTGCAGCCGGCAAGGGTTGCGCCCACGAGCAGCACGATGAGAGCCGGGAGTGACCGAAGCCCGGTAGTCCGGATCGGAAGGCACGTCGCCGGCATTTTCAAACGTCCGTCGTTCAGGTGCGGCGACGGCGACGGCGGCCGGGTGCTGTCCCCTCTTCCGGTCCGCGCCCGTCACCGGTTTCGGCGACCTGGCGTTCAATGCGGATAACGGGAAGGATCACCACGGTTCCCAGGCCATCGCGCGGCGCGCCATCCATGGTCGGGCCCGGCCGTCGCGAAGCCGCATCCGCCGGAAATTCAATGATGGTGCCCATTGTTTTCGTTCTCTCTGGTTGCCACCAAGACGCGATCTGGCCGGCGACATGCCATTATTCAGAGCAGAACGTGGTTAACGGCTTCTTAATTTGCGCAGGCGGTACAGTTACGGGGTCCGGCATCGCATTCCGGCAATGCATAAGATTTTACGGGATTTCTTCACGGGCTGTTTTGCTTAACCAAGCGTTAAAGGGCCGCACGTAGGCTGACGCGAAGGATTCCCGAAGTCGCGTACACCTGACATGACCGCAGCTCCATTATTCCCGGGTTTCGACGGGCTAATGTCGCTCTCGCGCCGCGAGGGCGTCGACATTCGCCCGACCCTGCTGCGCGTGCTGACCGACCTCTACGTGCAGGCCAGCGCGCATTCCGACGACGAGGAACGCCAGTTCATCGAGCTGACGTCCCGCCTGATCGACCAGGTCGATGACGCCACCCGCGCCGCGGTGCGGGCGCGGCTGGCGATCTACCCGGCAACACCAGCGGAAATCATGGACAAGCTCGGGCTGCGGCGCTCGCACCAGCCGCTGCCGGTCGCAGCCGCGATCGCCACTGCGCCGGCCGGAGCGTCGCCGGAGAAGCCGCAGCCAACCGAGGCGCAGTTGCGAATGGCGTCCACCCTCGCGATGCGGCCGACCGATGCCGCCGAAATCAGCGACATGTTCTTCGCGGCAAGTTCGAGCGAGCGCGCCTTGATCCTGCACAATATCTGCGAGACTCCATTGAAGGCGTCGGCGCGAATCCCCGCCGCGCGCGCGGTGCGCGCCATCCAGACGCTGGAGATGGCGGCGTTCGCCGAGGACAAGGAAAGTTTTGCGATCGAGATCGGCGAGGCCCTGATCCTGCCGGTGCGGATTGCCGAGCAGGTCGTCAACGATCCCGGCCGCGAGCCGCTGGCGTGTGCGGCGCGGGCGCTCGACATGCCGAGCGCGGCGTTCCAGCGCGTGCTGATGTTCCTCGATCCCGAGTTCGGCTCGTCCGTACACAATGTCTACCGGCTGTCGCGGCTCTACGACCGGCTGAGCGAGCGGTCGGCCCTCGTCATGCTGGCGGCGTGGCGCGGCTCGACCATGGCGGTCGCCCGGCACAAACACCGTGCCTCGCTATATGACGACGAGCGCAGTCGCGCGCGCACGGGGACCCCGCAGACCCGGCCCACGGTACAGCCCGGAAGCGCGCCCGGCATTCGCACCGGCACCGACGGTCCGAAGCGCTAGATTTGTTGCATCGACCTGGAGTCTCGCACATGCGGCCACATGGTTCGAGACGCACGGCATAGCCGTGCTCCTCACCATGAGGTGCGAGACCTCATCCCGAGGAGCATCGCACAGCGATGCGTCTCGAAGGATGCAGCCACCAGGCTGAACCTGGGCGCTAGGTTTTGGCCAGATCGAGAAAATGCCGCCCTGCCCGGTCCTCGGTCTCGACGATCCATGCGTCCGGATCGAAGCGGAGTTCCCTGACGAGGCGTTCTTCCACAGATTGCTCCGGCACCGGCTGCGGCGAGGCCGGCGCAAACAGCCGCTCGGCCGGCCGGCTCTCGTCATAGAATGTCTGCGGCGCGGGCGCGTACAGCATGGCGTTGCCGTCGAGCAGCGCCACCTTGACGAAGACCGCGCCGGCCTCCTCCGCGCCGCGCTTGCGCACGGCGCCAAAGATTCCCTCGTTCTGGCAGCGGCGCAGATAGGCGGCCACCCAGATGCTTGATTTCAGTCGCATGGAAGGACGATAGACTGCCGGGACGCGAGAAGCTACTCGATCGGGTGTCCGATCATCGCCGAGAGTTCGCGCACCAGCCGATCGGACATCTGGCCCGTCACCGGGAGCTTCCGCTCGCGCTCGAATTTCGCGATCGCGGCCTGGGTATCCGACCCGACCGCACCGGTCGCCTTCAACTGGCCGTAGCCATATTGGGTGAGCGTGCGCTGTACCGCCGCCACCCGGCGCGCACCTGCACTTTGCGCGGCCGCAGGAATCGGCGCCGGCGGCCGTGCCACATTTGCGGACGTCGTGGCGGGCGCGCTGGTCGATTTGACAACCAGGTTGGTCAATGCGTCAGCGTTTCTGGCATCGGCGTTTCTTGCATCCGCGCTTCTGGAGTCGGCCTGCCTGGAATCGGCCCCCCTCGCCTCGACCTGCCGCGTCTCCTGCGGATCGGCCTCGACGACCGGGCGCGGGCGCGGCAACGGGCTCGAGACGGCGGCCTGTGGCGCCGGCAGCGTCACGACAGAGCCGAACATCGGCGACGGATGACGGCCGGCCTGCAGGAACAGCGCATTGGTGATGATGGCGCAAATGGCAGTCGCCGCAATCAGGCCCGCGACTGCGTCTTTCGGACTGCGCAGGAAAATGCGCATCGCCAGGCCGCGCTCTTCCTCAGCCTCGATCGCAGCCGCCTTCGCGCTGCGGCGGCGACGGCGCGGCTTCTCGTCATCGTCGTCTGTACGTCTAGGCACGCTTCTTCACCTGATGCGCGAACTCTTGCGTCAATTCCTGTGTCGGTTCCCTTGTCAATTCCCTGCCC
This sequence comes from Pseudomonadota bacterium, assembly GCA_023422775.1. Classification (GTDB taxonomy): domain Bacteria; phylum Pseudomonadota; class Alphaproteobacteria; order Rhizobiales; family Xanthobacteraceae; genus Bradyrhizobium. The sequence continues at coordinate 15,889 of JAFAGM010000031.1, forward strand.
ATCTCCTGTGATGCGGAACGCAGTGCCGGCTTCAGCGTCGCGATGTTGCTTGAAGGCACCGATGGCGGCGCGAAGTCAAGCGGCAAGGCCACGGTCACCGTAGTCCCTTCGCCGAGCTTGCTCTGTACGCTGATCTCGCCGTCGTGCAATCCGACGAGGCCCTTCACGATCGACAGGCCGAGGCCGGTGCCTTCGTGCCTGCGCTCGAACGTCTTGCCGGCCTGGAAGAACGGATCCCCGATCCGCGTCAGATCGGCGGCGGCGATGCCCACCCCGGTATCGGCAACCCGCAGCATCAGCCGGGATCCCTCGACCGCGGCCGAGACGGTCACGCTGCCGCCGCGCTCGGTGAACTTGATGGCGTTGGCGACGAGGTTGAGCGCGATCTGCTTGAAAGCCCGCGGATCGCCGTTCATCACGGGCAGGTCGTCCGACGCGCGGGTGACGAGATCGACGCCGTTTTCCCGCGCCTTCAGCGCCAGCAGATTGCAGCAATGCAGCAGCGCCGCGCGCGGCCCGAACGGCTCCGGCGAAATCTCGAAATTGCCGGATTCCATCTTCGACATGTCGAGGATGCCGTTGACCACCGACAGCAGATGCTTGCCGGAATCGTTGATGAGCTGTGCGTATTCCTTGCGCCTGGCGGCATCGACCATCAGCACGTCTTCCTGAACGATCATCTCGGAGAAGCCGATGATGGCGTTCAGCGGCGTGCGCAATTCATGGCTCATGGTGGCCAGGAAGCGGGTCTTGGATGCATCCGCCTGTTCGGCAGCGGTACGAGCCAGTTCGAGCGCCTGCTGCTGCATCTTGCGGTCGGTGACGTCGCGCATCACGGCGACCACCTCGGCCTCGGGCGCGGCCTGATCGAGCGGCCGGCATCGCATCTCTACCCAGATGAAATCGGCGGAAATGTCGTGGCCACACACCGTATCGCGGCGAATGCGGAACTCGACGCTGCGCGATTCGCCGCCGCGCGCGGCATCCGACAACGCCTTCAGATAGGCCGGACGATCGACGACATGGACGCGATCGAACAGGCCGTAGCCGGTGAGCCGCCCGACCGCTGTACCGAGCAAGGCTTCCGCCGCGGGCGAAACGAACTGCACGGTTCCGTTGGGGCCATGACGCGAAATCACGTCGCTCATGTTGAGCGCGAGCAGCCGATAGCGCTCTTCCTCGATATTGAGCAGCGACACCGAAGTGCGGGCCAGCGATTCCGCGCCGAACGCAAGCCCACCCGCATAGAGAATGGCCGAAACCACGCCCGAGGCCATCAGGAAGCCGCGCAGCGCGGCGTTCGGTTCCGACGCCGGCAGCAGATGAAAATATCCGAGCGCGATCAGCAAGGCGGCGCACGACAGCGCCAGCGCCGAGGCGAACGCCACCACGCGGCGCGAGGCGGACAGCGCAGCTTCCAGCGGAACGACGACAAGCCAGATCGCGGCGAATGATTCGATGCCGCCCGTGTTCACGGCGACCATCATCACGAGACCCGCCATCGCCAGCGACGAAAGCACGTGCGCGCCCTCATAGCGGCCGGTGCGCGACAGGAACCAGGACAGCAGGATGGGCGCGATCAGCCAGGCGAATGCGGCGACTTCGATAGCCGTCGGCGCCCCGCGCATCGCCAGATAGACCGGAAAAGCTGCGAGCGCGACCAGGCTGCCAAGCAGCCGCGGCGCCATGAATGCACGATGACGCGCGCGCGTCAGCGCATCATATCGTGCCGAGGGATGCAGCAGCGCATCGAGACAATCGCGGATGATACTCAAAACAATCACTGCTCTCGCGCTTCGGCTTGTTCGTCGGACAGACGCGCCGGAACGCCCCCTTGATCTTCGTGTCACCGTGTCAGAGCGAAATTAAGCGAACGCTAAGGCTCGGCGGACGGCCGCCGAACACCGCGCGTTCGCCGCAGCTTTCGCGCCTCGAACGGCACCCATTCAACGCGGATGGTGAACGTCTGGTTTCCGGGCCGTTCGATCTATGGTTTCGAAATGGTGGACGCGCCGATGCGACATCTGCCGGCGCCGTCAATCAAAAATTTACGCCGAATCGAATCGATCAAACTCGCCGCAAAATTTCATCGACTTTATCTCAATGCAAACACTTGAGGTTTATCGCCGGCTGGTAGTCAGGAACCAACCTGCGGATCAACCGCAACAGAATCATAAGAGACGACCGGGGTCGCGAGATGTTTTTTCTGCTTCGCATGGCGTTTTGGCTTGGGCTCGTGCTCGTGCTCCTGCCCAGGGACACGACGCCGGAATCCGAAAAGCTGCCGCAGATCGGCGCATCGGAGGCGGTGTCGGCCGCGACCGCCGCGGTCTCCGACATGGGTCAGTTCTGCAAGCGCCAGCCCGCGGCCTGCGAGGTCGGCGGCCAGGCTGCGACCGTGATCGGCCAGCGCGCGCAGGACGGCGCCCGCCAGTTGTACAAGATCATCGCCGACAAGAAGTCACCCGAGCATACCAACTCGATCGGTGGCGTGGACGCCGACGCCGCGCCCACGGAAGCGTCGCCCCGGGAAACACTGACGGATGACGACATGGCGGTCGAATACCAGGGCCTGGCGCCGCACTAAATTAGCTCAAAATAAGGCCACGGAACCGGTTCCATTTCCGTCGCTTTCGACCAATCCGCATCCTATATAGGCGTTTTGGGACTGGATGCGGACGACGATGACGATCGACGAGATCAGGGACAACTTCGAACTGCTCGAGGAATGGGACGACCGCTACCGGTACGTCATCGAACTCGGCCGCACGCTCGATCCGATGCCCGAGGCGGAGCATTCCGCCGCCAACAAGGTGAACGGCTGCGTCAGCCAGGTCTGGCTCTCCAGGCAGATCGATCGCAGCAGCGACGGCGAACCGCGCCTGAAATATCTCGGCGACAGCGACGCCCACATCGTGCGCGGCCTGATCGCCATCCTGCTCACGCTGTATTCCGGCCGCACGCCGCAGCAGATCCTTTCGACCGATGCGCTTGCCGTGTTCGACGAGTTCGGATTCCGCGAACATCTCACACCGCAGCGCTCCAACGGCCTGCGGTCCATGGTCGAGCGCATCCGCACCGATGCGCGAGAGACGCTGGCCGCGGCCTCGTAGAGTTATTCCGTTCCGATTGAATCGGAACGGGGCTCTGGATTCTTTTTTTGACGCGTTTTCTTCACGCGAACCGGTACCCACTTCGCCTGAAAACGCTCTGATGATTATTTCTGCTTCCGTGCCTGCTGGCCGAGACCCATCTTCTTGGCGAGTTGCGAACGCGCAACCGCGTAGTTCGGCGCCACCATCGGGTAGTCCGGCGGCAGCCCCCATTTGTCGCGGTATTGCTCGGGCGTCATGTTGTACTGCGTCCGCAGATGACGCTTCAGCGACTTGAAGCGTTTGCCGTCCTCGAGGCAGACCAGATACTCGGGGGTCATCGACTTCTTCACCGACACCGCCGGCCTGGCCGGTTCCAGCGGCGCGTCGACGCGGCCGTTCGACACCCGCAGGAGCGCGGCATGGACCTGGCTGATCAGGTTCGGGATTTCCGACGCCTGCGTCGGATTGTTGCTCAGATAGGCCGAGACGATGTTGGCGGTCAGCTCGACAATCGTCTTGCCGGCGGAATCGTTCATGGCTCAACCTTCCTGGATCGCGGATGCACTATCGGCGGCTGCGATTGGGACAGTATCCGTCCCGGCTATACACCAGCGGAATCTATGACGACTTGCAGTATCACTTGGCGATTATGAACGAATTACCGGAAATCTGACAAGATATGGCCTTCGCGGCAAGTATTGCCCGCTCAGGCCCGCTTATCCAGGTGTGCACGCAACTCGTCGATCGAGCCGAAGCGCATCAGCCCCTCCGGCATCTGGGCCTCGATCGAGCCGTCGGAATAGAGCGAATAGGCCATGCCATCGACGATGCCCGACTTGAGGATCGTCACCGCCGGCTGATCCCCGTTTCCGGCATTGCCATCATCGAACGCCAGGGGCGTGCGCGGGCCGCGCCGCGGCGGCGCGTTTTCGCCGGACCTCGCGCGATCCGCTCTGGTCCATGCCTCGTTGAACGGCGCGGGCTGGGGCTCGGCCGCTTCGCTCGCCGGCGGGCCAGGGCGAATATCCGATGACAGCATGTCCAGCGACAGCGGCTCATTGGTCCGCGCCTGCGCCCGCTCGCGCTCTTTCCGCGACGTCGACGAGAAGAACAGGTTGCGCTTCTGCCTGGGAGCCGGCGGTGCTGGAGGCACCGTGTCTTCCGGGAACATCGGCTCGGGGATCGGATGGTCGCGCAGGACATCCTCATCCTGCCACGGCGGCGGGGCAGCGGGCGGCGCGCTGTTCGCAGGCGGTGCGACCGGCTGATCGCGGCCGGACGGGAAAGCGCTATCTCCGGCGGCCAGGGCAGCCGCGATCGCGGCTTCGCCATCCGTCTGCGATGCGACCGGGCCAAGCCTCCGCGCGACATTCCGCAGTTCCCTGACGGCGATCCAGAGCGCGAACATGATCGCGCCGGTGCAAACACCCATCACACCGGTGATGATGAGGGTGTTGCCGGTGCTGAATTCCTTGATCGGAATTCCAAAGCCGATCGCCAGCAGGCCCGCCAGAACAAGGCCGATGCCGACGACCAACATCACAAACATCATCGAACCAACCCCCGCAGCCGCGTCCTGGAAGCTCGCAAACCGCCACGCCACGTTACCGTCATATTGCGTGCATCGCCAACCGGCAATTGAGCACAGCCTTCCGCAACAAACCGTTGCCCGCATGGCGGTTTGCAGGGCGCCGGCAGACCGCATCATTCAGGCCCCGTTCAGCGGCCCGGCCGTAGTTCTACCGCCTACTATCTATTGCTCTTTTGTTGCATTGCATCAGGGCATTACGCCGCAATTCCCCAATTACTTGGTAATGGAACTACGCTATATGGGTACCGGGGAATGAGGCTCAAGAGCTCCGTAGTTGGGCCATAGGGGACACGCCGGGTTACCAATACCATGTCATCGATCACGACTTCCGCCCTCGATACGCCTGCGCGGCGCTCGGTGGAGCGGACCTGCGACGACCTTGCCGTCTTCGTGCTGGCCGCGGTCACTTTGGTCGCGTGCCTGACCTTTCGTGACTACGGATTAGGCTGGGACGACTACACCCACGCCGAATACGCCGACCTTCTGCTGCGCATGTTCGGTTCCGGCTTCAAGGATACCGCCGCGCTCTCGTTCGCCAATCTCTACATGTACGGTGGCGGCTTCGACATGGCCGCGGCGCTGCTGCACAAGGTCATTCCACTGGAACTGTTTGAAACCCGCCGCCTGCTCGGCGCCGCCGTCGGCCTGATCGGCCTTGCGGTGACGTGGCGGCTGGCGCGGCGGGTCGGCGGCCCGCTTGCGGGGCTGGCGACGCTGCTGCTGCTCGCACTGTGCCCGACCTTCTACGGGCATATGTTCATGAACCCGAAGGATGCGCCGTTTGCCGTCTCGATGGTGATCCTGATGCTGGGCCTGGTGCGCCTCGCCGAGGAATATCCAAAGCCCTCGCCGCGGACCGTCCTGATCATCGGCATCGGCGCCGGTCTCTCCATCGGCTGCCGGATCCTCGGCGGGCTGGCGCTGGTCTACGCGATGGTCGGGTTCCTGCCCCTGCTGATCGAGGAAGTCCGCACGCAGGGAACGCGCAAGGCCATCCATCGCTTCGGTCATGTCGTTTACGTGCTGCTGCCCGGTCTCGTCCTCGGATACCTGATCATGGGGCTGGTGTGGCCGTGGTCGATCATCAAGCCCGGAAATCCGTTGCAGGCGCTGACCTATTTCTCGCACTTCTTCGAGAAGCCCTGGAAGGAAATGTTCGACGGCGCGCTGGTGTCGGTCCCCGACATGCCGTGGTCGTACCTCCCGACACTGTTCGCCCTGCAGCTTCCCGAAGTGCTGCTGGCGCTTCTGGTGACCGCCATCGTCGTCACCTTTATGTCGCTGTCTCGGAAGGATATGCCCTCGCGCCGCAAGACCATCCTCCTGATGCTGACGATGGCTGCCACGCTGCCGCTGGCGATCGCCATGGTGAAGCGCCCGGCGCTCTACAACGGCATCCGGCATTTCGTTTTCGTCATCCCGCCGATGACGGTGCTCGCCGGCGCCGCGTTCGCCTGGACCATGGCCTGGCTGAAGGAAAATCACCGCCGCTGGCAACCGGCGGCGGTGGCGGTGTTCTCGTTCGGCCTGCTGCTGCCGCTGAGCGAGATGATCCGCCTGCATCCCTACGAATACACCCACTTCAATCACATCGCCGGCACGGTCCGCTCCGCCGACAATTTCTTCATGCTGGACTATTGGGGGCTGGCGCTGAAACAGGCGTCCGATGGCCTGCGCGAAGAACTGGTCGAACGGCAGGAATCGCCACCACAGGGACGCAAATGGAAGGTCGCCGTGTGCGGGCCGCAGCGTCCGGCGCAGGTAGCCCTCGGCCCTGAATTCACCATCGGCTGGGACAGCCAGTCCGCCGATTTCGCGATGACGCTCGGCGAATTCTACTGCAAGGGCCTGACCGCGCCGGTCATGGTGGAAATCAAGCGCGACGACGTCGTTTTCGCGCGCGTCTACGACATCCGCGGCAGCGGTATCTCGACCCTGCTGGCGATCCCGGCTCCGTAACCGGCAACGGCATGATGCCACCCGCGACGGCTGCCTTGCCGCCATTCCGGTGCCGGGCTTGCCTCGCGCTAAGCAGCCATGCCGCCAGCCGAAACTCGCTACCTGAATTGATGTTTTCGGATGGTAATGTACTATCGCGCCCGACTACCTCTGCACTACCGAATAAAAACGCCGCCCAATTCCGGGCGGCGTTTTCATTTGCGCTCTTGCAGGACGGGTAGAGCGCAGCGAAAGCCATCATCGATCGGCAAAGACCTGTTTTGGATTGAGGGCTGCATACACGATGCCGAGGATGACGCTGTAGGTCAGGAGCATCGCGAGCGAGAACATGGCTGGCCAGATGCCGAGGTCGAGATTGGCGGCAAACGGTCCCAATCCCAACAGCGGGAAGAACACAAATCCCATCACCGCCCAGCCAAGGACGCCGAATGCAACGCCCTTTGCCACACCGCCCTCGCCGGGCAGGTGGGAGTAAAACCGCCCGAAGCAGAAGCCGAGAACCGTCGAACCGTTCAGGAACGACAGTGCCCATGGGATGATCGGATGGACCTCGGCTCCGGTCAGACGGCCAAGCGCGGCCTGGAGGTCTTCATGGGGTTGAAACGCAGGAAGCAGCCCGGTCCGCCATTTCAGGTACATCAACAGCAAATGCGCCGCGCTCCCGCAGAAACCCGCGACGGCCGCCTTCCAGATCCAATCCCTGGTCACGCCGCCGCTTAGCGCGCCGGCTCCGCGAGCGCGCCGAGGATTCGCGCCCAGGAGCGGATGCCCTTGTGAAAGCTCTTCAGGTCGTACTTCTCGTTCGGCGAGTGGATGTTGTCGTCGTCGAGACCGAAACCGATCAGCAGACTGTCGAGGCCGAGCGTGCGCTTGAAATCGGCGACGATCGGGATCGAGGCGCCGGAGCCGACCAGCAGCGCCTCCTTGCCCCATTCCTCGGTTAGCGCGCGCCTCGCCGCCGCCAGCGGCTTCATGTTCCAGTCGAGCGCAATCGCCGCTCCGCTGGAGTGCTCGGTGAAGACGGCCTTGCAGTCGCCCGGAAGCCCCGCCGTGACATAGTCGCGGAATGCCTTCTTGATCTTCTGCGGATCCTGCCCTTCCACCAGACGGAAGGACACCTTTGCAGAAGCCTCCGCCGGGATCACGGTCTTCGAGCCGTCGCCGGTGTAGCCACCGACGATGCCGTTGATGTCGCAGGTCGGACGCGAGGATATCTGCTCGATCAGCAGGCGGTCCTTTTCGCCGGCCGGAATCGAGAGGCCGATCGGCTTCAGAAACGACTCGGGCGTGAGGTTGAGCTTCTTCCATTGCGCCAGAATATCCGGCGGCAGATCCTTCACGCCATCGTAGAAGCCGGGAATGGTGATGCGGCCGTCGTCGTCAAACAGACCGCCGAGGATGCTGGTCAGGACGCGGATCGGGTTGCGCGCGCCACCGCCGAACACACCGGAGTGCAGGTCGCGGTTGGCGGCCTTGATGGTGACCTCGTCATACATCAGGCCGCGCAGCGAGGTGGTGATCGCGGGCGTGTTCGGATCCCACATGCCGGTGTCGCAGACCAGCGCGAAGTCGGCCTTCAGCTCATCCTTGATCGCTTCCATGAACGGCACGAAATTCTTCGAGCCGACTTCTTCTTCGCCTTCGATCAGGATGGTGACATCGACCGGCAGCGAACCCGTCACCTTCTTCCAGGCGCGGCAGGCCTCGATGAAGGTCATCAACTGCCCCTTGTCGTCCTCGGCCCCGCGCGCAACGATGATCTTGCGGCCATCGGCATGATCGGTGACGACAGGTTCGAACGGCGGACGGTGCCACAGGTTGAGCGGATCGACCGGCTGTACGTCATAGTGCCCATAGAACAGGACGTGCGGGCGGCCATCGGTGCTGCCATTGGCCTTGTCGTTATCCTTGGCGACGATCGCGGGATGTCCCGCCGTCGGCCTCACCTCGGCCTTGAAGCCCAGCGTCGCGATATCCCTGGCAAGATGATCGGCAGCCGCCTTGCAATCCCCGGCGAAGGCCGGATCGGCCGATATCGACTTGATCCGCAGCAGCGCAAACAGCCGCTCCAGGCTGTTGTCGAAATCGGCGTCGATGTGATCGAGGACCGGCTGCACTTTGGCGTTGGGCATGGCTGACTATCCCTGGTTGTGGGCCTTGTTGTCCGGGTCAAGTTGTAGCTTGCCCGTGGCCCGAGGCAAGGCGCCTTCGTCGGCCGGCGGATGCAGCATGTGCCAGACCAGCCCCGCCACCAGCAGGATGGTCGCCGCAAGATTGTTGCCGTAGGCCTGCAGGTCGTTCGGAAACACCGGAAGCGACAGGAACAGCAGGCCGCCCGCGATAGCTAGCAACGACCACGTGCCGGCCCTGACCGCGGGCCGCGGGTCATAGGCGGCGCGATGCATCAGCACGGTCATCGGGAAGAACAACCACATGAAGTAGTATTGCCGGGCCAGCGGCGAGGCCACCGTCATCAGGCAGAAGAGTATGCCGATTTCCTCGGCATCCGATCGCTCGGTCCGGCGCGAGGCCGTCGGCATGACGGCGAGATAGCCAAGCCCGATCAGTAGCGAGACAGCCAGCACGATCCAGTTCGCCGTCCTGAAGTCGAGATTGGCGATATTCATGGTTCGCTCCGGCCTGGCCGGATCGATCTGATTGTAGTTCACCGGCCGCGTCAGCCGGTGCGTCATGGCGATGATGGACTGGTTGACCCACGACCAGTTCTGTTCGTCGCGCTGCCCGAACCCCTTCTCCGAGCTCGACCCCACCATGCCCTGGTACCAGGTCTTCAGCTCCGCCGCATTATGCTGGAAGCCGCGAAACGGCGCCGGCAGCACGAACAGAAACACACCGACGAAAACCAGCATGCTGGCGGCAGCGGCCCATTGTCTTCGCCACACCAGATAGGGAAACACCGCCACCGGAAACACCTTGATGGCGGAGGCGAGCGCAAACATGCTTCCCGCCATCCATCCGCGCTCGTCGCGCAGCAGCCAGAACCCGTAAAGCATCAGCGCCAGCAGCACCAGATTCGGCTGTCCGAGATCAAACATGTCGAACACGAAGGTGATGGTGACAAAGCCGGGCAGCGCTTCCAGCCACGGCCCGGGTTTGCGTCCCGATCCCGTCATCGCGTGCGAGAATTGCGCCGTCATCCACCAGGCCACGACATTGAGCAACGACAGCCAGAGATAAAGCGGTATCTTGCCAAAGAAACTCGGGATCGCCAGCAGCACCGCAGATAGCGGCGGGTAGATGAAATCGAAATAGGCGGTGGGATCGCTGGGGTAGAGATCCTTGCCCTGCAGCACCTGCTGGCCTGCCCAGAACCAGAGCGGATAATCCTTGGTCTTGCCGGCGCCCCAGATTTCGGGGACCAGCACATCAGCCGTCAGCGCGATGCAGCAGGCCAGAAAAAGCAGATCGAGCGGCGCTCGCAACGACGGATATCTCAGCACGCGCCGGTTCCGGAAGTCAGAGAGAGAGATTGCAGCGTTACCGCCGCAGCAATCCGCCGAGCGCGCCACGCACCAGCGAGCGGCCGACCGAGGCGCCGAGCGACCCGCCGACCGACTTGCCGACATCGGCGACGATACCGCCGATCACCTTGTTGGTGACCGAGCGGGTGACGTCTCGTGTAATGACCTGGCCGGTCGAAAGCCGCCCGCGCTTGACGTTGGTGCCGAAGACGGTGCCGACGATCGCCCCCAACTGGCCGAGGATTCCTCCGCCACCCGCAGCACCATCCGTTTCATCCGCAGTCGCGGCGGCGCCGGCCACGCGCTTCTGCAGCATCTCATAGGCGGACTCGGCATCAACGGCGGTATCGTATTTGCCCTTCACCGGGCTCCTGCTCATGATCGCCTTGCGTTCCGCGGGCGTGATCGGTCCGATCCGTGCCGTCGGCGGCCGGATCATGACACGCTCGACCATGGTCGGCGTACCGCCGCCTTCCAGGAACGACACCAGTGCCTCGCCCTTGCCGAGTTCCATGATGACGCGGGCGGTGTCGAGCTTGGGATTGGGCCGGAAAGTCTGCGCGGCAGCAGCCACGGCCTTCTGATCGCGCGGCGTGAAGGCGCGCAGCGCGTGCTGCACGCGGCCGCCCAGTTGAGCCAGCACCTTGTCCGGCACGTCGATTGGATTTTGCGTGACGAAATAAACACCGACGCCCTTGGAACGGATCAGGCGAACCACCTGCTCGATCTTGTCCATCAGCGCCTTCGGCGCATCGTTGAACAGCAGATGCGCCTCGTCGAAAAAGAACACCAGCTTCGGCTTCGGCAGATCGCCGGCTTCCGGCAACTCCTCGAACAGCTCCGACAGCATCCACAACAGGAAGGTGGCGTAGAGCCTCGGGCTCTCCATCAGCTTGTCGGCGACGAGAATGTTGACCATGCCGCGACCATCGCTGTCGGTCTTCATGAAGTCCTTCAGCAGCAGTGCGGGTTCGCCGAAGAATTTGGTTCCGCCCTGGTTTTCCAGCACCAGGAGCTGGCGCTGAATGGTTCCAACCGTCGCCTTGCTGACGTTGCCGAAGCTCTGCGCGGCCTTGCGGATCTCGGCAAACGGATCGTCCTCGGCATCCGCAACCTTCCTGCCGCCGACCGGAACGATCGCGTCCAGCAGCGAGCGGAGATCCTTCATGTCGATGAGCGTCAGGCCGCTCTCGTCGGCCACGCGGAAGGCGACGTTGAGGACGCCCTCCTGCACATCGTTCAGATCGAGCATTCGCGACAGCAGCAGCGGACCCATCTCGGTGACGGTGGCGCGGACCGGATGTCCCTGCTCGCCGAACACGTCCCAGAACACGGTCGAGAACTGGTCCGGCTGGAATTTCAGGCCCATTTCGCCGGCGCGCTTGAGGATGAAGTCCTTGGCCTCGCCGACTTCGGAAATCCCGGACAGGTCACCCTTGATGTCGGCTGCGAATACGGGAACACCGGCGCGCGCAAACCCTTCCGCCATCACCTGCAACGATACGGTCTTGCCGGTTCCGGTCGCTCCGGTGACGAGACCGTGCCGATTGGCAAGTGCGAGCGACAACCAGGCGGCCTGTTCGCCCTTCCCGATAAAGATCTTCTCGTCCGTATCGACTGTGTCGTTGTCGGAGGTCGCCATCGCATCGCCTCTTCGCGCCCATCGGGCGGGTTTGATTGCCAGGTCACACCATCATATCGCATCCTGCCCGTCGATTGAAACCGTCAGCACAGGGGAACAGACGGTGGTCCGGCCGCCGCGTCATCCGCGGTTCTCAACTTTTTGCGACGTCCGGCAGAAAAAATCGCGTGAAGCGTGAAAAGTCAGTGAGGATCCAACGCTCACTCTTGCAATGCTGCAACACTCGCCGCGCGAATCGAGAACCGAGCCATCCTGATGTGCGCTGATCGCTTGAATTTCAGATCGCGGACGCTCAAGATCAAATTTGCAAGCAGGCGACCCGGTATAACCGGCTGAGGGCGGGGCAATACATGAACGAATTGATTGGGCGGCTGGCCTCAAAGGCCAGCATCGATAGTGCTGTCGCGGAAAATACCATCTAAGCACATTCATTTTTAATCGATTATCATGACATATCCCCTCTCGGCGATTGAAGGCTTGACCGCCTACTCCGCATCGAAACTAAAGTCGCAAGGCATCCGCACCACGGCCGCGCTGCTGGAAGCCGCCCGTACCGTCAAGGGGCGCAAGGCGCTCGCGGCGAAGACCGGGATCAGCGAACAGCAACTGCTCGAATGGGCGAATTTTTCCGACTACATGCGGATTCCCGGGATGGGCAAGGCCAAGGTGGGCCTGGTACGCGCGGCCGGCGTCACCACCGTGCGTGAACTCGCGCTGCGCAATCCGTCGCGGCTGGCGCAGAACATGAAGGACGTGAATAGCCGGCGCAAACTCGTCCGGGTTCTGCCGTCGGAAAGATCGGTCGAGCAACTGATCGAACAGGCGCGCAAGCTTCAGCCCAAGATCAGCTATTAAGGCAGCCTCAAGCGGAGGCCCGCCCCCGGACTTGAGAAGGCCGCAAGCGGGCCAGCCAACCGCCTGGTTGCCAGCGCCTGTCGCCTTGACTCGCCAGCGCGGACCGCGCAAAGCCACCGCATGATCGCAACCAAGCCCAGCCCTGCCGCGGCGACCGGTCCTGCCGGTCATTCGGTGCTGTCCGGGCTCTTGTCGAGGCCCTCCCCGGCCGTGATGGGCGTGCTCAATGTGACGCCGGATTCATTCTCGGACGGCGGACGGTTTGCCGCCCCCGAGCGGGCACTGACGCAAGCCAGGCGGATGATCGCCGAGGGCGCCGACATCATCGACATCGGCGCGGAATCCACCCGGCCCTACGGTTCGGAGCCGATTTCCGCGGACGAAGAACTGGAGCGCCTGCAGGCGGTGCTGCCCGAGGTTGTGGCGCTTGGCATTCCCGTTTCGATCGACAGCATGAAATCGGGCGTCGTCGCCTGGGCGCTCGATCACGGCGCCGCCGTCGCCAACGACGTCTGGGGCCTGCAGCGCGATCCCGGCATGGCAGGGCTTATCGCCGAGCGCCGCGTGCCCGTCATCGTCATGCACAATCGCGAGCGCGCCGATCCTGCGATCGACATCATGCAGGATATCGCCGATTTCTTTGCGCGATCGCTCGAGATCGCATCCGGCGCCGGAATTGCGTTCGACAGGATCGTGCTCGATCCCGGCATCGGCTTCGGCAAGACGCCCCGGCAGAGCATGACCGCGCTGGCGCGCCTCGCCGAGTTGGAGTGCTTCGGACTGCCGCTCCTGGTCGGCGCATCGCGCAAGCGCTTCATCAGCACGGTGACGCCGTCGGAACCGCATCAACGTCTCGGCGGCTCGATCGCAGCTCATCTGGTGGCGGCGCAACGCGGCGCACGTATCATCCGGGCTCATGACGTCGCCGAGACTGTACAGGCGCTGCGCGTGGCAGCCGCAATCAGGGAACAGGAATGAGCGATACGATCTTCATCACCGGCGTCGTCATCCATGCCCGCCACGGCGTGATGGAGCACGAGACCGAAGTCGGGCAGCGTTTTGTCATCGATCTCGAACTTTCCGCCGACCTCTCGGAAGCCTCGCGCACCGATCACCTCGCCGACACCGTGTCCTATGCCAGCGTGGTTTCGACCGCGACGGCGGCATTCAAGAACACCAACTACAAACTGCTGGAGCGCGCCGCCGGCGCCGTCGCCGACGCGATCTTCGCGGCGTTTGCGCGCATCGACGCGGTCAAGGTCACGGTGCACAAGCCGCATGCGCCGATCGCAGCAATCTTCGAGGATGTCGGCGTGGTGCTGACGCGCAAGCGGCCGTCGCCCTGACATGGCCAATGTCCTGATCGCGCTCGGCGGCAATGTCGGCGACGTCCGCGCGACATTCAACAAGGCCATTTCCCATATCTGCGGCATGACGCAGGCCGCCCTGCTGGCACGGTCGTCGGATTACTCGACCCCGCCCTGGGGAAAGCAGGACCAGGCGCCCTTCACCAACGCCTGCATCGAGATCGAGACCAGCCTCGATCCGCACGCATTGCTGTTCACGCTGCACAAGATCGAGAAGAAGTTCGGCCGCGACCGCGCGCATGAGACCCGCTGGGGTCCCCGCACCCTCGACCTCGACCTGATCGCCTACGACGATGTCAGGCTCGACAAGCCGGAACTGACGCTGCCGCATCCGCGGGCTTTCGAGCGCGCCTTCGTGCTGGTGCCGCTGGCCGAGATCGTGCCCGACCGTGTCATTGCGGGACGCCGCGTCACTGACGCGCTGGCGCAGCTTTCCACCGAGGGTATAAAGCGGCTGCCCGAGCTGGATTGACCGGAAAACGACCCGAAACAACCGTTTGGCTTGGCGGCCGCCCCGTGGCAATTTCGGTCCAAATACAAAGAGACGATCAGGGAACAGAAGGCTGGATGACCCCCACCAATACCGATGAACTGACACTGGCGAAGGATTTCGCCCCGGCCACCTACGAGGACTGGCGCAAGCTGGTCGACGGGGTGCTGAAAGGCGCGCCGTTCGAGAAGCTCGTCAGCAAGACTTCCGACGGATTGAAGATCGACCCCATTTATCGTCGCGCGCGAGGTGCTGCGCCGGTCGCCGGGCGTGCCGCCGCCGCGCCCTGGCAGATCATGCAGCGGATCGATCATCCCGACGCGAAGGCGGCCAACGCGCAGGCCCTGCACGACTTGGAGAACGGCGCCACCGGGCTGAGCCTGGTGTTTTCAGGCGCCACCAGCGCCCACGGCTATGGGCTCGATCCATCGGCCGAAGCCGTCGCGCAGGTTCTTGAAGGCATCTATCTCGACGCCGGCATCGGCATCGAGCTTGAGATCGGTCCGCAGTCGCGGATGGCGGCCATCCACCTCGCCGAATACATCAAGGGCAAAGGCATCGATCCCGCCGCCTGCGATATCCGTTTCGGTCTCGACCCGCTCGGATCCTGCGCGGTGTGGGGCTCCAGCCCCTATAGCTGGGACGAAATCGTGCCCGCCCTCACCGGCGCGGTCGAGGGACTTGCCGCGATGGGCTTCAAGGGCCCGTTCGCCGCTGCCGACGGCCGGGTGATCCATGATGCGGGTGGATCCGAAGTGCATGAACTCGCGTTCGTGCTGGCCTGCGGTGTTGCCTATCTGCGCGCGATCGAGCAGTCGGGCGTCGCGCTCGAAGAGGCGCAGGCGATGGTCTATGCGCGGCTTGCCGCCGACGCCGACCAGTTTCTGACGCTGGCAAAATTCCGCGCGCTGCGGCTGCTGTGGGCGCGGATCGAACAGGCCAGCGGCCTGACACCGAAGCCGCTGTTCATCGCCGCCGATACGTCGTGGCGGATGCTGACGCAGCGCGACGCCTACGTGAACATGTTGCGCGCGACGATGGCGACCTTCGCCGCCGGCCTCGGCAGCGCCAACGCCATCACGGTGTTGCCGCACACACTGGCTGTCGGGTTGCCCGATCCCTTCGCCCGCCGCGCCGCGCGCAACACGCAACTGGTGCTGCTGGAGGAATCCAACCTCGCCAAGGTTTCCGATCCCGCGGCAGGCTCCGGCGGCATCGAAACGCTGACGAGCCAGCTCTGCGAAGCCGCATGGTCGCTGTTCCAGGAGATCGAGAAGGCGGGCGGCATTTTTGCAGCCCTCGAACAGAACCTGATCCAGAAAAAGGTCGCAGCGACCCGGGCCGCACGCGAGGCCAACATCGCCAAACGCCGCGACGTGCTGACCGGCGCCAGCGAATTCCCGAACCTGCACGAGGCTGACGTCGCCGTGCTCGATGCGAAGCCGGTGGTGCTGCCGGCCTATGGCGAAGCGAAGTTCAAATTCGATTCCCTGCCGCCGATGCGATTGGCCGCGCCGTTCGAGGCGCTGCGCGACAAGTCGGACGACAAGCTCAAGGCATCGGGCGCGCGGCCCAGGATCTTCCTCGCCAATCTCGGCACGCCGGCAGACTTCACGGCGCGCGCGACCTTTGCCAAGAGTTTCTTCGAGACCGGCGGCATCGAGGCGCTCGACACGCAGGGGTTTGCCGACCCGGCGGCGCTTGCCGCTGCATTCAAGGCTTCCGGCGCCGACATCGCCTGCCTGTGCTCGTCCGACAAGGTCTATGCGGAACACGCTGCGCCCGCGGCAAAGGCCCTTCAAGCCGCCGGCGCCGGCCATATCTATATGGCAGGGCGGCCCGGCGAACAGGAGGCCCCGTTGCACGCAGCCGGCGTTGCCGACTTCATCTTCGCCGGCGGCGACGCACTCGCGATGCTGCAGGATGCCTGGCGGCGGATGGAGTGAGCATGGCGGAGACCAGCAAACCGGTGCTGACCGGCGGCTGCCAGTGCGGCGCCGTTCGCTTTGCGCTGTCGGTACCGCCGCAGAAGATCAGCATCTGCCATTGCCGGATGTGCCAGAAGGCATCGGGCGCGCCGTTCGCCTCGCTGGCCGACATCGAGCACGAGCATTTCACCTGGACCCGCGGCAAGCCGGCGACGTTCCAGTCCTCCTCCATCGCCGAGCGCGATTTCTGCGCCGCCTGCGGCACGCCCCTCACCTACCGGCTGATCGGCGGCCCCCGGATCGAGATCATGACCGGCGCGTTCGACCGGCCCGACCGGGTGGTGCCGACGCGGCAATATGGAACCGAATCCCGGCTCGGCTGGGTGGTCGGCATCGCCAATCTGCCGAGCCAGACCACGTTGCAGAACTACGGACCGGAGAAGTTCGGCAGCATCGTCAGCCACCAGCATCCGGACCATGATTGAGGGGTGGCGATCTCCGCCCGCCACATGTGCTAAGATGGGTAACATGAGCCGCATTCCGAATTTCGCAGATATCGCCTTTGAATCCACCGCGCCCGCGCAGCCTGCGGGCCACGCCGAGCCGTGGCTGACGCCCGAGGGCATCCCGGTCAAGCCCGGCTACAGCGAGGCCGATCTCGAGGGCATCGATTTCCTCGAGACCTGGCCGGGCATCGCGCCCTATCTGCGCGGCCCCTACCCGACGATGTATGTCAACCAGCCCTGGACCATCCGGCAATATGCCGGCTTCTCCACGGCGGAGGATTCCAACGCGTTCTACCGGCGCAACCTCGCCGCGGGGCAGAAGGGTCTTTCGGTCGCGTTCGACCTCGCTACCCATCGCGGCTACGATTCCGATCATCCGCGCGTGTCCGGCGACGTCGGCATGGCGGGCGTGGCGATCGATTCCATCTACGACATGCGCACGCTGTTCGCCGGCATTCCGCTCGACCAGATGAGCGTGTCGATGACCATGAACGGCGCAGTGCTGCCGATCCTCGCGCTGTTCGTCGCCGCCGCCGGGGAACAGGGCGTCCCGCCGGAGAAATTGTCGGGCACCATTCAGAATGACATTCTCAAAGAATTCATGGTGCGCAACACCTACATCTATCCACCTAGCCCCTCGATGCGGATCATCTCCGACATCTTTGCGTACACGTCGCAGAAGATGCCGAAGTACAACTCCATCTCCATTTCCGGCTACCACATGCAGGAAGCCGGAGCTACGCAGGATCTCGAACTCGCCTATACGCTCGCCGACGGCGTCGAATATCTGCGCGCCGGGCTTGCCGCGGGCCTCGATGTCGACCGCTTCGCGCCGCGGCTGTCGTTCTTCTGGGCGATCGGCATGAACTTCTTCATGGAAGTCGCCAAGATGCGCGCGGCGCGGCTGTTGTGGGCCAAGCTGCTGACGCAATTCAATCCGAAGGATCCGCGCTCGCTCTCGCTGCGCACGCATTGCCAGACTTCCGGCTGGTCGCTCACGGCACAGGACGTCTTCAACAACGTGATGCGCACCACCATCGAGGCGATGGCGGCAACGCAGGGCCATACGCAGTCGCTGCACACCAATGCGCTCGACGAAGCGCTGGCGCTGCCGACGGACTTCTCGGCCCGCATCGCGCGCAACACGCAACTGTTCCTGCAGCAGGAAAGCGGCACCAACCGCATCATCGATCCCTGGGGCGGTTCCTACTACGTCGAACGGCTGACCCGCGATCTCGCGGCCAAGGCCTGGGGCCACATCCAGGAAGTCGAGGCGCTCGGCGGCATGGCGAAGGCCATCGAGGCCGGCGTGCCGAAACTGCGGATCGAGGAAGCCTCCGCCAAGACGCAGGCGCGGATCGATGCCGGACGGCAGGCGGTGATCGGCGTCAACAAATACAAGCCGGTCAACGAGGCCGCGATCGACGTGCTCAAGGTGGAAAACTCCACGGTGCGGCGGCTGCAGATCGACAAGCTCAAGCGTCTGCGCTCCGAGCGCGACCAGAAGGAAGTCGATGCTGCGCTCGCGGCGCTGACGCGCAGCGCCGGCGAAGGCAACGGCAACCTGTTGGCGCTCGCCATCGACGCGGCGCGCGCCAAGGCAACCGTCGGCGAAATTTCGGACGCGATGGAGAAGGTTTTCGGGCGGCACCGCGCCGAAATCAAATCCATCACCGGCGTCTACAAGCGGGAGGCGTCCGCCATGTCCAACCGGGTTGAGAAGGTTCAGGAACTGATCGATGCGTTTGAGAATGCCGAGGGCCGCCGGCCCCGCATCCTCGTCGCCAAGATCGGCCAGGACGGCCACGACCGCGGCCAGAAGGTGATCGCGTCGGCCTTTGCCGATGTCGGCTTCGACGTCGATATCGGACCGCTGTTCGCCACCGCCGACGAGGCGGCGCGGCAGGCCGTGGAGAACGACGTCCATATCCTCGGCGTTTCGTCACTGGCGGCAGCTCACCTCACCGCGGTACCGGAGCTCAAGGCCGCGCTGAAGAAGCACGGCCGCGAGGACATCATGATCATCATCGGTGGCGTGGTGCCGCCGCAGGATTACGACGCGCTCTATGCGGCCGGCGCCGAAGCGATCTTCCCGCCCGGCACCGTGATCTCGGACGCCGCCGAAGAGCTGATCCACAAGCTCAACGCGAGGCTGGGCCACAGCGAGGCGGCGGAGTAGCTCGGCACGGGGCGCGCTCACGAAGCGTGCCATCGGCCTGCAATTGAATTGAGATGAGCGGTGTCGATGGAAGGGGGCACCGTGCAATCGTGCCGCAGTGCCCCCGGGCAGGACATCCTGATGTCGGATGCGTCAGGGCTCACGCGGCATCAAGGCCGGCGCTCTGCCGCAAATCTTCCAGCTCTGCTTCCAAGTCCATAACGATATCGTGGAGCAAACGCGCCGCGAGTGGATCGGTCGTCTCCCGCTCCATCGCTCGATAGCGCGCCACCTGGTTTCTGCGCTCCTTCCAGTCGCTGTCAGTCATGTGAAGCCTCCCCATGCTCTGACCCCCAAGCGCGGGGCGCATTGGCTCCCCCAAATAAGGATTTATTGCGGCGCAGAAGCGGGAACCTGCGGCCGTATCGCCGCAAAAAAGCTCCGCGAGGGCCGGCGGAGAACGCCTCCGCAGTCGAGCGGGCTCTGAGCCACGGCGCTACGATCGGGCGGAGAGCGTCAGCGCGCGACGACGCTGAAGGCGAGCAAGGCGCGCTGCATATCCTTTCCGCATGCACGCCCAACGTCTTGCGACCAAAGCGCAAAGCCGCCTACAATGCCAACATCACAAGAGCGCCCGGCTCACGGGCGCCGCAGGGGAGGATCACCAATGTCCAAAATTACGCGCCGCGCATTTGCGGCTTCATCCGCCGCGGCAGCGGCCGTCGCGGGTTTTGGGTTGAAGCCGGCTTCGGCGCAGGCCTATCCGGCGCGGCCGGTGACCGTGATCGTGCCATGGGGCGCCGGCGGCGGCACGGATGCGACCGCTCGCATCGTGGCAGCGCTGCTGGAGAAGGACCTCGGCCAGCCGTTCAACGTGGTCAACCGCACCGGCGGCTCCGGCGTCGTCGGCCATTCCGCGATCGCGACAGCGCAGCCCGATGGCTACACCATCGGCATGCTGACGGTCGAAATCTCGATGATGCACTGGCAGGGACTCACCGAACTGACGCCGAAGAGCTACACGCCGCTCGGGCTCATGAACGAGGACCCGCCCGGCATCCAGGTCTCCTCCAGTTCGCCCTACAAGACCGTCAAGGAACTGGCCGACGCGATCAAGGCCGCGCCCGCCGGCAAGATGAAGGCCTCCGGCACCGGCCAGGGCGGCATCTGGCATCTGGCGCTGGTCGGCTGGATGCAGGCAATGGGATTGGCGCCGAACCAGGTGGCCTGGGTGCCCTCGAACGGCGCCGCGCCCGCGATGCAGGATCTCGCGGCCGGCGGTCTCGACCTCACGACCTGCTCGGTGCCGGAAGCGCGCGCGATCATCGAGGCCGGCAAGGCGCGCAGCCTCGCCTTGATGGCGAATGCCCGCAATCCCGCCTTCCCCAACGTGCCGACGCTGAAGGAAGCCATGGGCATCGACTATTCGACCGGCGCCTGGCGCGGCATTGCCGGCCCCAAGGGCATTCCGGCCGACGTCTCGGCGAAGCTGACCGCGTCGCTGAAGAAGGTCTACGACTCCAAGGAGTTCAAGGAGTTCATGAGCAACCGTGGTTTCGGCACCGTGTGGGGTGACGCCGCCGAATTCGCTACGTTCATGGACAAGGGTGACGCCCAGATGGGTGTTGCGATGAAGGCCGCCGGTCTCTCCAAGACCTGATCGACCCACATCGTCGGAATCTGCGGAGCCGGTCCATGCGTCTACCCGATCGCGTCACGGGATTGTTTCTCGTTGGCCTCGGCGCGGCCGCCGCCTATGGCGGCTGGCTGCTGCCGCCGGTGCCTGGCCAGCCGGTCGGCCCCAACGTCTTCCCGCTCGTGATCGGAACGGGCCTTGCGCTCTGCGGGCTCGCGATCGCGTTCGGGATCGGTCACTCCTTCGAGGAGGAAGAGGAACTTATCCCGGTGGAGGGCGAGCAGGCGAAGAAGCCGCCACCTAGCAGGCTCTATGGCTTGCGCGCCCTGCTGCCGCCGGCGCTGCTGCTGTTCTACGTGGCGGTGGCCGAACGGCTCGGCTTCATCATCACGGCGGGGCTGATCGTTTTCGTCACGTCGACCGCGCTCGGGGCGCGGCCGAAGCTTTCGCTGCCGCTGGCCGTACTGGCGCCGATCGCCATCCACCTGATCTTCAGTAAATTGCTGCGCGTGCCGCTCCCGGCCGGGCTGCTGCCGATGCCGTGGTGACCGATGCTCAACACCCTGTTTGAGGCGTTCGCGCTCATTTCCACCTGGGAAGTCATCGTCGCGATGTTCGCGGCATCGGTCTATGGCCTCGTCATCGGATCGCTGCCCGGGCTGTCCGCAACGATGGCGACGGCGCTATTGGTCCCCGTCACCTTCTACCTGTCGCCGATCGCCGCGATCGCGACCATCGTCGCGGCATCCACGATGGCGATCTTCTCCGGCGACATTCCGGGCGCGCTGCTGCGGATTCCCGGCACCCCCGCCTCGGCAGCCTATGCGGACGAAGCTTATGCGATGACGCGGAAGGGCGAGGCGGAACTGGCGCTCGGCGCCGGCGTCTGGTTCTCCGCCGTCGGCGGCATCGCGGGCACGCTCTCGCTGATGATCCTCGCGCCGCCGCTCGCCGAAATCGCGCTGTCGTTCTCGACCTTCGAATATTTCTGGCTGGCATTGCTCGGCCTGATGTGCGCGACGCTGGTTGCGCGCTCCTCGCCGGTGAAGGCCATCGCCAGCATGTTCATCGGCCTGCTCGTCGCCTGCGTCGGCATAGAGAATCCGGGCGGCGTGCCGCGTTTCACGTTCGGAGTGACCGACCTGTTCGGCGGCATCGAGCCGATCCCGGCGCTGGTCGGCGTGTTCGCCGTGGCGCAGGTGATGCGCGCGATGCTGACGCCGGAGCCGCCGCCGATCCCGAAGCGCAGGTTCGGGAGCATCATGGCGGGCCAGTGGAGGCTCACCAAAATATACCACTGGCAAATGACGCGCGGGAACATCATCGGCATCATCATCGGCGTGCTGCCGGGCGCCGGCGCCGACATGGCCGCCTGGGTCAGCTACGCGATGTCCAAGCGCTTCTCCAAGGAGCCCGAGAAGTTCGGCACCGGCCACGTCGAGGGCCTCGTCGAAGCCGGCGCCAGCAACAACGCCAGCATTGCATCCGGCTGGGTGCCGTCGCTGCTGTTCGGCATTCCCGGCGACACCATCGCGGCGATCGCGATCGGCGTGCTCTACATGAAGGGGCTCAACCCCGGACCGACGCTGTTCACCGAGAAGGCGTCGAGCATGTATGCGATCTACCTGATGTTCATCATCGCCAACATCATCATGATCCCGCTCGGCATCATCATGATCCGCCTGGCGAGCTACGTGCTGCGCGCGCCGCGTTCCAGCGTCATGCCTGTCATCATGCTGTGCTGCGCCGTCGGCTCGTTCGCGATCGGCAACAACATGTTCGGCGTCGTCACCGTCGCAGCCTTCGGGATCATCGGCTACGTCATGGAAGAAAACGGCTACCCGGTCGCCGCGATGGTGCTCGGCATCGTGATGGGCACCATGATCGAGCAGAGTTTCGTGACCTCGCTGATCAAGTCCGACGGCAGCGTACTGCCGTTCTTCGAGCGGCCGATCGCGGCGATCCTGGCGGCCATGGCGATCGGCGCGCTGATCTGGCCGGTGCTGCTCTGGGGATGGCGGCGGTTCAAGCCGGCGTCGACCGCCACGGCCGCAACATCCCGCTAAACTCGAGGCCGCGCCCCCCTCGCCTGCCCGGCGCGGCCGTTGTAAAGCAGGGCATGACCCTGCCGAAGAATCCCTCTCCCGATATCAGGAAACTCGCCAAGGATCTCCGCGCCGGCCAGCGCGCGGCGCTGGCGCGCGCGATCACGCTGATCGAAAGCCGGCGCTCCGATCACCAGGCCGCGGCACGCGAACTGGTGCAGGCACTGCTGCCCGACACCGGCAAGGCGATCCGCGTCGGCATCACCGGCTCGCCCGGGGTCGGCAAGTCCACCACCATCGACGCGCTCGGCATGTTCCTGATCGAGCGCGGACACAGGGTTGCGGTGCTGGCGGTGGACCCCTCCTCGGCCCGTACCGGCGGCTCCATCCTCGGCGACAAGACGCGGATGGCGCATCTGGCGAACTCTGAAAGCGCCTTCGTCCGGCCATCCCCGTCATCGGGCACGCTCGGCGGGGTCGCGGCCAAGACCCGCGAGGCGATGCTGTTGTGCGAGGCGGCAGGCTTCGACGTGGTGCTGGTGGAAACCGTCGGCATCGGCCAGTCCGAGACCGCGGTCTGCGACATGACCGATTTCTTCCTCGCGTTGATGCTGCCCGGCGCCGGCGACGAATTGCAGGGCATCAAGAAGGGACTGGTCGAACTCGCCGACATGATCGCGATCAACAAGGCCGATGGCGACAACGTCAAGCGCGCCAACCTGGCGGCGGCCGAGTATCGCGGCGCGCTGCATATTCTCACGCCCCGCTCGGAACACTGGCATCCGCCGGTGCTGACCTATTCGGCGCTGACCGGCACCGGCATGGACGCGCTGTGGCAGAAGATTCTCGATCACCGCACCGCCATGAATGCCTCGGGCGATTTTGCCGCGCGGCGGCGCGAGCAGCAGGTGAAATGGATGTGGTCGATGCTGGAGCAGCGGATGATGTCGCGGCTGCGCGCCGATCCCGCGATCCGCGCCAGGGTCAAGAAGACCGAGGCCGACGTCGCGGAAGGCCGCATCACGCCGGCGGTCGCCGCCGAACAGATCGCGGAATGGTTGCGCTAGCCGTCATCGTCCGCCTTGTGCGCAATTGCGCACTGGGGCGGACGATCCAGTAACCGCAGGAGGCAGTTTTGAATCACGCTGGGGCCGGTGCATACTGGATGCCCGCCTGCGCGGGCATGACGATAGGGTCAGGCAAGTGAGCGACAGGATTCGCATTCTCATCACCGGCTTCGGTCCGTTTCCCGGCGCGCCCTACAATCCGACGCAGCCGCTGGTGGCGCGGCTGGCGCGGCTGCGCCGCCCCGCGCTCGGCGAGGTCGAACTGTCGAGCCACATCTTTCCGGTGACCTATCAGGCGGTCGACCGCGAGCTGCCGCTGGCGCTGGCAGAATACAAGCCGCACGCGCTGCTGATGTTCGGACTTGCCGGCCGCACCGGCTATGTCCGAATCGAAACCCGCGCCCGCAACGCCGTCACCATGCTGTGGCCCGACGCCGCGCAAACCCGTTCGCGCAAGGGATCGATCGCCGACGGCGCCGATGCCCGGAGATTCGGCCCCCATACTGCAAAACTGCTGCGTGCTGCGAGAGCCACCGGCATCGATGCACGCACCTCGCGCGATGCCGGAAGCTATCTCTGCAACTATCTGAGCTGGCGCGCGATCGAGGCCGTCGCTGGCGACAACGGCCCACGCCTCGCCGCCTTCATCCACATCCCGCCGCTGGCGCGCGGCGGCGCCGTGAGACGCAAGGGTTTTCCGCGGATCACGCTGGACGAACTGGTCGATGCGGGCGAAGCGATGCTCATCGAGATGGTGCGGCTGGCGCGGCGAGTTTCGTAGAAGGATAGAAGCGTGCCATACCAACCGGTGTCTGACCTCATCCTGAGGAGCTTGCGCAGCAAGCGTCTCGAAGGATGAATGGCACCAGCCGGGCCTCATGGTTGGAGACGGCGCTAAAGCGCCTCCTCACCATGAGGGGCTAGCTAGTGCTGGTGCCCGCGCAACGGGCGCACGCACCGTTAACCCTACCCCCAACAATCGCGGCGTTCCCTCCCCGTATTCATCATGCCTGACAGCATTTGCGCGATACGTATGGGGAACGCGAGTGCACGACACGCATTGCGCGAGGATCATTGACATGAACATGGATCGCCGCCGCCTCATTGGAGCATCCGCCGTCGGCGTTGCCGGTGCGCTGGCGATGTCGCCCGATGCCGCGCGCGCCGCTCCCCTCACCTCCACGCTCGGCCGCGACGTCACGCAATATGGCGTGCGCCCCGGCAGTTCCGACGATCAAACCACAAAACTGCAGCGGGCGATTGATGAAGCCGCGCGTGCGCAGGTGCCGCTGGCGTTGCCGCCGGGCATCTATCGCACCGGTATGCTTCGGCTTGAAAGCGGCACGCAACTGGTCGGCGTACGCGGCGCGACCAGGCTCGTCTTCACTGGCGGCGCTTCCATGCTTCAGGGTGAAGGTGCCAGCAGCATCGGCCTCAGCGGCCTCACGCTCGATGGCGGCGGCATTGCCCTGCCGCAGCGCCGCGGTCTGGTCCATTGCCTCGGCGGTCGCGACGTCCGCATTGCCGACTGCGAAATCACCGCCAGCGGCGGTAACGGCGTCTGGCTCGAGCAGGTGTCCGGCGATATCTCCGGCAACATCTTCACGAAGATTGCGACCACGGCGGTGGTGTCGTTCGACGCGCAGGGCCTGATCGTGGCGCGCAACACCATCATCGACACCAACGACAACGGCATCGAGATCCTGCGCACCTCGATCGGCGATGACGGCACGCTGGTGCTCGACAACCGCATCGAGGACATCAAGGCCGGACCCGGCGGCTCCGGTCAGTACGGCAACGCCATCAATGCCTACCGCGCCGGCAATGTGATCGTCAGCGGCAACCGGATCAGGAATTGCGATTACTCCGCGGTGCGCGGCAATTCGGCGTCCAACATCCAGATATCAGGCAACAGCGTCAGCAATGTCCGCGAGGTCGCGCTCTATTCGGAGTTCGCGTTCGAAGGCGCGGTCATCGCCAACAACACCGTCGACGGCGCCGCCGTCGGCGTCTCCGTCTGCAACTTCAACGAGGGCGGGCGGATCGCGGTCGTGCAGGGAAACATCATCCGCAATCTGTTGCCGAAGCGTCCGATCGGCACCGCGCCGGACGACGACGCCGGGATCGGCATCTATGTCGAGGCGGATACTTCCGTCACCGGCAACGTTATCGAAAACGCGCCCTCGTTCGGGATCATCGCCGGCTGGGGCAAATATCTGCGCGACGTCGCCATCACGGGCAACGTGATCCGCAAGGCCTTTGTCGGCATCGGCGTCTCGGTGATGCCCGGCGCCGGAACGGCGCTGGTCAACAACAACATGATTTCGGAAACCCCGCGCGGCGCCGTGGTCGGGCTCGATCACGCCCGCACCATCACGACCGATCTCGCTGCCGATGGCGCGCGGCGCTACGCGCAGGTGGTGGTCGGCGGCAACGCGGTTCGGCGGTAGTCTTCCCGGCAGAGCCTTACCGGTTCTGACTTGATCAAAACCGGTAAGGCTCTGGTTTTTTGTTTGACGCGTTTTCTTTACGCGAACCGGTATCCACTTCGCTCGAAAACGCTCCGCTACATCGCATTGCGCAGCAGGGGATAGCGCTCCTTCGTCACCTCCACCCTGCGGGCCGGCAACGGCATTTGATGGACGACGGCCGCGCTGGGCGCGGGCGCCTGTTCAGCCACAAGGGGACGCTCCACCGCGGCCGGAATATCGGCAGCAGCGGCGCGCGGCGACACAACAGCCTTCGGCGCGGGCGCCGGCTGCGGCAGCGGTTGAGCGCGGGCAACCGGTTGCTGGAACCCTTCATCGCGCGGCAGCGGCGTCAACGGCAGCGGCGTCGATCGGCGGCGGCCAAGCCAGGCCAGATCGACCGAGTTGTTGTCGAGGGAAGCTTCACGGCGCAACAGGCCACGCCAGGTTTCGACGGCAGCCTTGGCTTCCTGGATGTTTTGCAGGAACTGAAGCTCGCTATGAAAGCGGCGCCAGCGTCCGGTTTCCCAGAGTTCGGTAAGATATTCCAGCCGACGCTCGGCCAGATTGCACCAGCGCGCGACGATCTCGCGGCCCAAGGCCACGTCTCGGTGTGTCATTAATCAGCCCCAATGAGAGAGACGGACGCAGACGCAACCGGGACGAATCAGTCGAATACAATATGGATATTCTGTGGAAAACTTCGCCGTTGTCCAGTGCGTGCCCGCAACGACAAGCAAAGACGGCTCGGCAAGCTTCTCCTGGAAGACACGGTCAAGAAACCGGCGCCAGAAATGAAAGACCCGTCCGGGGGGACAACCGGACGGGTCAAAGCTATATGGGGCGCTTGGGGTGGATGGGCGCTCGCGCCGAATACAGCCAATGGGGGGAATTACCGCTCCCACATCTAGTAAGTCGCGACACCCTGCCGAACGTTCAAGGCGGTCGGCGATTTTTTCAGCCTTCGGTTCAGGGACGGGTATTCACTGCGCCGCAGGCTTACTGCCTGCATTTGCAGGTGATTTTTCGGCTGCCATCGACGGCGTGAAGTCGTCCGGCGCGCGGCTCACGGAAGAGTTATCGGCAGAAGCGGCATTCTCTGCGGCGGGCTTGCCGGACGCCGCAGCAAGCGGAACGGTCGGCGCGGCGGCCGCCGTCACCGCGGCGAAGGCATCGGCGTTGCCCGCGCCGAACAGGTCGTCGCGGCCGGGAGCGCCGAGGTCGCGGGCAGTTTTCATCAGGATCGCGCGAACATCGGTCGGCTTCAATGCAGGATTGCGCTCCATGACCAGCGCCGCGACGCCGCTGATATAGGCGGCGGAAAACGAGGTGCCCGACGTGATCTGGTATTTGTCGTCTGGCGCGGGCAGGAAAATATCCGCGCCCGGAGCCGCAATGGCGATGTGGTTGCCGCGGTTCGAGGCCGCAAACAGCTTCTCCTGGGCATCGGTGCCGCTCACGGCGATGACGTTCGGATTGGCTGCCGGATAGAGCGGCGGTGATTTGGCACCGGCATTGCCGGCCGCGGCAACCATCAGGATACCCCTCGCCGCGGTCGCGGCGATACCACGCTCGAGCAGCGGATCCCTCGGGCCGGCAAAGCTCATGTTGATGATCTGGGCGCCATGCCCGGCGGCATAGTTCAGTCCCCTGAGGATGACGTAGGACGTGCTCTCCGCGCCTTTCGAGCCCGCGCCGAACGCGCGGATCGCCAGCAGCCTCGCCTCCGGCGCGCTCCCCATCAGCCTGCCATGCGCGACGATCGCCCCGGCAATCCCGGTGCCGTGGACATGGGGGCCTTCCTTGCTCCCGAGCGCATCGAAACTGTCGGCAACCGAATTGGCGAGTTCGGGATGCCCGGCATCGACGCCGGAATCGATCACCGCAATGGTGACGTTCATGCCGCGGACCAACTGGTGGGCCTGCGGCAACCGAAGCTGCGCGACCGCGTATTGCGCGGCATCGCCTTCGGCCGGGGCCTTTTTCTGATCCTGCAGGAAATAGCGGAAATTGGACTGGACCGACCGCACGCTGGCATCGGCGGCAAATTCACGGCGTACCGTCTCGACCGGGCGGCGGTCGACGATCCGGAACAGGCCGATGGTGCCGCCGAGCAGCGGGAAATTTTCCGACGCAATGCGCTCCAGGCCATGACGGCGCGCCAGCGCATCGGCCTCGGCCGCAGACAGCGAGCCGTCGATCTCCGCGACGAGTTCGTTCGGAACGGTGCGCGGGTTGGCTGCGGCCTGCGAACTGCCCTTGTCGGCCCCGCCCTTCCCCTTCCTGGCCTGGTTCCTGGCGGAGCCTCCCTTGCCGTCACCTTTGCCACCGCCGGCCGACGTCACCAGGCATTCGCCGTCCGGGCCGCGAGAGGCGGACCGACAAGCCGTGCCGGGGTTGGTCGGGAACCGTGTGGCAGAGAGCGTCGACCGTACGCCAAGGTCCGGGCGCGTTCGCGCGACGGTATCGACGCCCAGGTTCGGGCGGGCCGCGATGTTCGGATTGATGGTCGGTGTCCGTGAGCCGACGTTGAGATTGGGCGCGCGCATGATGCTTTGCGCGTGAGCCGCGGAAGCTGCGAACGCCAGCGACAACGCCGCTGACAGGATCAATACGCCGCGCCGCGTCCTCATCCGCCAGTTCGAGCCATCATGAAGCATGGGACCTCAGCTTGCCGGGCACGGCGCAGCTTACGGCGTTGCCACCGCAAGCTTGACGATCTTCTCGCCCTCCAGCTTCTTCAGCAGGCTTGCGGCGTCGTCCCTGCCCATCGCCTTGAACTGAAGACGGAACATGTCACCATTGGCGTTACCGACGATCGACGCCTGATATTTGTCGAGCAGCGCCGTGATGTCGGCGATGCGCGCCTCCGGCACGAACCGCACCAGCGCCCGAGGCGGCGCAACGCTGCTGGCGAGATTGCGGGTGATGGGCCCCGACGACCGCTCGCTCACGCTCAGCGACGCGGTCTCGAACGAAGCGGTCTGGCTCTTCATCAACACCGCGCCGATCACGCCGGCCTGCAACAGCAGCGCGACGGCGCCAACGCCGGCCGACCAGGCCAGCGTGCGCGGCGAAAGCTTTGCAAGGAATTCCGATACGCGGGCGGACAGGTTCACCGAAACCGACGGCTTGCGCACCGGCTCGGCATCGATCGCAGCGAACAGTTTCTGCATGGCGCGCACCGACGGCGCCCCCAGGCTCTCGTTCAGGCTGATCGTCTCGGCATATTCCTCGCCGATGACGGCATATTGCCGGGCGAGTTCGGGATCGCCGGCGAGCGCGTCCTCGACGCGGCGCGCATCCCGCGCGCTCAAGGTGCCAGCCGCATGAAAGGGCAACAGCATCTCCAGTTCGCTGGGCTCTCGACCCAGCATTTGCCTGCTCGCCGCCATCATGGCCAACCTCGCTCTATGCCGGCTGCCTGCAGCAACTCGGCCAATTTCTTGCGCGCGTAAAACAGGCGCGTTTTGACGGTGTTCTCCGGAATACCGACGATTTCGGCCACCTCTTCCACGGACTTCTCGTGGTAGTAGACGAGATCGACGATCTCCCGATGCTCAGGCGAAAGTGCCGTCAGGCACTTGCGCAACGCTTCACCCGTATCCTTCTTCTGCGCCACCACTTCGGGATCGTCGGAGGTATCCTCGATCGCGTTCGCGGTCTCGTCGTCCAGTCCAACGTCCTTGCGGCGCCTGAGTGCCGAGAGGGCCTTGAAGCGCGTAATCGCCAGCAGCCAGGTGGTAACGGCGGATCGGCCTTCGAACTTGCCGGCCTGACGCCACACATCGAGAAAAACCTCGCTGATGAGGTCTTCCGCGACCTGTTCGTCCCTTACGAGCCGGAGCCCGAAACGGAACACCCTGACATGGTGCCTTCCGTAAAGCACCTGCATGGCGAGCCGGTCGCCTTGAGCGATCCGGGCGATCAGAATTTCGTCTGAAGCCGCCTGTGCCGCACTCAATGGCCGTCTCGCAAGGTTGGTCTGAGAGGGGTGGCCGACGGTTCGACGGGGAAGGCAAGAATCTTCACATTACGGCAATGCCCTAAGCGCATGTGTGACCTACCCCACAACGGGACATGCCCCGGCAATTGTGCCGGCCGGAAAGGTCGAAGTCTCGGAACTGGTATCATATTACGGCATTACTTTCCTGGAGAACGCGCCGCCCGTACGACCATACCAAGGCCCGGCCAACAAGACAGCATCTACCCGGATCGGAGTTCCCGGACGGGTTCCGCACTATCGGAATTTGGCAGATTTCCGTTACGAAACAGCATAATGGCCGCACCCTGACGGGCCAGAATCGGTTTCGAAAGATACCAAAACTAAAGGCTTTGTTCCCTAAAGTTTCGTCTGGCAACCTCCATTCGCGACGGGACATGAGCAGCAGCGCAGCTTCATTGCTTCAAGGGCAAGGCGCCAACAGTGCAGTGGCGCACGTTGTTCCGCTGTCGCCGGAGCTGTTGAAGCGCCGGACCGGCCAGCGCCGCCAGATGCTGGCGGTGCAGGCCGTCAGCTATTCCCTCATCACCCTGGTCCTGCTGGTCTATTGTTACGCCGGCACCGTTCCGATGATCATTCCGTCGGCCTATTTCCTGGCCGGCGTTGGACTGGTTTCGGTCTTCGTTGTGCTGTCGGAGGCCTGTTTCAACGACAGGTTCGAGGATCACTACCTCACCATCTACCAGGTTGGCGGCCACGTCGCGATCCAGCTTTGCTTCCTGCTGGCGGCACCCGAGATCGGCTTTGCCTTCCTCAGCGTCGTGTTCCTGATTTTCGGATTCGGCGCGCTGCGGATGACCTCCCGCCAGGCCATCATCGCCTGGACGCTCACCATGATAGGGCTGGCGCCGATCTTTCTGTTCACCAGCACGCCGATCGGCTTGCCGATCGCCACTCCGACCGAGCGGGTCGCCGCGATGCTCTCATACGTTCTCACGATCGGCCAATGCGCCTTCGTGGGACAGTACGGCAGCGCGATGCGCAAGATGCTCTACGACCGCAGCTTCGAGCTCAAGGCAGCCTACAAGCGGATCGAGGAACTTGCCGAACTGGACGAACTGACAGGGGCCTCCAACCGCCGCAGCATCATGCGGATGCTGGAGGAGGAAATCGCCCGCGCCGAACGCAGCGGATCGCCCTGCTCCGTCGCGCTGATCGATCTCGACTGGTTCAAGCGCATCAACGACGCCTACGGCCACCCGACCGGCGACGAGGTGCTCCGAACCTTTTCCATCACCATGTTCGCCAACATCCGCAGCGTCGACCGGTTCGGCCGCTACGGCGGCGAGGAATTCCTGCTGGTACTGCCCGACATGGATACGAGCAGCGCGGCGCGGGCGCTCGACCGGCTGCGTGCGATCGTCGCCGATCTCGAATGGAGCGCATTCTCGCCGGGCATGAAGGTGACGATGTCCGCCGGCATTGCAATGCTGAAGCCGAACGAAACGTCAGACATACTCCTCGCGCGCGCCGACCGCGCGCTCTACGCAGCCAAGGCGCAGGGACGCAACCGCATCGCCAGCGCCTGATCCAGCATTTTTCATTTTCCAGTCCCGGTGGCGGAGAATCCACCGCCGGTTCTTTCTCCAGGACAGAGCCATGAGTTCGAAAACAGCCGTTTATCCCGGACACCTGCTCGACGAATTGCAGAGCACACTGGCGCATGGAACCGTCGCCCGCCGGGTCGAGACCCTGCGGCGGGTGACCGATCTCTTCATCAACGGCGCGATCGACTATTCCGACGAACAGATCGGGCTGTTCGACGATGTCTTCCAGTACCTGATCGATCACATCGAAACTTCGGCCAGGGCGTTGCTCGCCAACCGTCTTGCCCCGATCGACACCGCGCCGCCGCTCACCATCCGCGCGCTCGCCTTCGACGACATCATCGAGGTAGCGGGCCCGGTGCTGTCGCAATCCAGCCGGCTCGACGACAAGACCCTGATCGAGAACGCCCGCAGCAAGAGCCAGGCGCATTTGATGGCGATTTCGACGCGAAGGGTGCTGAGCGGCGCCGTCACCGACGTGCTGGTCCAGCGCGGCAATGACGAGGTGGTCCAGAGCACCGTCAACAATCCCGGCGCGGAGTTCACCGAGCGCGGTTTCACCCGCCTGGTCAGCCGCGCGGAAGGCGACGACAGCCTCACGATGTGCATCGGCCAGCGCCCGGCCATGCCGCGGCATCTCTACCTGAAACTGCTCGCCAAGGCATCCGACACGGTGCGGCAGCGCCTGGAGGCCGCCGACCCGCAGCAGGCAACCCGGGTGCCTACCGCCGTCAAGGAGGCAACGCGGCGCGCGCGCTCGGCAACCTCGACGATGACAGGGAATACCGAAATCGCCCATGCCCTGATCAAGTCGCTGTATGAGGACGGCCGGCTCGACGAATCCCAGTTGGCGTCGTTTGCCGAGGCCGGGAAATTCGACGAAGCCAACGCGTCGATCGCGGCGATGGCCAACATGCCGGTGGCGATCGCCGAAAACATGATGATCGAAAGCCGGGCCGAAGGCGTGATGATCCTGGCCAAGGTCGCAGGACTTTCGTGGCCGACCGTCAGGACGATCATCAACATGCGCGATGAACTGGCCGGCGGGGATCCGACCGACATCGCCGCCTGCAAGGAAACCTACGAGCGGCTCCGGCCGACGACCGCACAGCAGGTGCTGCGCTTCCATCGCATGCAGCAGAACGCGCCGGTGACGTGATGAACTAAAGCGTTTTCAAGCGAAGTGGAAACCGGCTCGCGTGAAGAAAATGCGTCAAAACAAGAACCTAGAGCTTCGCTTCTGATTCAATCAGAACCGACGCTCTAGTATTTCAGCAGCTTCGATCCGGCGAGCGCGCCGATCGCGGTCACCAGCGCCGTCGCCAGCGTGTACCAGGTCGCCACGAACAGCGGTGAATCGTCCGTGCAATGCGACGCGTAGAGCGTCGCCGCCAGCCCCGCCGACAACAACCCGGCGACGGCGCCGGCGACTGCCGGCCGCGACGGCGCCCCGTGGCGCAAACCCAGCAGCGCGCCGGCCAGGATCGGCAGCGACAAAAGCGGGATCGCCGTCACGCAAACCCACGAATTCTTGCCGACCAGCCGCGTCATCATCGGCAGCCGCTGCGGCAACATCATCTCGCCACCGATTCCCGCGGTCAAAAGCCCGGCCGGGATCACGAGCAGCCAGCCAAAACCGCGAAGCGAGGCTTCGGGCCGGGAAAGATGCAGACTGACCACGATAGCCGAAATCGCCAGCGCCAGCGTCACCGCCAATTTCAGATCGAAGAACGGATTGCGCATCGCCGTCATCACGTCGGGCCTGACGCCGAGTTCGGTGAAGAACATCAGAAGCGAGACCGGCGCAGCCGCCAGCAGCGCCAGCATCAGCGCATATCCCACCGGCCGCGCACGGTGGCCGTTGTCGGCGGCCAGCGTTCGAATGAGACGATCGGTATCCATTCTCACCGTTCCCGTAACTTCGCCGTCAGGCTGGCCAGCCCGCGATGCAGCGCCACCCGCACCGCGCCTTCGCTCATCGAAAATTTTGCAGCGGTATCCTTGATCGAGGCGCTGTCGACCGCGATCGACTGCAGCACGTCGCGCTGCCGGGCCGGCAGCGTCTGAAGCTGGGCCGCGACCTCACTCGCCGACGCCGTCTCGGCGGGCGTTTCGCCAGGAAGCGTCTCCGCGAAATCGTCTATATCGACGAAAATACGCCGGCCACGGCGGCGCAGCGCGTCGATCAGCTTGTTGCGGGCGATCGCAAACAGCCACGGGGCAAACGGGGCGCTGACGTCCCAGGTGTGCCGCTTCAAATGGACCGCCAGCAAAATGTCCTGCACGATGTCCTCGGCTTGATCGACCGGTTGCCCTGCGCGCGCCAAACCGCGGCGCGCCGCCGCCCGGAGCACCGGCGCGACCGATTTGAGCAGGCGATGGTACGCCGCACTGTTTCCTGCAATGGCCGACCGCATCAGGCCGGTCCATTCGTCATCCCGCTCGCGCACCCGCGCTCCTACCCAGCAATTCGGTCGACCCATCAATTTGTTACGTCAGGACGCCAAGATCACGAAGTCGTGAATGACATCCCGATCTGCCAGATCCCGTGGGCTTGGCCTTCGATCAGGATGGCCGTTGCGCCAAAACGGCAGGCTCATAACATCGATTGAGCGGACTGGCATCCCTTCGCCCCGACCCGCGAAACTCCGCGTCGCGGACAAACGCCGCAAGCGGTTCCTCCATAAAGCGAAATTGCCCTGCTTTTGCCAGGTGCTGCACGAGAATTCCCTCTTTCTGCCGCGCTGAGGACACGCAGCGCGGTCTCTTCTCCGCTCCGGGCGGCGGGCAAATGGGGAGATTCCACATGAAGGTCAAAGCCAGCGCGGCCGGGGCCCTGATGTTAGCTGCAGGGCTCTTCGTATCCATCGCTGGGCCATCGCCGGTGACGGCGGCAGGCAGCGAAGACGCCGCCGCCTCGAAATCGGAGAGCGCGACTGCAGAAAAGTCCACCAAATCCAGTTCGCGATACCTGAAGAAAAAGCGCCACGCCCATCGCAAACATTCGCGAACGGCCTCCAAATCCGCCGAGACCGGAAAGGCCGCGGAAAAGGCCGGCGCCGATGCAGGTTCCCGACCCGCGTTGTCGGAATCGGTCGCCAACGCCAACGCGCAGATGAATTCGGCCGATGCGGCGCAGGCCAACATCGGGGACAGCGCCCAGGCGATGTCGCAGGCAATGGCGGCGAAAGCCAACACGATGCTGGCGGCTGCGGACAATCAGGCTGACGGGCAGGCTCCGGCCGAAGGTGCGGCGGTGACCGCTCCGGATCAGCTCAACGATGTCGACAAGGTCCTGCAGGAGAGCCAGTCCTCCCAGACGGCAGCCTCCCCGATGGCGGCCTCCCAGACGGATGCCTCGCAGGCGGCCGAATCGCAGACGGTTGCGATGGGACAGGCCAAGCCGGCGCAGCAGGAAAACCCCGCTCAGGTCTCGGGCAGCGACAGCCTGGACAAGACCTCGCTGATCGGAAAGATCTTCATTGCCTTCGGCACCCTGCTGACGATGGCGTCCGCGGCGCGCATGTTCATGGCCTGAGTGCCGCGCACCGGACGCGGTTTCGCTGCGTCCGGCATCACCTCACCCCACTTGAAGCCGATCGCGTCAGCGGGCACATTGCCCGTCAAATCGGCCAGGCGGGGTACATCATGTCGACGTTCGAATACATCATTGTCGAGAGCAAGGGAGCGGTCGGCATCATCACGCTGAACCGCCCGAAAATGCTCAACGCGTTGTCGTTCGGCGTGTTTCGCGAAATCGCCGCCGCCGTCGATGATCTCGAGGCCGACGACAAGATCGGTTGCATCCTGCTCACCGGCAGCGAGAAGGCATTCGCCGCCGGCGCCGACATCAAGGAGATGCAGCCGAAATCCTTCATCGACATGTTCTCCAGCGATTTCGCCGCGATCGGGGGCGGCCGCGTCGCTGCCTGCCGCAAGCCGACAATTGCCGCGGTCAGCGGCTATGCGCTGGGCGGTGGCTGCGAACTCGCCATGATGTGCGACATCATCATCGCATCCGACACCGCGAAATTCGGCCAGCCGGAAATCACGCTCGGCACCATCCCGGGCATCGGCGGCACCCAGCGGCTGACGCGTGCGATCGGTAAGTCCAAGGCGATGGATCTCTGTCTCACCGGACGCATGATGGATGCCGCGGAGGCCGAGCGCTCCGGCCTCGTCAGCCGTGTCGTGCCGGTGGACAGACTGATGGAAGAGGCGCTGGCGGCGGCGGAAAAGATCGCATCGATGTCGCGCCCTGCGGCCGCGATGGCCAAGGAAGCCATCAACCGCGCGTTCGAGACGCCGCTGTCGGAAGGCATGAATGTCGAGCGCAATCTGTTCCACTCGACGTTTGCGCTGGAAGACCGCTCCGAAGGCATGGCCGCGTTCATCGAGAAGCGCAAGCCGGTGAACAAGAACAGGTAGGAGGCACCCCGTCTCCCCGTCGTCCCTGCGAAAACAACATCCATTGAAACGGGACTGAGGTCGCTCGACCAAGGGGAAGCCCTCCGGATGCGAAGGCACCGGGGGGCTTCTTGTCGTGCTACGACAGGGACGAAAACAACGCACGCGGGATAACATGGCAGAAGCAGGCATTACGCAGACGCTCGGACCGGTCGTCGTCCTCCTTGGCTCGGCAGTCATCGCGGTGCCTCTTTTTCGCAGGATCGGGCTCGGTTCGGTCCTTGGCTATTTCGCCGGCGGTCTTCTGGTTGGACCGTCCGTGCTCGGGATCTTCACCGAACCCTCGACCATCCTGCACTTCTCCGAACTCGGCGTCGTCATGTTCCTGTTCCTGATCGGCGTTGAAATGCGCCCGCAGAAGCTGTGGGCATTGCGGACCCAGATCTTCGGCCTCGGCCTCGCTCAAGTCTTGCTCTGCATTGCGCTTTTGACAGGAGCCGGGATGCTCCTTGGGTTGCCCGCCGCAGCGGCTTTCATTGCGGGCTCCGGCTTCGTTCTGTCCTCGACCGCCGTGATCATGTCGATCCTCAGGGAGCGCGGCGAGCTTGCCAGCGGCCAGGGCCAGCAGGCGGTCTCGATCCTGCTTCTCGAGGATCTGATGATCGTGCCGCTGCTGGCAATCGTCGCGTTCATGAGCGCCCCCGTCGCCGGAGGTCAAGCAGGCGGCGTCGACCTGACCGCAATCGTTGTCGCGCTTGGGGCGATCGCGCTCATCATCGCAGCCGGGCGCTGGCTGCTCGATCCCTTTTTCGCGCTCCTCGCCCGCGCCCGCAACACCGAGGTGCTGACCGCGGGCGCGCTCCTCGTGGTCCTGGGATCGGCCCTGCTGATGGAGAAGGGCGGCCTTTCAATGGCGATGGGCGCTTTCCTTGCTGGCGTGATGCTGTCGCGGTCGAGCTATCGCCGCCAGATCGAGACCGACATCGAGCCTTTCAAGGGCCTGCTGATGGGCCTGTTCTTCCTGGCGGTCGGCATGTCCCTCGATCTTTCGGTCGTGGCGATGGACTGGCGGATGATCCTCGCTCTGCTGGCTGCCTATATCGTCGCGAAGTCGGCGGGCATCTATGCCGTAGCCAGGATCTTCGGAGCGGCCAACATCCAGGCACTGCGCCGGGTTTCGCTGTTCGCGCAAGGAGGCGAGTTCGCTTTCGTGCTCTATTCGGCGGCCGTCGGCGGCGGCGTGATCGGGGCCGCGGAAAACGCTGTCTTTTCGAGCGTCATCATTCTGTCGATGGCGCTCACGCCCCTGATCCTGATTGCCGCCGATCGCTGGCTGAAGGACGAGCCTGTCTCGATGGACGGCGTCGAGGCAGCCGAGGGGCTGAAAGGCCGGGTACTCATGATCGGCTTCGGCCGCTTCGGTCAGGTCGCCTCGCAGATGCTGCTTGCGCAAGGCATCGATGTCTCGCTCATCGACAGCGATCCCGATCGCATCCGGGAGGCCGGACGGTTC
This sequence comes from Pseudomonadota bacterium, assembly GCA_023422775.1. Classification (GTDB taxonomy): domain Bacteria; phylum Pseudomonadota; class Alphaproteobacteria; order Rhizobiales; family Xanthobacteraceae; genus Bradyrhizobium. Next base: position 53,648 of record JAFAGM010000031.1, read on the forward strand.
GGCTTCAAGGTCTATTTCGGAGATGGCGCACGGCTCGACATTCTGCGCCAGTCCGGCGCCGAGACTACCGACATGGTCATGGTCTGTGTCGACGATCCGGGCGTCACCGATCGCATCGTCGAACTGGTGAGCAAGCATTTTCCATCGTGCCGCCTGCTTGCGCGCTCCTACGACCGCGGGCATTCGATCAAGCTGCGCAAGAAAGGTATCGATTACGAGATCCGCGAGATCTTCGAGTCGGCGCTCGTGTTCGGCGGTGCGGGACTGAGGGCGCTCGGGATGACTGCGCTCGACGTGAGCGAGGTCACGAACGATGTGCGCCGGCGCGACAGCGAACGTCTCGACGTGCAAGCACAAGAGGGAATGCTGGCAGGAGGCGACAAGCTGCTTGTCGCGCCGAGACCGGAGCCGCTTATTCCTCCCCGAAACAGACCGGCCGTAAGCCGGACGTCAGGCGATAGGAAATGACGACGCGCGTCGTTGCAGCCAGGCTTTCGCGGCCGCGACATCGTCCGCCGTCAAATCGTGCCCGGCCCCGATCCGGCGAGCATCCAGGTCCACGCCTGCAGACCGCAGCCAGGCCTCGAGTGCGGGAGCATTCTGACCGTAGGGATCGCGGATGCCGGTCAGCATGAGAACCTCGGCACCGGTCAGGTCCGGCTCGGTCATCTCCTCGAGCGCCAGCATCGCACGTATCAGGATCGCACGGCGGATCAGGCCGGGATACAGAGCCATGACGGCAGCAGCGAAGTTCGCGCCATTCGAATAGCCGAGGAAGGTCATCCGGGCGCGATCCAGCCCGTAGCCTGCAATCGCGCCCTCAACGAAGGCGGCGAAGGCTTCGGCCTCCGACCTTATATCCGCCTGATCGAAGGTCGTCATGGCCAGGCGGCGAAACCATCGCGCCACGCCCTCCTCATGGCTGCGCCCGCGCAGGCCGAGCAGCGTTGCACGGGGGGCGATCCGGTGCGCCAGCGGCATCAGATCGGCTTCGTTCCCGCCCGTGCCATGCAACAGGACGATCGTGCTGCCGTCAGGATCGTCCGGAACATGGAAACGATGGACAAAAGGCAGGTCTCGCAACGGCAGCCGCTCCTCTCCCGGCAAAGCAAATTGCGGCAGCATCACCCGCACGTCCTCGGCACGGTCCGCATCAACCGGCGGCACGAACAGGATCTCCCCCAGGCGCTCCAGAGGTTCGTCGACGGTAAGGCCCGGACCGTCCGTCGCCAGTTCCATCAATGTTCCGCCCGGCTCCCGCACATAGAGCGAGGTGAAATACTTCCGATCATGAAAGCTGGTCGGCGAGGCGTCGATCCGCGATAGCTCGGTCTCGGCGGCCCGGACAGCCGCCACATCCGGCGCGCGGAAGGCGACATGATCGGCCGTGCCTGTGCCCGGAATGCCGGGGACGTATCCCGTCGCGTCCCGGATATCGATGGCGTCGGTGTCCGAGTTCATGCGCCGAATGTTCGCCGGCACGGGACCAGGCCGATACCCGAACCGGGCGACGAAGGCCGCCGTCTCGTCGGGTTTGTCCGTCAGGATGGTAACCGCGCGCAGTCTTCTGATCGCGCTCGCCGCATCACCCCAGGGTCTCGATGCCGGCAGGTCGACTCCGACCAGCTTGACGATCATCCCGTCGGGATCTTTCAACCGCAGAACTGACTCATCGAACTCGCGCACCGGACGCTCGACTGGCACGCGATGCTCTATCGCGCGGGTCAGCCACGCGCCTATGCTCGCAGCGGGGACGGCGAACGCCATCTCCGCGACCTGGCCGTTACCCACCCGGCCTCGGGCACCGTCCTCCCAGACGAGAAAAGTCACCAGCGTGCCGGGGGAGCCTGCCGCGTCGCCGTAGAAGAGGTGGAGTTGCGTGCTGTCTTCATACCCGCCCGTGCGCTTCACCAGACGCAAGCCAAGAAAGCCGGCATAGAAATCGACATTCGCCTGCACGCGGCCCGTGATCAGCGTGACATGGTGAATGCCGGTGGTCATAGTCATTCCTTACTTCCACTCCGCGCCAGCGCCGCATTGACCAGCGCGCGATAGCCGCGCTCGGCAAAGGACTTCGGGCGGTCGAGCCCGAGCCGCGCCAGGCATTCGAGGGCACCGGCGTCCGGCGGCTGCGTCATCCCCTGCCACAGCAATCCGGGCAGAGGCAGCCGGGTCCGCTGCGCGTCGCGAAGCAGTTGCAGGGCCGGAATCAGCCGTTGCTCGACCTCGGTAAAGTCCGTGCCGAACGGGAATGACGGCAGCAGCCCGGCTTCGCGCGCGGGCTTCAAGGCCTGCGTGATCCGCTCCGGGAAATTCTCGCGACAGGCGCGCGGGATCTCGAAACCCTTCGCCAGCTTGCCGGCATCCTTGGCCATCTTCGCAAGCTCATCCTGGAAGCGCGAGTCCGTGATCTGCAGCATCGCCGCGATGGTCTCGGCGTCCGATTTTCCCCTGACGTCGGCGACGCCATATTCGGTGACGAACACGTCGCGCAGGTGCCGCGGGATAGTCTGGTGGGCGTAGCTCCAGCGGATGTTGGACTGCGTCTTCGCGCCCGCCTGCCGTGTCGCCTCCAACGCGAGGATCGACCGAGCGCCATGAAGCGCAAATGCCTGCGCCACGAAATTGTACTGGCCGCCGACGCCGCTCACGACCTGGCCGTTTTCCAGGCCGTCGGAAACCGCAGCGCCCATCAGCGTCGCCATCATCGCGGTGTTGACGAAGCGCGCATCGACGCGGGCGCGGCGCTTGGCATCTTCCTCGCCATGGAGCTGGTTGGTGAAGGACACCGGCATCATCTGGACCCGCACAAGTTGTTCGGCCGGCATCTCGCGCAGCGCGCGATAGAGCGACTTCGGCCCCAGGAAAAAAGCGCCGTGCAGCATCACGCCATCGACTTCGCGCTTGAGGACTCCGGCATCGATCAGGCCGAGGAATGCCTCGATCAGCATTTCGCTGACACCGTAAAGGCCCTTCTCGAACCGTCCGGTTTCCAGCGCAGATCCCTGTTCGGCCGCGGGCGCGAGCCGCTTCATGATGGCATGGAACTGCGCGTTGTCGCGATGACGGACGATCAACCCCTGCGCCAGCGCGTCGCCGACCTGGCCGATGCCGATCTGCAGCGTGCCGCCATCGGGCACCAGGCCGGCGGCATGGAGCCCGATTGCGTATCTGCTGTCGCTGACCGGCTCGGCCGGCGGTGCAAACAGCGGAAAGTCGGTCTCCGCACTGTCCAGCACCGCGGAAAATTCATCTGCCCCGAGATCACCGGGGCCGGGCATGAACGGCAGTTCGGAATTCACCTGCCCGATCAGCCTGAACGACGCACGGCCTTCGCGGCGGGCGCGCAGGATGTCGAGCGTGGTGTCGGTGTTGCAGCTCAGGCTGTAGCGGGGCACGCCGTCGACGACACGTTTCGCCACCAGTTGAGCGACGACGTTGAGTCCGCGCGTCAGAAGATAATCGGCCGCGTGGGTATAGTTTGCCGAAATGTAGTTTTGCTGCGCGTACGGCACCCGCAGCCACTTGCCGGCCAGAAAGAAAAACTCGACCACGCTGATGTTCGGCGGCAGTTCGCCCTTATGCAACGCGGTGGCATAGGTCAGATCGGGATAGCCGCCGAACAGCCGGTCGATCACCGGGCCGATGAAGCGCCGTTCGAGCAGGCTCGAGGGCCTGGGCTTCTCCAGCGTCAGCGCGGAAAAGAACGTCAGGTTGATCGTGCGATCGGCCACGGCGCGGGCATACAGCGCGTTGATGACGTGATTGGCCTTGCCGAGCCCGAGCGGCAAGCCGACCACGAGGCTGGTCCCGACGTCGCGGATGATATCCTCCGCGATCGCCTCGGGGTCAGAAAACAATTTCGGCATCGAATGCAAACCCGGCATAGCTTGACAGCCAACCGTCCTGGAATCGGACGCCAGCCATGCGAGTGCTATAGCGCATTTTTCGCGGATGTTCGTCTGTGACGAACCGGCAACAGCCAAGCACCGATTTCCACCAAATTAATGCATTGATGTCGCGCGGCGGTTTGCCTGTGGCGACGCCTGCCCCTAAACAGGTAGACGACTGGAGTCGTCGGCGGGGGCGCGGACGGACGACGCATGATCCTGAGCGGCACGGGCTGTTCCGCAAAGGTCGTGCCCAAAGCGAGTAGATGGGGCGGGATGGCTCGAAATCGAACTATCACGTTCATGTGTTGACTACGGGATCAAATGACTAAACGTGCCGCTACGGTTGGCGACATTGGATGGCACGTGCTTCGACCGGGCATCTGCCTTGCGGTAGCAAGCTGCGTCGCGTTCGCAGCGCCGGGCGCGCGTGCTGAAAGCCTCCCCGAGGCGCTGGTCAAAGCCTACCAGACCAACCCGCAGCTCAATGCGGAACGGGCGCGTCAGCGCGCCACCGACGAGAACGTGCCGCAGGCGCTGTCGGGCTACCGGCCGCAGATCATCGCCGGTCTCTCCGCCGGCCTTCAGTCGGTGCGGAACCTGCTGCCGGACAACACGATCCAGTCGGCAAACCTGAAACCCTGGACCGTCGGCGTGACAGTGACGCAGACGCTGTTCAACGGCTTCAAGACCGCCAACAGCGTGCGCGCGGCTGAACTGCAGGTGCAATCCGGCCGCGAGGCCCTGCGCAACGTCGGCCAGGGTGTGCTGCTCGACGCGGTCACCGTCTACACGAATGTTCTCGCCAACCAGTCGCTGGTCGAGGCGCAGCGCGCCAACGTCGCATTCCTGCAGGAAACGCTCGCCATCACCCAGAAGCGACTGAACGCCGGCGACGTCACCCCGACCGACACCGCGCAGGCCGAGGCTCGCCTGAGCCGCGGTCGCGCCGATCTGAATGCCGCCGAGGTCAATCTCGCCGTCAGCCAGGCGACTTACGCCCAGGTGATCGGCAACGCGCCCACCTCGCTGCGCCCCGCCGAAAGCGTCGACCGCCTTCTGCCGCGCAGCCGCGACGACGCCACCGGCCTCGCCTTCCGGCAACACCCGGCGGTAATGGCGGCGAGCTACGATTTCGACGTCGCGACGACATCGATCCGCGTCGCCGAAAGCAGCCTGATGCCGACGATCACGCTGCAGGGCAGCGCCAGCCGCAGCAGGCAGTCCGACCCCACACTCGGCAGCGCAGGAACCGACCAGGCTTCGATCACCGGCCAGCTTACGCAGCCGATCTACGATGGCGGCATGGCTGCTTCGCAAACCCGGCAGGCCAAGGAAATCGCAAGCCAGAGCCGCCAGGTGCTCGATCAGTTCCGTGCCCAGGCCCGGACGGCTGCAGTCGGCGCCTGGGTCGCCAATGAGGGGGCCAAGGTCACGGTCACCGCATCCGAATCAGAAGTGCGTGCCGCCACCGTCGCCCTCGAGGGCGTGCAGCGCGAAGCCACAGGTGGCCAGCGCACCACAGTCGACGTGCTGAACGCGTCGCAGGACCTGATTTTGGCCAAGGCGCGGCTGATCGGCGCGCAGCGCGACCGCGTGATCGCATCCTACACCCTGCTCAGCGCGATCGGCCGGCTCGACGTCAAGACGCTCGGCCTCAAAACGCCCGACTATCTGCCTGAGGTGCACTACCACCAGGTGCGCGACGCGTGGCACGGCCTTCGCACGCCATCGGGGCAGTAGTCGCCGGTCTTCGCACCACGTTGACCGCGCGCCAATCAAGCCGGCCGAGCAAGCCCTCGATCTCCGAGCACTGCTGCCGTCGGAGACGGGGCTGCCAGGACCTGAAGTTTACCGCAGCGATTTCCGGATCTCTTCTCATCGCGCCCGGCGCGAGAACACCGAGATCAGCACCGGCAGCGTCACCAGAATCACGATCGGCGCCAGCATCATGCCGGTGACGACCACGATCGCCAGCGGCTTTTGCACCTGCGAGCCGATCCCTTCCGAGAGCGCCGCGGGCAACAGCCCGACACCCGCCACCATGCAGGTCATCAGCACCGGCCGCAACTGCAGTTCGCCGGCGCGGATCACCGCGCGCATCCGCTCATAGCCTTCGTCGATCAGCTGGTTGTACTGCGACAGGATGAGGATGCCGTTCATGACGGCGATGCCGAACAACGCGATGAAGCCGATCGCCGCCGACACGCTGAAGGGAATGCCGGTGATCAACAGCCCGAGCACGCCGCCGAAGATCGCCATCGGGATCACGCTCATGGCGAGCAGGGTGTCGACGATGGAGCCGAAATTGAAGAACAGCAGCACGCCGATCAGGGCCAGGCTGATCGGCACCACGATCGACAGCCGCTTGATGGCGTCCTGCAGATTGCCGAACTCGCCGACCCATTCGATCCGCGAGCCCGCCGGCAACTGCACTTGCGCTCCGACCTTCTCCTGCGCCTCCTGAATGGCGCTGCCGAGGTCGCGGTTGCGGACCGAGAACTTGATGGGGAGATAGCGCTCCTGCTGCTCGCGGTAAATATAGGCGGCGCCCGAGATCAGGTTGATCGAGGCGACCTCGCTGAGCGGGATCTGGGTAATGGCGCCGCCCTGCCCCGCCACGCCGATTCGCAGGTTATGGATGGCCTCGGCACTCTTGCGGTATTCAGGCGCAAGCCGGACGATGATCGGGAAGTGCCGGTCGCTGCCGGGTTCATACAGGTCGCCGGCGCTGTCGCCGCCGACCGCGACCTTGATGGTGGCGTTGATGTCGCCCGGCGACAGGCCGTAGCGGGCGGCCCGCGCGCGGTCGACGTCGATCTGGATGGTCGGCTGGCCCAGCGAGGTGAACACCGCAAGGTCGGTGACGCCCTGCACCGTGGCCAGGACCGACTTGATCTTGTTGGCGGTGTCGGTCAGCGCCTGCAGATCGTTGCCGTAGAGCTTGATCGAGTTCTCGCCCTTCACGCCGGAGACCGCCTCCGAGACGTTGTCCTGCAGATATTGCGAGAAGTTGAACTCGACGCCCGGAAACTTGTCCTGCAACTGGCCAAGCAATTCCGCGGTCAATTCGTCCTTGTCGCGGCTACCGGGCCATTCCGAGATCGGCTTCAGGGGTGCGAAGAATTCGGCATTGAAGAGGCCGGCGGCATCGGTGCCGTCGTCCGGACGGCCGTGCTGCGACACCACCGATTCCACTTCGGGCCGGCTGCGGATCAGTCTCCGCATTTCGTTGACGTAGGCGTTGCCCTCCTGCAGCGAGATGGTCGGCGGCAGCGTGGCGCGAATCCACAGGTTGCCCTCCTCGAGCTTGGGCAGGAATTCCAGACCCAACAGCCGCGCGCCAATAACGGTCAGCACAACGAGGCCGACGCTGAGGCCAATGACCGGTTTTCGATTATCTACGGCCCAATTTAGCATCGGCATGTAGAGCCGGTGCAATTGCCGCATGATCCAGGTCTCAGTTTCCTCCACGTGCGAAGGTAAAATCAGCGCGCTTAGCGCGGGCGTGATCGTAAAGGTCGCGATCAGGCCGCCGGCCAGCGCGTAGGCATAGGTGCGCGCCATCGGCCCGAAGATGTTGCCCTCGACGCCGCTCAGCGTGAACAGCGGCAGGAAGGCTGCGATGATGATGGCGGCGGCAAAGAAGATCGAACGCGACACGTCGGCCGACGCCGACATGATGGCGTGGCTTTTCATCCCCATCGTGGTGTCGAAGGAAATGTGGCTGCGCTCGGCTTCCGAGAGCGCGGTCGTCTGGGTGAGCCTTCTGAAGATCGCCTCTACCATGATCACGGTGGCATCGACGATCAGGCCGAAATCGATCGCGCCGACCGACAGCAGGTTGGCGGATTCGCCGCGCAGCACGAGGATGATGACGGCAAAGAACAGCGCAAACGGAATCGTGGCGCCAACGATCAGCGCGCTGCGGAGGTCGCCGAGGAACAGCCACTGCAACAGCACGATCAGGATGATCCCGACCACCATGTTGTGCAGCACCGTGTGGGTGGTGATGTCGATCAGGTCCTTGCGGTCGTAGATCCGTTCGATCTTCACGCCGGGCGGCAGGATCGAGGAATTATTGATCTCGTGAACGAGCTTATCGACCCGGGCAATCGTCGGCGAACTCTGCTCGCCGCGCCGCATCAGCACGATGCCCTGCACGATGTCGTCGTCCTGGTCGAGGCCGGCGATGCCGAGCCGCGGCTTCTCGCCGATCGTGACCTGGGCGACGTCGCGCACCAGCACCGGGTTGCCGCCCGACTGCGACAGCATGGTGTTGTTCAGATCGTCGATCGAACGGATCAGGCCGACGCCGCGCACCACGGCGGATTGCGCCCCGATATTGACGGTGTTGCCGCCGACATTGATGTTGGCGTTTGCGACCGCCTGCAGCACTTGCGGCAGCGTCAGCCCGTTGGCGACCAGCTTGTTGAAGTCGACCTGCAGTTCATAGGTCTTGGTCTTGCCGCCCCAGCCGGTGACGTCGATCACGCCCGGCACGGCGCGGAAGCGGCGCTGCAACACCCAGTCCTGCAGCGTCTTGAGGTCGAGGACGCTGTAGTTCGGCGGCCCCTTCAAGCGGTAACGGAAGATTTCGCCGGTCGGGCTCAGCGGCGAAATGCCCGGCTGAACGTTGCCCGGCAGCGGCCCAAGCTGCGACAGCCGGTTCAGCACCTGCTGCAGCGCCTCATCGTAGGTGTAGTCGAAGGAGAACTGCAGTTTGACGTCGGACAGGCCGTAAAGCGAGATGGTGCGGATGGTGCGCAGGTTCTTGATGCCGGCGACCTGGGTCTCGATCGGGATCGTGATGTAGCGCTCGATCTCCTCCGACGACAGCCCCGGGCTTTGCGTCACGATGTCGACCATCGGCGGGGTCGGATCGGGATAGGCCTCGATGTTGAGCTGCTTGAATGCGAGCAGGCCGCCGATGATCACGGCGACGAACATGCCGACCATCAAATAGCGGCGGCTGACTGCTAGGGCTACCAGGCGATCCATTCAAACCGGCGCTTTCAAATGGAGGTCAGCTGCCGGAGGCGGCGCGATCGATGAACAGGCTACCCTTGGTGACGATCTGCTCGCCGGGCCTGAGATTGCCGACCACCTCGACCAGGTCGCCGTTGGTGAGGCCAGGCTTGATCTGGCGCAGTTCGATCGACTTGTCCTCGCGCGCGACCCAGATGCGGACCTGGTCGCCCTCGTAGATCAGCGCCTGCTTCGGCACGCCGACCGCCGGATGATCGCTGGCCGAATAAATGGTGACATTGGCGAACATCTCCGGCTTCAAGAGGCCCTTGTTGTTGTCGATGGTGGCGCGCACCATGAGCCGGCGCGTGGTTGGATCGATGGCGGTCGCAACGTAGTTGAGCCGTGCCGGAATCGTCCGGCCCGGCAGCGCCAGCACGTTGAACGTCACCTCCTGCCCGACCGCGATGTTGGCGCTATCGGTCTCGCGGACGAAAGCCGTCAGCCACACCGTGGAGAGATCGCCGATCACGTAGACGGGGTCGCTGGCGCCGGCGGTGACATACTGGCCGGGGCCGATCTTGCGCTGGACCACGGTGCCGGCGATCGGCGCGAAGATGGTGGTCTCCGGATTGATGCTGCGCTTTTCCTGGAAGGTCGCGATGTCCTCGTCGGTGAGGCCGAGAATGCGCAATTTGTTGCGCGCCGCCTCCATCGCCGTCTGCGACGAGCGCATGTCGTTTTCCGCCTGGATCAGCGTCGCCTGGCTCTGCTGGTAGTCCTTCAGCGGAACGGCCTTGCCCTCGAACAGGTCCTTGGCGCGGGTGCCCTGCAATTGCGCGAGATCGAGCGCGGACTTCGCCTTGTTCATGGCGGCCATCGCGGCGATGAAATCGTTTTGCGCCTGAACGGTGTCGGGGGCCTCGATCACGAACAGCGGCTGGCCCTTGGCGACTGTGTCACCCGGCCGCGCCAGAACCCTGGTGACCCGGCCGGCATAGGGAGAGAACACCGGCGTCGAGCGGTCCTCATCGATTGCGATCTTGCCTTCGGTGACATGCTCGGCCCGGAACGCCAGTTCGGTGACCGGCTGGATGGTCAGGCTCGCCCATTCCGCAGGACTCGGCGTGTAGCGGCTCAGCCCCTTGCGCGACTGGCTGGAGACTTCCGAATGTCCGCGCTTGGTGCCGGCGAGCGGGACGAAGCCGTAGGCGGCCGCCCCGGCCAACGCCAGCAGCGCCGCCGCCACGATCCATTTCCCTCGGCTAACCATCTGCAATCGCTGGATCATTCTGTTGGACACGCAGGCTCTGAGCGACAATTTGTCTCACGTTGCGCTAATAGTGCTCATTTGGCGTTTCGCACAACATAAAAAACGCAAATGCCGTAAGGCCAAGGCTAAAAGTTTTGGACAGGCCGCCTCGAAGCCCGTGGAAATACGTATCTCAATCCCGCGGCGGCCATTGTGGCGGATGGCTGCCGAGCGGCATAGCCGGGCGGGCCCAGAATGCCGGAGTTTTCGACAGAAGCGCCGAATGTCTGACTGACCGCAGTGCGCCGAAACCCGAACCGGTCTCATCGACGAATGGCGTCACCGCCTCCCCCTTCAAGTCCTCGGTCGCAAGCCCGTCGGCGATCCGGCCGAGATCCCAGAGCCACCGTCCGGTCCGCGCCAGCGACACCTGGACGTGCCAGCTGCCGCCCTCGCGCGCCTGACGTGCCTTCGCCATCATGGCGCCGAACGCCATGAAGTAACCGGTGGCGTGATCGAGCATCTGCGCCGGCAATTCCTTTGGCCCATCCACGCCGGCCGCCTGCCCTTCGGCATGGTTGAAACCGGTGGCGGTCTGCACCAGCGAGTCGAAGCCGCGCCGCTCCGCCCACGGCCCGGCATGGCCATACGCCGACAACGTGACATAAATGATACCGGGATTGATGCGGGCCGCATCGTCAGGCGAGAAGCCGAGGCTGGCGATGGCGCGCGGGCGATAGCCTTGCGAAAAGATATCCGCCTGCGCCAGCAGATCGCGCAGCGCACCACGCCCCTGCTCGCGCTTGAGATCGACAAAACCCGTCAGCTTGCCGCGCCCGGTGTCGATGGTGAGCCAGGGAATCGCCGGCAGGTCCGGCCCGGAAATCAGCAGCACGTCGGCGCCGTGGGCGGCAAGCGTTCGTCCCGCCACGGGGCCTGCGATCACGCGCGACAGATCGAGCACCCGGATTCCGGCGAGCGGACGATTGCCCGCCGGCCACGGTTTTGGTGCAGCCTCGCCGATTTTCGCAATCGAGATCAGCGGCAATCCGGCGAGCGCGCTTGCATGCGGCGTCGCCGACCATTCGTCATGCGAGCGCATCAGCGCAACGACGCAGCCGCCGGCATAGGCCGCGGTCTCGAACGCCTCGCCATCCCATTGCAGCAGCGCGGCCTGAACTTCGTCGCGTTGCGGTTTGCAGTTCAACACCCTGCAGACGGCGTCGCGGTGATGCGGGAAGTTGGTGTGCAGCCGCACGAACCTTTCGTCGCGGGTCCTGTAGATGCCGGCGATCGCATCCCAGGCCGGTGGCGGCGGCTTGCCGTCGACGCGCAGATAGCGTTCGCTCCGGCACTCGACCACGGCGTGGCGCATGTCGACGGTAACGTTCTGTGCCTGCCCACTGCGCATTTTCCAGATTTCTGCGGCCGCCAATCCGGTCGCGGCAACGCTCACCTGCGCGGCGGCGGCGACGCGGAACGACGACGGCAATTGCGGCTCGTCGCCGGTCAGCGTGAGGGCGTCGAGCGCGGAATCTTCGCCGCCGGCGGAGGTCCACACATCGCGAAGAATTTCCAGTGGGCTTTTTCCCGGGCTTTGCATCGGCGCGTCTCTTCCTTAAGCCTTCCTGTGAGTAGTATTCCCGTCATTGCGAGCGCAGCAATCAAGAACTCGCCAAAGCCAGAGATCGTCATTGCGAGCGCAGCGAAGCAATCCATCTATCCCCGAGCGAAGCAATCCATCTATCCCCGAGTAGAGAGGTGGATTGCTTCGCTGCGCTCGCAATGACGACGTGCTGGACACGGACCAAGTGCGCCTTTGGCACCTCTCGAACCACGACGCGCCGGGCTCGCAACGATTTGACCTTTCCTGCGCGTCAGGCTGGCCGCTACAATGGCGTGGTTCACATAAGGAAGAACAAGATGGATTTGGGTTTGAAGGGAAGAAACGCGGTCGTACTCGGCGGCACGCGCGGGATCGGACGGGCGATTGCCGGCACGCTGGCCGGCGAAGGGGCCGGCGTCGCCGTCTGCGCGCGGAACGCAGACCAGGTCAGCGCAACGGTTGCCGAACTGAAGGCGATGGGCGTGAAGGCGACCGGTGCGCCGGTCGACATCACCGATGCCGCCGCGCTGAAATCGTGGATATCGGCCGTAGCGCAGGAGCTGGGCAGCATCGACATGCTGTTCTCCAATGCGGGCGCGATGGCGCAAGGCGGCGACGCCGCGTCGTGGGAGCAGAATTTCCGGCTCGACGTGCTCGGCGCCGTCAACGCGTTCGAAGCCGCACGTCCGTTTCTCGAAACCAGCGGCGAAAAGACCGGCGACGCCGCCTGCGTGATCATTTCATCGATATCCGCGGCGCAGGCGGATGCCGCCAGTTCGTACGGACCGATCAAGGCGGCGCTGATCCACATGGCCAAGGGTCTTGCGCGGCAATACGCGAGCAAGAAGATCCGCGTCAACGTGGTGTCGCCGGGCACGGTCTATTTCAAGGGCGGCATCTGGAACATGGTCGAGCAGGACATGCCCAAGCGCTTCCAGGATGCGATGGCGCGCAACCCGACCGGCCGCATGGCGACGCCGCAGGAGATCGCCAGCGCGGCCGTGTTTCTCGCGAGCCCGGTCTCGTCGTTCACGACAGGATCGAATCTGGTCGTCGATGGCGCGATCTCGAACCGGGTGAATTTCTAGCGGACAAGTGTATCAGACCTCATCCTGAGGAGCGTGTAGCGCGTCTCGAAGGATGAATGGCACTGGCGGGGCCTCATGGTTCGAGACGGCGCTGCGCGCCTCCTCACCATGAGGGACCAACGGCCGTCGGCCGCGCGCTGTCATAAATCTTTCACATAACTCCTGTCGAGACCATCCGCGATTCGTGACACTATTTCTTCAGTCACATGACATTTCGATGAAATGCGGAGCGGTGAATGAGTTTGGAAGCAGAGGTGCGATCGGGTTCGCTGGCCTGGTCGAATCCCGTGGGACGGTGGTGGGTTTTCCTCGCCGTGGTCAGCGGCGCAAACATTGCGGCCTGGTTCGTGCTGTATCGCGAACTCCCCGCGCAGGCGACAGGCCACACCGGAAGCGCGTCGCTCGGCGCCATGCTGCTGCTCAGCGCCGCCTATGTTTTCGGCTGCGCCTTCAGGTCGCTGCTGCCCCGCGCGGACGTCCAGCGGATCTGCCTGTTCGACACCTGGCTGTCGAGCGTCGTCGTCGGCCGCTCGGTGGCAACCGTGGCCGAACTCGCCTTCGTGGCGCAGTGGGCGATCATGCTGCACCAATTGGGAACGATGACCGGCGCGGAGACCGTGCTGATCGCGGCCTGGGTGATCGTGCCGCTGATCCTGATCGCGGAATGCTTCTCATGGTACGCGGTGCTGACCACGCACTATCTGTACAACGCCATCGAGAATTCATTGTGGGCCATAGCCTTCTTCATCATCGGGCTCGGCCTGTGCCGGCTGCTGCCGGAGTTCGATGGTCTGGTTCGCATGGCCTTCATCGTCGCGATTGTCGGGATCGTCGGCTACCTGGCGTTTCTCATGACCGTCGATGTCCCGATGTATCTGAGCCGCTGGCGCACCGAGGTTGGCGATGGCGCCAGCCTGCTGAGCCCTCGCGAAGGTCTGCGCGACGTTTGCACGCGCTGGATCGTGACGCACGATCACGCCGAGTGGAAGGACGAGATCCCCTGGATGTCGCTGTATTTCAGCGCAGCCGTCTGGGCGAGCCTCGCGCTGTGCATCGCCTGCTCGTTCGAAAATCATCTCCCGCGCTACCGCACGGAAATGGCCGTCGCGAGCGCGGCGGTATCCGGAGACAGGCAACATCTATCGGGCACGCCGGAGGGGATTTCATCGTCCGAAAAACGATAAATTTTAACGAAACCTCTCAAGGGAACCTTACGAAATCATCCCCACACTGGCCCGCGTGCTTCGGCGATCGGACGGCCGGTCGCGCGTAACCACGGGTGGTCATGATGATCGTTGACGAACCACGGACGAAGGTACCGCGCGAGCCGCGGCGCGAAGTGCAAAAGCGGCCGACCTGGATGTCGGTCGACGACGGGGTGACGAAGATCGAATGCTTCGTGCTCGACGTCTCGCCGAACGGCGCCAAGATCGTGACCGATGCAGCCATCGACGTCAGGGACCGGTTCGTGCTGGCGCTGGTGCCGCAGCATCCGAAGCGCCAGTCATGCGAAGTGGTCTGGCGCCGCGGCCGGACCTACGGCGTAAAATTCCTGCCCTGATCGAGGGTAGACCGGGCGCCGACAGATAACACCCGCGCGCCTTTCGGGTTCCATGACGGCCAAGCTCTGAAGCCTAACGCCGCATTGTCGCGCGACGCGCATGTCGCGTATCACGCCTGTGTGGCTTCTGGTTTTGCGGGAACGAGCTTGGACAGATTTCAGATCGGAATTCATATCATCGCGCTGGCCTCGGCCTTCGCGCTCGCGGTTCCGATCGGCTGGGATCGCGAGAAGCGGGCACGCAGCGCGGGCTTGCGAACTTTCCCGCTGGTCGCAATGGCAAGCTGCGGGTTCATACAGGCCAGCGAGAGCCTGCTGGTGCATTCGCCCGACGGCCTGGCAAAGGTGGTTGAAGGTCTGATCACCGGCATCGGCTTCATCGGCGGCGGCGCGATCCTCAAGCAGGGCGCCACCGTGCAGGGTACAGCAACGGCGGCAAGCCTGTGGGCCACCGGCGCGATCGGCGTCTCGGTCGGGCTTGGCAGCTACGATGTCGCAGTCACCGTGGCACTGTTCACGTTCCTGACGCTGAAGCTGCTCACGCTAATGAAGGAAGAAACCGACATCGCAAAGGACGAGGGCGGCAGCAAGCCGGACTGAACCCAATGGATTGTCCGCCACGGATCGCGCCACCAAATCGTCACGTTGGCGGCGAATTGCAGGCGAAGTGCTGGCGTTCCATCCGGTTCCGCCCTGCTCCGCCTCGCCCTTTTGCCTCGCCCTCTTGCCTCGCCTCCCTGCCGCCCACCTCGTATCCGTCGGACAGCGCCCGCCATCAATGGCTGGCTTTTCCGATCATGGAAAACCAGACTGACATGGCACACAAAGTAATCGGCCCCCGGTAGCATGCCGTTGGTTTTCACCATCGCGTTTCGAAACCTGTTTCATGACCGGCTGCGTTTCGTCGCCACCGTGATCGGGATCGTGTTTTCCATCGTTCTGGTCACCATCCAGATGGGGCTCTATTTCGGCTTCGGGCGCATGGTGACGACGATGATCGACCATGCGACCGCCGATCTCTGGGTGATGCCGCGCGGAACCAAGGCCTTTGAAGACCCTTCCCTGCTGAACACGCGCGAGCGCTATCGCGCGCTTGCCATCAACGGCGTGGCGGAGGCCATTCCGGTCGTGATCGGATTTTCCGACTGGCGAATGCCGAGCGGGGCGATGACGCCGGTGTTCATCATCGGCTCGGATCTGCGGGCCGGCGGGCTGCAGCCGTGGGACCTGGTGGAAGGCCGGATCGAGGCATTGGCGAACGCCAGGGCTGTCGCGGTCGACCGCACCTATTTCGATCGCCTCGGCATCTCCGGGATCGGCGCGACCGCCGAAATCCGCCAGCAACCGGTAGAGGTGGCGGCGGTCACCAACGGCATTCGTTCGTTCACCACGACACCGTTCGTCTTCATGGACGTCGAACGGGCGCGGGCCTACACGGGAGTGCCGTCCGGAAAGGCCACCTACATCATTGTACGCCTGAGCTCCGATGCCGATCCTGCTCGCGTTCGCCGGCAACTGATGTCTGACATCGCCGATGTCGAGGTGCTTACCCCGGCCGAGTTTCGCGAGCGCAGCCGCACATTCTGGCTGTTCGGCACGGGCGCCGGGGCCGCGCTGTTCGCGGGCGCCCTGCTCGGCGTGATCGTCGGCACCGTCGTGGTGGCCCAGACACTTTATGCGAGCACGAAGGAGCACCTGAACGAATTCGCCACCCTGCGGGCGATCGGCTCCTCGCGACAGTATATCTACAAGGTGATCCTCTGGCAGGCGCTGCTGAGCGCCATCATCGGATTTTCGCTCGCCGCACTGGTCGGCGACGCCGTCGTGCGGCTGACCGAGGGGACCGCGTTGCCGATCGTCATCACGCCCGGGCTGATGGTCGGGCTGTTCGTGCTGACCCTCGTCATGTGCATCGGTTCTTCGATCGCGGCGATCGTTCAGGTGACCCGCATCGAACCTGCGACGGTGTTCACGCGATGACCGAACCATTGCTCGAAGCGGTCAACCTGACGAAGGACCTTGGCAGCGGCGCCGGCAAGGTGGCGGCGCTCAAGGGCGTCAGCCTGGCGCTCAACGGCGGCGAACTCACTTTGCTGATGGGGCCTTCCGGAAGCGGCAAGACCACGCTGCTGTCCATTCTCGGTTGCCTGTTGGCGCCGACGGAGGGAACGGTTCGCATCCGCCGGCATTCGACCGCCGGCGTCGATCCAGAGGACCTGGCGCGACTCAGGCGGGACCATGTGGGCTTTGTGTTCCAGTCGTTTCACCTGTTTCCGACGTTGTCCGCGACCGACAATGTGAGGCTCGCGCTCGATGTCCGCGGCGAGCGCTCGAGGGCGGCCAAGGCCCGGTCACGCGAGGCACTGGCGAAGGTCGGCCTGGCCCACAAGATAAAGGCGTATCCGCGCGAACTCAGCGGCGGCGAACAGCAGCGGGTCGCGATCGCGCGCGCCATCGTCGGGAACCCGTCCATCATCCTGGCGGACGAGCCCACGGCCGCGCTTGATGGCGCCAACGGCCAGGCGGTCATGAAGCTGCTCGCCGAGATCGCCAGGGAACGCGGACACGCCGTGCTGATTGTGACGCATGACCCGCGTCTGTTGCCATTTGCGGACCGGGTCGTCCATATCGAGGACGGACGGATCATTGGCGAGGAGCGCGGCGGCATTCGCCAAACGCTGGAGGACCACTAGTGATATCGAAGCGCCGGACCGCCCTGGTTGCCGTCGTGGCCCTGATTGCGGGCGCCGGGGCGTTGTACGCGATTTCGGCAATCGCCCCCGTCGGGCCGACAAGGTGGGGCGTATCGGCCGAAACCACGCCGGAAAAGCGCTGGCAGGCGGTCGCGCCCGGCCGCATCGAGGCATGCTCGGGCCAGATCAAGGTCGCAACGGCCGTTGTCGGGGTGGTCCAGAAGGTGCTGGTCAAGACCAACGACAAGGTGTTTGCCGGCGAACCGCTGATCCAACTCGCGGACGAGGAGCTGCGGGCGCGGCTGGCGGCAGCCGAGACGCAGGTGGCCTTGCGCGAGCGCGCCCGGGACGAGAAGTCGGCGACAGGCAGCGCCAGGACGCGGCGCAGGGCGCTGGATGCCGTGGCCGAAGCCGAGCGGACGCTGTATGACGCGCGATCGGTCGTTGATCGGACGGCGGCGAGGCGACGAGCCGGCGGCGGATCGGAGGCCGACCTGACCGCGGCGCGGCTGGCGTTCACGCGCGCCCAGAACGAACTGTCGACGCGGCAGGACGAGCTTCGCACCGCCGAGGACGATGGCGCCCTGCCGACCTCGCTGGAGGGCCAGCTCAGCATCGCCCGGTCGGAATCCGCGGTGGCGCGCTCCGTGCTCGACAAGATGACGGTGCGCGCACCTGTCGACGGCACGGTGCTGCAGGTCAATGTGCGGGTGGGTGAAGTGGTGTCCCCGGGTTCGCCGCAGCCGCCGCTCCAGATCGCCGACCTCTCGGCGCTATGTGTGCGCGCGGAACTGGACGAACGCGACCTCGGGTCGGTCAGATCGGGGCAAGCGGTGACCGTGCGGGCGGCGGCGTTTCCCGATCGCGAGTTCGAGGGCAGCGTCCAGTCGATCGCGCCGCTGGTCGAGCCCGGACGCCTCGATCCGCCGGGATCGCGCAACCAGGCGGAACAGGACGTCGTTCGGGTCACCGTCGGATTGACGGGAGCCGGCGAGCTCACAGTCGGCATGAAGGCCGATGTCTATTTCCGTTCCGACAAGATCGCGAGCCCGTGAAGGCGTTTCGTCGTCAAGCGCGATGAAATCATTCGCGTTGGCGGCGAAGCCATTTTCCTGGGCGACGAAGAAATCCGGAAACGACATAGGTGTAGCAGAGAGGTGCTGTGATCAGACGACGGAGTCGATCATGTGGAACCTCATCGGCATGTTGTACCGCGGGTATTGCCTGGCGCGGCTGCGGGAAATGCGAAGGTTTGGCTATCACTGAATTTTGTTGAAGCGCGAACAATCTGTCGCAGTCAGCATGACGGTTCCTGTGATTTGCCGGCTTGCGCCGAACTGAAATCGGGAATCATCTGGCCGGGACCGCGATCGAAGGAGAAGGTTATGCAGCCATCGACAGACGATCTGCTGATCCGCCAGATCAGTGCGCTGATCTCGGCAACCGCCGATGCAGCCTCGCCCAGCAAGGAATACGCCCCGTTCATGGAGGCCAGGCTGTACGAAACCCTGGCTGCCCATTGCGCCGAAAAGCAGAGGATCGCGGCAATATTCGCCAAGAGCGGATTTGCCACGAGGCAAAGGGGATTGATCTACTGGTAGCCGCAACATCAGTGAAAATCCCGTGACGGCGGCAGGATGCGGACGTCGCGCGGATGGCGGATCTTTTGCGCGGGATTTTCAGCGTGGTCGCGGCGGTCGTCGTTTAGCGGCTCGATCAGCGCGGCACCGGCCGGCAGCGGATGTTTGCGGGTGATTGAATCATTGGCGAGGCCGATCAGATCGTGGGAGCGGTCGAACATCCGCTGTGCCACCAGATGCGTCACCCCCTCCGGACTGCTCTGGATACGGCCTTCCACCAGAATGAGCCGGGCGCCCATCACTTCCTTGCGGTACTGCTCCATCACCTTCGGCCACACTACGATGTTGGCGATGCCGGTTTCATCCTCAAGCGTCATGAAGACGACGCCCTTGGCGCTGCCCGGCCGCTGCCGCACCAGCACCACGCCGGCGCAACGGACGCGGCGCTTGTCGTTGCGGCGGTTGACTTCGTGGCAGGCGACGACTTTCTCGCTTGCGAACATCGCGCGCAGAAATTCCATCGGGTGGCCCTTCAGCGACAGCCGGACGGTCTGGTAGTCCGCGACCACCTGTTCCGGCAGCGGCATCTCAGGCAGCGGCTTTGCGTTCTCATCGGGCTGTTCGCGCGCGACTGCGGCCTCGAACAGCGGCAGCGGCACGTCGTCGGGCAGCCTCCGCACCGCCCACAGGGCGGCACGGCGATCGAGCCCGATGGAACGGAACGCATCGGCATCCGCAAGCAGGATCAGCGCGCGTTTTGGAAGTGCGGTGTCGCGGGCGAATTCTTCCAGCGAGGTGAAGGGCCGGCGCGTGCGCGCGGCGACGATGCGGGTGGGCCAGTCTCTCTCGTCCCCACCGTCATTCCGGGGCGATGCGACAGCATCGAACCCCAATGTGCAATTGCACATTGTGGAATCTCGAGATTCCGGGTCTGGTGCTAGCGCACCATCCCGGAATGACGATGGAGAATTCCGGAATGACAACTGGCTGCGTTTCAACCGTTCCTCATCCTCATCGACCCAGCCAAATCCATCGATCTGGCGAAAGCCGAGTCGCACCGCGCAGTATTTCCCATTCCCCTCCTCCAGCGTGTTCTGCGCAAAACTCCAGGACACATCGACCTCGCGCACCTCGACGCCGTTCGTGCGGGCGTCGCCGACGATCTGGGCGGGGGCGTAAAAGCCCATCGGCTGCGAATTGAGCAGGCCGCAGCAGAAGGCGTCGGGGTGATAATGCTTCAGCCATGACGAGATATAGACGAGCTGGGCAAAGCTCGCGGCATGGCTTTCCGGAAAACCATAACTGCCAAAGCCCTTGATCTGCTCGAAGCAGTTTCTGGCGAACTCCGGCGCATAGCCGCGCGCGATCATGTTGCCGATCATCTTGTTTTCGAACTTGCCGATAGTGCCGACATTGCGAAACGTCGCCATCGCGCGGCGCAGGCCGTTGGCTTCCTCCGGCGAGAATTGTGCAGCTTCGATCGCAATCCGCATCGCCTGTTCCTGGAACAGCGGCACGCCGAGCGTCTTGTGCAGCACCTTGTGCAGTTCGTCCGGCGGCCCTTGCTCGGGCGACGGCGATGGATAGTTTTCCTTCTCGATGCCGTTGCGACGCCTGAGATAGGGATGCACCATGTCACCCTGGATCGGTCCCGGGCGCACGATCGCCACTTCAATGACGAGATCATAGAAGGTGCGCGGCTTCAGCCGCGGCAGCATGTTCATCTGCGCGCGGCTCTCGACCTGGAACACGCCGAGCGACTCACCGCGGCACAGCATGTCGTACACGTTCTCGTCGTCCTGCTCGACGGTGGCAAGCTCCCAGCGTTTGCCCTTGTGATCGGCGATGAGATCAAAGCATTTGCGGATGCAGGTCAGCATGCCCAGCGCCAGCACGTCGACCTTCATCATGCTGAGCGCATCGACGTCGTCCTTGTCCCATTCGATGAAGGTGCGGTCGTCCATCGCGGCGTTGCCGATCGGCACATAGGTGTCGAGCCGGTCCTGCGTCAGCACATAGCCGCCGACATGCTGCGACAGGTGCCTTGGAAACTCGATCAGTTCGGTGGCGAGCGCGACCGCGAGTTCGACCATCGCGTTTGCAGGATCGAGCCCGGCTTGGCGGACCTGCATCTCGTTGAGGCCCTTGCCCCAGCTTCCCCACACGGTGTCGGCCAGCGCCGCGGTGACGTCCTCGGTCAGCCCCAGCGCCTTGCCGACATCGCGGATCGCGCTGCGCGGCCGGTAGTGGATGACGGTGGCAATGATCGCGGCGCGGTGGCGGCCGTAGCGGCGGTAGACATATTGCATCACCTCCTCGCGCCGGGAGTGCTCGAAATCGACGTCGATGTCGGGCGGCTCCAGCCGTTCCTTGGAGATGAAACGCTCGAACAAGAGATCGACCTTGGTCGGATCGACCGAGGTGATGCCGAGCACGTAGCAGACCGCGGAGTTCGCCGCCGATCCCCTCCCCTGGCACAGGATGTTCTGGCTGCGCGCATAATGGACGATGTCGTGCACGGTCAGGAAATAATGCGCGTACTTAAGTTCGGCGATCAGCGCGAGCTCCTTGCGCAGGGTGGCGCGCAGCGTGTCGGAAATCTTGTCGCCGAAATATTTGTCGACGCCGGCCCAGGTCAGATCCTCCAGATGCTGCTGCGCGGTCTTGCCCGGCGGCACCGGCTCGTCGGGGTATTGATACCTGAGCTGATCGAGCGAAAACGAAATGCGCCGGGCGAAGCGCATGGTTTCCGAAATCGCATCCGGAATATCGCGAAACAGCCGCGCCATTTCGCGCCCCGGTTTCAGGTAACGCTCGGCATTGGCTTCGAGCCGCCGGCCGATGGCGTCGATGGTGGTTTTCTCGCGAATGCATGTCAGCACGTCCTGCAGCGGGCGGCGGGCGGGATGGTGATACAGCACCTCGTTGGTCGCGAGCAGTGGCACCTTGGCGGCAAGCGCCAGACGATGCAGCCCCGCCAGCCGGCGTCTGTCGTCGCCGCGGTAAAGGAGACTCGCGGCGAGCCAGACGCCACCGGCGCTGGAGTGCTTCAGGTGCTCCAGGATTTTCTGCGCGTTCGCCGCATCGAAGCGATGCGGCAGCGCCAGCACCAGAAGCTGGCCTTCGCAAAACTCAAGAAGGTCATCGAACTTCAGATGGCATTCGCCCTTTTCGATCCGCGTGATGCCACAGCCGCGCTTGCCGCGGGTGAGCAACTGGCAGAGCCGGCCGTAAGCGGCGCGGTCGCGCGGATAGACCAGGATGTCGGGCGTGCCGTCGACGAAGACGATGCGCGCGCCGATCAGAAGTTTGGGTTTGTTCGTGACCTCCGGGTTGTCGAGTTCCTTGTAAGCGCGAACCACACCTGCCAGCGTGTTATGGTCGGCGATGCCGATCGCGGCAATGCCGAGTTCGCTCGCCTGATGCACATAGGCGCGCGGATCGGAGCCGCCGCGCAGGAACGAGAAATTGGTGGTGATGCCGATCTCGGCATAGCCTGGCGTTGCCGCAACGCGCGCAATGTTGACGGGGCCGTTCATGCGAACAGCCCGTGCACGAACCATCCGGGTGACGCCGGTTCGCCTTCTTCGTCCACCGGTTCGCTTTCGTAGAGGCCGTCGCGAAAGATCCAGAAGCGCAGCCCCGCCTCGTCCTCGATGCGGAAATAATCCCGCGTCGGACCATCGCCGTTTGGTTTCCACCATTCCATCGCGATGCGTTCGGGCCCCTCTACCCGCGCTACCGAGTGCGTAACGCGGCGCCAGGTGAACTGATGCGGCGGGCCATCCGGCACGGTTGCGAACGGCACCTTGATCGGCTCCGGCCGGTCGAACAACCGCAACGGCCGCAGCGGCGGCTCGCTCTCGATACGCTCCGGCCACGCGGCCTGTGCTGCAGCCGCCAGATGATGCTGCGCAGGCATCGCCATCACCGCGCGCTCGGGGATGTGGGTATCCTGCGGCAGATGCACGACCACGCGGTTGCCCCCGATGCGCGCGGCGATGCGATCGATCAGCGCGGACAGTTCATCATTGTCATGGACATGGGCGTCGAGATCGCGCTGCTGCTGCACCACGATTTCGGTGCGGCTGGCAGAAAGCCGAATGAGATCGAAGCCGAAGCCGGGGTCGAGCGGATCGGCGAGCGCATCGAGCCGCTCGCGAAACAGGCGGTCGATCACCTCGCGCCTCGTGACCGGACGGCCGGTGTCGACCGCGATCGTGCGGATCGCGCCGTCGGTGCGGAAGAAGCTCGCTTCCAGCCGTCGCGCCCCCTTGCCCTGCCTGTCCATCGCCGTGACCAGCATGGCGGCAAGCGCGGACAAATTCATCGCGATCACGTTTTCGGTGGCGACCGGTTCGGGAAAGCGCTTTTCGACGATGTAATCCGGCAGCGGTTTGCGGGGACTGATCGGCGCATCGCCCTGCCCCAGCGCCTGCGCCAGCAGCGTGGTGAAGCCTGCGCCGAAACGCGCCGTGATTTCGTGCGGCGCGCGCGAGGCGACGTCGCCGATGGTCTTCAACCCGGCGCGGCGCAGGCCGCCGGTGATGGCATCGCCGGCGCCGAGCGCGGAGACCGGCAGCGGGCTGACGGCCAGGGCCTCCTCACCATCGGCAATGATCTTTCCGCAACCCTGCCGCGTCAGCGTGCGGGCGCAAATCGAGGTCGAGGCAATCGCGGCGCCGACGGTAAAGCCGCGCCGTGTCAGCGCGCCGCATACGATCTGCAGCAGCGCGCGCTCGCCGCCGAACAGATGGGCGCAGCCGGTGATGTCGAGATAGAGGCCGTGCGGCGGATCGAGCGCGACCAGCGGCGTGAAGCGGTCGCACCAGTCGGCGATACCGTCGAGCGTCTTGCGGTCGGCGACTTCATCGGCATCGAACACCGTCAATTCGGGGCAGATGGCGCGGGCATTGGCGAGCGGCAGCCCGATCGAGAGGCCGGCGCGCACGGCGAGATCATCGAGGGAATGGATCAGGATGGCGTTGTGCTGCTTGGCGACGACGACGGAGGGCGATTCAAGCACGCTGCCGTTCCCTCCCCCCTTGTGGGGGAGGGTTAGGGAGGGGGGTGGCGGCAATGGCGGTGTGTGTGGCTTACCCCTCTCCCCAGCCCTCCCCCACAAGGGGGGAGGGAGCCGACCATCCGTGTGGTGAGAGTTTTGCTCACGCGCTTCGTCTGAAAGCGCCGACAACCGCCGCTTGACGCGATCGATGGGCAGGCGTGGCAGCCACAGGCTGAGGATACGCCGGCGGTTCGGTGAATAGGCACTCATCGCATTTCCATTCCATGATCCAGCGGCCGACCGGGCCATGACGGTTACGAACCAGTTGCGCGTCGAAGGCAGGCGCGCCCCACGCGCTCCATGGAGCTGAAGGCGGCGAATGCGCCGCGCGCACGATCCATCTGGTCTCCGCGGTCGAGGGCCGCGGCTCCGCCGCCACCCGCAACAGCAGCGCGGTGACGCCGGAGGCTTGCGCTGCCAGGGTGAGCTTGCGGCTGGCGACGAGATCGAGTTGACGCGCCTGCCCCCATACTTCCAGCACGACGGCGCCGAGCGCATCGCAGGCCAGCGCATCGGCCGCCGTCCGCAACGCGGCGTCGGTATCCGCGGCGCGAACGGTCACCAGCAACCGCGGGTCGAGGCCGAGTTCACGAAGCCCGCTCATCGACAGCGCGCCGGATTCGAGTTCCGAAAAATCCTGCCGTATCCAGACCAGCGGCCGGCGCGGCGTGATCCGCCCCGCAAGGCCGGCGATGAAACCGGTGGCCGACGCGCCCTGATGTCCTTCGGCGAACACCTCATGCACCGCTGCCACCGCAAGCCCGCCCTGCAGCACCGCGTCCGCACCCGCATGGCCGAGCGCGACCTTGTTGAGATCATGCGCATCGCCATGCGCCTCGAGGCGTTCGATACGCCCGCGCAAAGCCGCAAGCGTGCTTGTACGTGCACCGCTCATGCGCCGCTCCCTTGAGAAATCGTGGGCCGCTTCGGTTCGAGAGGAGAGCCAGAAGCCGGCCCATTTGTTCATGATATGTTCTAATATAAAGCTAACGGGACATAAGGAGTCAATCGGGATCGACACTGGGGAGATTCACCAAGGGAATCAAAGGGATTCAACCATGAATGCGCAACGTAAGCTGGAAGTCCTGGTCGATGCTGCGAATACGACGCTTCCTGCTCGATGGTGTCGGATTGGCGAAGCGGTTCAAGCCGAAGGCGGTGCAACTGGGGATTTGGGTTTTGATAGCCAGCGTCATTGCAAGGAGCCACCGGGCCGCTCGAACGCGCGCCCGATGACAGGCTCCGCGACCGAAGCAAGAGAGACAGCACATCATCATCCTCGGCAGCGAAATCGGTCTCGATGGCGAGGCGCAATTCCTGTGAAATATAACGGCAAAAATTGACATTCACATTCACAACCTTTAATTGATGCATGCTCCTCTCTCATTCTGAGAGAAAAATGCGAAACGTCGTGTTCACGCCATGATGTTTCCCATGCGGTCGACGCGCTGCACGGTTACCTGCCCCGGGCGCCGTGCAGCGCGCGGCCTTTTCCGTTCCTTCTCGATCCCTCCGATAAATCGCTCACGCTCCCTGGCGTCGCCCCCGGCGATCGCCTCCGTGATACGCGTGCACGGCACAGCTGCAATCGACGCAACGCTGCAACTGTCATCTAACCTTCAAGACCCTCCGTCAAACCTGAAGCCCTCGTTCGCATCCACTCCCCGCGACTAACCGGAGCAATCCATGACCAAAATGCCCCCCGGCGGCACGCCGATCCACGACCGCATTCAGGCGGAAATGCTGGATAGCTTCGATGAGGAACTGGAACTCGAGATCGACGACGATCGTCTCGACGCGCTGACCAACGAGTTCGCCGACCATACCGCGAAGGAGACCGTCGACCGGCGCATCTATTTCAAGGAGCTGTTCCGCCTGCAGGGCGAACTGGTCAAATTGCAGAGCTGGGTGCAGCAGCAAAAGCTCAAGGTGGTGGTGATTTTCGAGGGCCGCGATTCCGCCGGCAAGGGCGGCGTCATCAAGCGGATCACCCAGAGGCTCAATCCGCGGGTCTGCCGCGTCGCCGCGCTTCCGGCGCCGAACGAGCGCGAGCGCACGCAATGGTATTTCCAGCGTTACGTTTCACATCTGCCGGCCGGCGGGGAAATCGTCCTGTTCGACCGCAGCTGGTACAACCGCGCCGGCGTCGAGCGTGTGATGGGCTTTTGCAGCGAAGACGAAGTCGAGGAGTTCTTCCGCTCCGTACCCGAGTTCGAGCGCATGCTCGTTCGTTCCGGCATAGTCCTCGTCAAATACTGGTTCTCCATCACTGACGAAGAGCAGTACTTGCGCTTCACGATGCGAATCCACGATCCGCTCAAGCAGTGGAAACTCAGCCCGATGGATGTGCAATCGCGCAGCCGCTGGGAACAATACACCAAGGCAAAGGAAGCGATGCTGGAGCGCACCCACATCGCCGAAGCGCCGTGGCATCTGGTCGAGGCCGTCGACAAGAAGAAGGCGCGGCTGAACTGCATCGCCCATCTGCTCGAACAGATACCTTACGGCGAAACCCCGTACACGCCCGTGGTCCTGCCCGCGCGGGTGCGCAACCCGGAATACAGCCGCGGGCCGATCCCGGCCGAAATGTATGTGCCGGAGCGTTATTGAGCGGCTTTCGTCTTTTGCGAAGCGCGAATGCGGGAGTTTATCCCGCGTTCGGTAGCCGTACCCGCGATATGACCTACGCCGCCGCCAGCTTGTTCTCGACCAGCTTGATCCAGTACGAGGT
The DNA here is from genome assembly GCA_023422775.1 of Pseudomonadota bacterium. Lineage (GTDB taxonomy): Bacteria > Pseudomonadota > Alphaproteobacteria > Rhizobiales > Xanthobacteraceae > Bradyrhizobium. The sequence goes on from JAFAGM010000031.1 coordinate 80,082, forward strand.
GCCGTACACGATCGCCTCGTCGTTGAAATCGTAGGCGGGGTGATGCAGCCCTGCGCTGTCGCCGTTGCCGCAGAAGATGAACGCGCCGGGCCGGGCTTCCAGCATATAGGAAAAATCCTCCGCGCCCATCAGCGGCGGCATCTCGTGGACGTTCTGGGCGCCGGCGACTTCCCTGGCCACCTGCGTGGCGAAGTCGGTCTGCTCAGCATGGTTCTTGGTGACGGGATAGCCGCGCTCGTAGACGAGATCGACCCTGGCGCCGGTCATCCGGGCAACGCCCTCGCACACTTCGCGCACCCGCTTCTCGACCATTTCGCGGACTTCCGGTGTCAGCGTCCGCACGGTGCCGCGCAGTTCGGCGGTGTGCGGGATCACGTTGCGCGCATTGCCGGCATGGAACTCGCAGATCGAAACCACGGCGGAGTCCAGGGGATCGATGGTCCGCGACACGATCGATTGCAGCGCCGCGATCAATTGCGAGCCGACCAGCACGGAATCGATGCACTTGTTGGGTCGTGCGGCGTGACCGCCGACGCCCTCGATCCGGATGTCGATGGAGTCGGTCGCGGCCATCACCGGGCCCTGGCGGATGGCAAAGGAGCCGACCGGAATCCCCGGGCCGTTATGCATGCCGTAGACCTGCTCGATGCCGAAGCGGTCCATCAGCCCGTCCTTGATCATCGCCGCGGCGCCCGCACCGCCCTCCTCGGCCGGCTGGAAGATCACGACCGCGTCGCCGGCGAAATTCCGCGTCTCCGCCAGATACCGCGCTGCACCCAAAAGCATCGCGGTGTGGCCGTCATGGCCGCAGGCGTGCATCTTGCCGGGCGTCTTGGAAGCGTGGGGCAGACCGGTCGCTTCCTCGATCGGCAGCGCGTCCATGTCGGCGCGAAGGCCAATCACGTTGATTTCGCCCTTGCCGGGCTGTTTGCCCTTGATGACGCCGACGACGCCGGTCCTGCCAAGTCCGGTGGCGACCTCGTCGCAACCGAATTCACGCAGGCGATCCGCGACGAATGCTGCAGTGCGGTGAACGTCGTACAGCAATTCGGGATTTTCATGGATATCGCGGCGCCAGGCCTGGATATCGGGTTGCAGATCGGCGACGCGGTTGACGATGGGCATGTGAATTCTCGAACCTCGGTTTGAAACGCTGGTGCTTCTGTAGCATGCAAGGGCCGGTCCACCCAATGGCCCTTGCGACACCCCGCCCCCATTCGCCGTCATGGCCGGGCTTGCGCGCCCGGCGAAGCCCTGGCGTAGACGGGTCCCGGCTACCCCAGGTCCAAATTCTGGTATTGGAAACCGGAGAAAGAACGTGGATGCCCGGGACATCTAGCGCGAAGACGCGCTTCGCGCTTTTGTCCCGGGCATGACGAACATCGACGGGTGGAAACCAACGGATGGCGCGCAGGCTCGAAGGCGAATTCGATTACATCGTGGTTGGCGCAGGGACCGCCGGCTGCATCATGGCCAACCGGCTGTCGGCCGATCCAAAAAATCGCGTGTTGGTCCTTGAGGCCGGCGGCAACGACAACTGGATCTGGTTCCACATCCCGGTCGGCTACCTCTTCGCGATCGGCAATCCCCGTTCGGACTGGATGTTTCGGACCGAGCCGGAGGCAGGGCTCAACGGCCGCTCGCTCGCCTATCCCCGCGGCAAGGTGATCGGCGGCTCGTCTGCCATCAACGCCATGATCTCGATGCGCGGACAGGCCGCCGACTACGATCACTGGCGCCAACTCGGGCTGACCGGCTGGGGCTACGACGACGTGCTGCCGCTATTCAGGCGGCTCGAAGACCATTTCCTCGGCGAGAGCGAACATCACGGTGTCGGCGGTGGCTGGCGGATCGAGGCGCCGCGACTGTCCTGGGCCATTCTCGACGCTGTCGGGGAAGCCGCCGAGGAAATGGGCATCAAGCGCATTCCCGATTTCAACACCGGCAACAATGAAGGCACGAGCTATTTCCACGTCAACCAGAAGCGCGGCCGCCGCTGGTCTTCGGCGCGCGGCTTCCTCAAGCCGGTGCTGAACCGCAGCAACCTGCGGCTGGAGAAGAACGTGCTGGTGGATCGCCTCATCATCGAGAACGGCCGCGCCGTCGGCGTGCGCTTCGTGCAGGGTGGCGAGGTCGTCGAGGCGCGCACAAAGGACGAAGTCATCCTGTGCGCGGGATCGATCGGATCGACGCAGGTGCTGCATCGGACCGGAATCGGACCTGCCGACTGGCTCGCGCCGCTCGGCATCGATACCGTGCTCGACAAACCCGGCGTCGGGCGCAACCTGCAGGACCATCTGCAGCAGCGCGCGATCTACAAGGTCTCTGGCGTTCGCACGCTGAACGAGACCTATTACAATTTGATCCGACGCGGCATGATGGGGCTCGACTACGCGTTCCGCCGGCGCGGGCCGCTGACCATGGCGCCGTCGCAGCTCGGCATCTTCACCCGCTCCGATCCGCATCGCGAGCGTGCCAACATCCAGTTTCACGTGCAGCCGCTCTCGCTGGACAAGTTCGGCGATCCCCTGCATCGATTCCCGGCGATCACCGTCAGCGCCTGCAATCTGCAGCCGACCTCGCGCGGCACCGTGCGCGTCCGCTCGGCAAAGCCCAACGAGGCGCCATTGATTGCGCCGAATTATCTGACGACCGACGACGACCGCCAGGTCGCAGCCGATGCCATCCGCACCACGCGGCGGCTGATGAAGCAGAAACGGCTGGCGCCATATCGCCCCGAGGAATACCTGCCCGGCCCCAGCGTCGGCGACGACGACGCGTCGCTGGCCAAGGCTGCCGGCGACATCGGCACCACGATCTTCCATCCCGTCGGCACCGCGAAGATGGGCACCGCGAGCGATCCGATGGCCGTCGTCGACGAGCGCCTGCGCTTCTACGGCATCGCGGGCTTGCGTGTGGCGGACGCATCCGTGATGCCGACGATCACCTCGGGCAATACCAACACGCCGACGGCGATGATCGCGGAGAAAGCCGCGACGATGATCATCGAGGATGCGCGCGCTTGACGAACCCGCATCGCTTCTCGATCGAACCCGACGGCCAACGCCTTGCGCTTGCGCGATGGGGTGCGGAGAACTCGCGGAGGCCGCCTGCACTTCTGATGCATGGTACCGGCTTCGTCGCCGAAGTCTGGGACGACGTCGCCCGCGAACTCACCGCCGACTATACCGTCTACGCGCTCGACCGCCGCGGCCACGGCGACAGTCACAAGCCCGCCGCCGATCGCTATCACTTCCAGGATTTCGCCGAGGACGTTTGCGCCGCGATCGAGGCGCTCGGTCTTTCCAATATCTACGGCATCGGACACAGCGCCGGCGCCACCGACCTACTGCTGGCCGCGAAGCTGAATCCCGCACGCTTCTCGCGCCTGTTCGTGATGGAGCCGACCGTGATGGATCCACGCGCGGCACGCGACGGCGGGCTGAGCGACTTCGCCATCGGCGCGGTGCAAGGTGTGTTGCGGCGCCAGGCCGAGTTCGAGAGCGCGGAAGCCGTCTTCCAGCGCTACCAGGCAGCACCGGCGTTTGCCAACTGGACGGCATCGTCGCTGCGAGCCTACATCCGGCACGGCTTCGCCGCGCAGCAAGACGGCCGCGTGCGGCTACGCTGCACGCCGGAACTGGAATCTGCGGTCCTGCGGCCGATCTTCGAAGCCATGGAGCAGGTCTACGCTGGAGATGCGCGCGGCAACCCGTTCGCGTGGCTGTCCGAGATCGCCTGCCCGGTGCGCGTTGCGACCGCGGAAAAGTCGTGGCCGATCTACAAGGAGATGGCGGCGCGGGCCGTGGCGCTGATGCCGGCGGCGAGCCAATGGAAGTTTGAAGGCATCGGCCACTGCGTCGGCCAGGAGGCTCCCGGGTCGTTGCTGAAGGCGCTCAAGACGTACGCGAACGACACCGGCAAATGAAAGCCGCTATGCCTGCGGCGGATAGCGCTCGAAGCTGGGCAGTTCGTGCACGCGCTCCATCCACTTGAGCCGCTCGGCGGTCTGGATATGCACCATCGCCGGAACGGCATTTGGATCGTCGTAAGTCCCACTCTGGATGTCGATGATGCCGGGCAGGATGTTGGCATTGACGTAGAACAGTCCGGTGCCGCAGTCGGCGCAGAAGTGGCGGCGGCCATGTTCGGATGATTCGTAGACTTTTGGCTGCCCCTTCGTCACCTTGACCGCGTCCTCGGCATACATCGTCCAGCCCACGACAGGCGCGCCGGCATGACGCCTGCAGTCGCTGCAGTGACACAGCGCATGAACGATCAGATCGCCCTCGACCTGGTAACGAATCGCACCGCAATGACAGCCGCCGGTGATGTTGCTCATGGTCGTTCGCCTCCGATTCGTGTCCGCCAGTATTGGTCGTCATTGCGAGCGTAGCGAAGCAATCCATCGCGCAGCAAAGAAAGATTGCGCAATGACGGAAGTGGGTGGCGGGCTACGCCGACTTCCGCACCGCGTTGTCGACCAGCGTCTTGCCGAGCGACCAGATCGCGCCGGGGACCTTGTGGCTGGCGGCGATGACGTCGTCGAACGCCTTTTCGATCCAGTTGCAATCTTCTTCCGTGATCACGAGCGGCGGCAGCAGCTTGATGGTGTGGCTGCCGTGGCCGGAGACCTGGGTCAGGATCTTGTGCTCCTTGAACAGCGGCACCGTGATGAGCTGGCAGAACAGGCCTTTGTTCGCGGTCTCCAGCAGATTCCAGGAAGCCTTGAGCCGCAGCGATTTCGGCGGGCCGAACTCGATGCCGATCATCAACCCCTTGCCGCGCACTTCCTTCATCAGTTCATAGCCGGGCACCATCCGCGTCAGCGCGAGGCGCAACTCGGCGCCGCGCTTGGCGGCCTGCTCGACCAGTCTTTCCTGCTTGATCACGTCGAGCGTTGCGATGCCGGCCGCCATCGCCAGATCGTTCTTCGCAAAGGTCGAGCCGTGCACGACCGCGCGATCCATCTGGTTGAAGATCTTGTCGAAGATGCTCTTGCGCGTCAGCAGCGCGCCGACCGGGACATGGCCGCCGGACAACGCCTTCGCCAGCAGCACCATGTCGGGCTCGACGTTCCAGTGTTCGACCGCGAGGAATTTTCCGGTGCGGCCGATGCCGGTCTGGATTTCGTCGGCAATGAAGATCGAGCCGTATTTCTTGCAGAGCGCGGCGGCGCCCGGCAGGAATTCGTCGCTGGGCAGATTGACGCCCTTGCCCTGGATCGGCTCGACGATGAAGGCGGCGACCTGGCGCGACGACAGCGCCTGCTCGAGGGCTGCGAGATCGTTGAACGGAATCTGCGTACATCCCGGCAGCAGCGGCTCGAAGCCGGAGCGGAAATTCGCATCGTCCATCAGCGACAGCGCGCCATAGGACAGGCCGTGAAACGAGTGCGAGCAGGAGACGATGCCGGGACGCCCCGTGGCGCCGCGCGCAAACTTGATCGCGGCCTCGACGGTCTCGGCGCCGGAATTGGCAAAGAACACCTTGTCCAGATATGGGACATGTTCCAGCAGGCGTTCCGCCAGCACACCGGCGAGCGTGGAGACGTCCAACTGCACCAGATTGGGGAAATCGCTGTCGAGGACGCTTTTCAGCGACGCGCGCAAGGCAGGATGATTGCGGCCAATCGCAAAAACGCCAAATCCGCTGAGTAGATCGAGATAGCGGGCCCCCTCACGATCGAAGAGGTATTGACCTTGACCCTTCTGAAAGCCCACATCGTAGCCGATGGTCTTGAGCACCCTCACGAGTTGCTCATTCAGATGGCGCGCATGCATGGAACTGCGCTGCGCCTGCCGCTCCACAAACATCTCGGAAACGTCTAGATATGAACTTGGCATTCGCTACATACGTCGGTTGATGGCCATTTCGTCAACTGAAAACGCTCAATGCGGCGTTTTGACCCCCGATTTGGAATGAACTGCCTCAAGGATAGGTTTGAACCATGGTGCACTGCCCAAGAATGATCCCGCGTACAATAGTTTATTCTGGAATCTTTTTGACCGCAGGTTTTTCCTCGGCCGTTGCCGCCGATCCGACCGGCGACTGGAAGGTCGCCGATGGCGTCGCCAATATTCGCGTCGCCCAGTGCAGCGGGAACATGTGGGGCGTCGTGGCCTGGGAGAAGACCCCGGGTGGCAAGGACAAGAACAATCCGGATGCCGCAAAGCAGAGCAGGCCGACGCTCGGCATGCCGATCCTGATCGACATGAAGAAGAAGCCCGGCGTCGATGCCTGGGAAGGCCAAGTCTATAACGCCAAGGATGGCCAGCTCTACAGTTCGACCATCAAGCCGGTCGGAACCGACCAACTCGAGATTCAAGGCTGCGTGCTCGGGTTCCTGTGCGGCGGCGAAACCTGGACCCGTGTCAGTCCGCCGATTCCCTCAAGCCCCGCCAATAGCATGGCCAAGGGCACACCGAAGGGCGCACCAAAGGGCGCGGTTGGCGCCGCTCCCAAGACTTCGGCTCAAACGACTGCAGCGCATGCGCCGCCAGCACCGAAAACCACGGGTGCGGCGAACCCGGCACCTGCCGCGCCGAAGGGGCCCCCCGGTCAGAAGCAGGCGGCCGGCCAGCCCGCCGACGTCGGCGATATCTGCCTACTCCCCGACATCGCGCGGTTTGCCCATTAGCGCGGGCTGGAACAGCAGCACCGCGGCGAGCGTGATGACGAACGACAGCGCCAGCAGTTTTCCCATGCTGGCGGTGCCGGGGTGACTGGATAGCCAGAGGCTGCCGAACGCGGTCGCCGTCGTCAGCGCGCTGAAGAAGATCGCCCGCGTCAGGCTCGACTGCAGCAGATTCGTCCTGCCCTGGCGCCAGGCCGTGACGTAATAGATCTTGAAGGCCACGCCGACGCCGAGCAGCAGCGGCAGCGCGACGATGTTGGCGAAGTTGAGCGGCAGCCCGATCAGCACACAAAGCTCCATCGTCACCGCGCCAGCCACCAGCAGCGGCACCATCGTCATCAGCACGTCGCTGATCCGCCGCAGCGTCACCCAGAGCAACAGGCTGATCACCACCAGCGCCCAGATGCCGGCGTGAATGAACGCCTTGACGATGGTGTCGCCGGATTTGAGGATCGACACCGGCCCGCCGATCGCATTCGGCTCCGCAGCCAGAACCGCATCCGCAAACCTTCGCAAATTGTCGTTGTCGTTGGGATCGCCCTTCGGCAACGCCTCGACGCGAATCAACCCATCCTTCGACCGCCAGCTGTTCACCAGTTCCGGCGGCAGCGTCTTCAGCGTGACCGGCCCGGCCTGCAGCGTGTTCCTGAGCTGGTCGAACACGATCTTCATCGGGGTGATGAATATCTCCTGCGCCTTGTCGCGCGTCGCCTGGTCGCGCTCGGCAAGTTTTGCGAGCGCATCGGCCAGCCGCCGCGACGCGACCGAGCCCGGCCCCTTGCCGTCGCCGGCGGCCTTGCGCAGGCTCGCCACCGTTCCCTTCAGCGCTTCCACGTTCTCTTCGTCCGTCGGCGCCGCATCGACCTGGTCGGGGTCGAGCGCCGGCCCGACCACCTTGGCGGCCTGCGCGATCAATTTCAGCTTGGCCGGCTGGTCCTCGGGCACGAAACTGTTCAGCGACATCACGCGAAGGACTTCAGGCACTTTCTCAAGACGCGCCTCGATCTTCCTGGCGTCGGCCTCCGAATTGGTCAGCACGTTGATGGCGTTGGCGCCGGTGTTGGGGTCCTTGCGCAGATCGAGGAAGGTCGCGATCGATTCGGCGTGCGGATTGCGCAGGTTGATCGGGTTGAAGTCGAACTTCAGGAAATAGAGCAGCGGCAGGCCGGCCACGACGACCAGCAGCGTGCCGACAATGATGATGACGCGATGCTTTTCGAGGAACTCGTCCACCGGCGCGAGGAACGCGTAGCCGACAGGCTCGCTTTCACCGGGCGGGTGAAGCAGCTTCAACAGCGCGGGCAGCACCGTGATGCTGGTGATGAACGCGATCATCATGCCGGCGCCGGCGATCTTGCCGAGTTCGGAAATGCCCTTGTAGTCGGTCGGCAGGAAACACAGGAAGCCCGCGGCCGTGGCCATCGCCGCGAGCGAGAGCGGAACTGCCGAGCGTCTGGCCGCGTTCTCCAACGCCAGCGCCAGATCTTCGTTCTTGAATCGCTCGGAGCGGTAGCGAACGCTGAACTGGATGCCGAAATCGACGCCGAGGCCGACGAACAGCACCGCAAACGCGATCGACAGCAGGTTCAGCGATCCCACCATCATCAGACCGACGGCGGTCGTGATGGCAAGGCCGACGAACAGGTTCATGAACACGGCGAAGATGATCTTGCCCGAATGCAGCGCCAGCCAGAGAATCACCAGAACGATGAGGATGGTGCCGACGCCGTTGACGATCGCGCCGTCCTGCACCGTTGAATATTCCTCGTTGGCAATCGGAACCGGACCGGTCAGCCTGACGCGGGCGTGGTACTGGCCGGCGAAATCCAGGTCCGTCGCGGCCTTTCGGATCGCATCGGTTGCGTCCTTGCCGGGTTCGAGCGCGTTGTAATCGAGCTTGGGCTTGAACTCGATGAACGAGCGCCGATCGGCGTCGGTCAAAGGCTTGTCATCGACCAGTTCGCGCCAGGAGAAGGTGGCAGTTCCCTTGTCCAGGACGTTCTCGACCGTCTGGCTGATCAGGTTGAAGGGACGTTCGGTGTTGTCGAGCTTGACCTGGCCGCGCTTGATGCCGGCAAGTCCGGTCTCGAGCGCGCCGGTGAGGCCGCGGATCGAGGGGTCGCCGGCCATGATCTCGATCAGGGGCGCTCCGGCTTCGAGTTGGCCTGTAACCTTGCCGACCTCTTCCACTGGCAGGAACAGCAACCCGTTCTTCTCGAAGAACTCGCCGGATCCGAGCTGCTGCACCGATTCGAAATTGACGGTGTCTCCCGACAGTTTTGCAGTCAGCGCCTTCGCCGCAGCGCTGGATAGTTCCGGCGTCGGCGCCTCGACGACCGCCAGAATCAGTTTTTCACGGTCGAAAGCATGCTCGAACTGGTTGTCGCGCTTGCGCCAGTCGAGGTCGGGCGAAATCAGCTTGTTGATGTCGGTATTGATCGAGAAGTTGCGGGCCGCGTAGTAGCTCGCCCCGATCGCAAGGATCATCGCGAAAACGACGACGGGAGTGGCAAACCGCGTGCAGGTTCTGACAATCGAGACAACAATGCTGGTCAGCACTTCGTTTCTTTCTGAAGGTGAAAAGGGGCCCGGCGAAAACGCCCGCTGTCTAGCGGAGTTCCCGCAGCCGATCTAATGTTGTTTTGGTTGCTTCCGCCGGAATTCAACCCGCGCGACCGACCCGGGCCGGACGACGTTCGGCAGCCGGTATAGACCGCTTCAGTGGGCGAGAAAGTGACGAACCCGTGAGGGGAACGTCCTGCGACAAAATGCAAAAAGAGTATTATAATACCTTTATTCGATAACCTTTGCGCGAGACACCTTCCCTATCTGCACAACATTTGACACATAGTCCCTGCTTCCATGCGCTTGGACGGGGCTCACCTGCTGGAACCGGTCATGGTGCGGATATTGCAGTATCCGGGTGTGACCGGCTGCACGGAGGCCTTCGGGTGAATCTGCGAGTTCAGTGCTTATTGCAACTTGTGTAACGGACGAGCCATGGAAGTATATCTCGCCCAGCCCCGGGGCTTTTGCGCGGGCGTCGTGCGTGCCATCGAAATCGTCGAGCGGGCGCTCGAGAAATACGGCCCGCCGGTCTACGTGCGGCACGAAATCGTGCACAACAAATACGTGGTCGAGAGCCTGAAGAACAAGGGCGCGATCTTCGTCGAGAATCTGTCGGAGGTTCCACCCCACGCGGTGACCGTGTTCAGCGCCCACGGCGTGGCCCGCAGCGTCGAGGAAGAGGCCGCCGTCCGCAGCCTGCCGGTCCTCAACGCCACCTGCCCGCTGGTCACCAAGGTCCACAACCAGGGCAAACGGTATATGTCGAAGGGGCGGGCCCTGATCCTGATCGGCCATGCCGGCCACCCCGAGGTCGAGGGAACCATGGGCCAGGTTCCGGGGCCGGTTCTGCTGGTCCAGAACGTCGATGACGTGGCGGAACTGACGTTGCCGGTGGACACCCCGGTGGCCTATATTACCCAGACCACCCTGAGCGTGGATGACACAAAGGATATAATTTCGGCCCTTCAGGCCCGTTTTACAGATATTCAAGGCCCCGACATCCGGGATATCTGCTATGCGACACAGAACCGCCAATCTGCGGTAAGGGATTTGAGTAAGCTAGTGGACGTCATTTTGGTGGTGGGGGCCGCCAATAGTTCCAACTCAAACAGGCTCCGCGAAATCGGCACCGAGGTCGGCGTCGCGAGTTATCTCATTGCCGACGGGAGCGAGTTGAATCCCGACTGGCTGAAGGATGCAAAGGCCGTCGGCATTACGGCGGGCGCCTCGGCGCCCGAGGTTCTGGTCGACGACGTAATCGAGGCTTTGAGGCGTATCGGACCCGTCAAGGTGTCGGTGCTTCCCGGCAGGGAAGAGAACATCGAGTTCCGGCTTCCGGCCGAACTGACTGCTGCGGGCTGATCCACTTCGGGGCTTTCAAGTCCAGAAAGAAAATCTCTCAATGGCTATACCGTTCTTCAAGGAAATGCGTATCGGCGGTTATCTGATCAAGCAGAAGCTGCTTGGCCGGAAGCGCTATCCGCTGGTGCTGATGCTCGAACCGCTGTTCCGCTGCAACCTGGCCTGCGTCGGCTGCGGCAAGATCGACTATCCCGACGCGATCCTCAACCGCCGCATGTCGGCGCAGGAGTGCTGGGACGCGGCCGAGGAATGCGGCGCACCGATGGTGGCGATCCCCGGCGGCGAGCCGCTGATCCACAAGGAGATCGGCGAGATCGTGCGCGGCCTCGTGGCGCGCAAGAAGTTCGTCTCGCTCTGCACCAACGCGCTGCTGCTGGAGAAGAAGCTCGACCTGTTCGAGCCCTCGCCCTATTTGTTCTTCTCGGTGCATCTCGACGGCCTGAAGGACCACCACGACAAGGCGGTGTCGCAGAAGGGCGTGTTCGACCGCGCCGTTTCCGCGATCAAGGCGGCGAAGGCGCGCGGCTTCACCGTCAACGTCAACGCGACCATCTTCGACGGCCACGCCGCCGAAGACATCGCAAAATTCCTCGACTTCACCACCGAACTCGGCGTCGGCGTCTCGATGTCGCCGGGCTATGCCTATGAGCGTGCCCCGGACCAGGAGCACTTCCTCAACCGCACCAAGACCAAGAAGCTGTTCCGCGACGTGTTCGCGCTCGGCAAGGGCAAGAAGTGGAACTTCATGCATTCCGGCCTGTTCCTCGACTTCCTCGCGGGCAACCAGAGCTACGAGTGCACGCCGTGGGGCATGCCGGCCCGCAACATCTTCGGCTGGCAGAAGCCCTGCTATCTGCTCGGCGAGGGCTACACCAAGACCTTCAAGGAACTGATGGAAACCACGGACTGGGATTCCTACGGCACCGGCAAGTACGAGAAGTGCGCCGACTGTATGGCCCATTGCGGCTACGAGCCGACCGCGGCCAATGCAGCCCTGGTCAATCCGCTGAAGGCGATGTGGGTCGCGTTGCGCGGCATCCGCACCACGGGGCCGCTGGCGCCGGAAATCGACCTCACCCACCAGCGTCCGGCGCAGTACATCTTCTCCGAGCAGGTGCAGAAGAAGCTTTCGGAGATTCGCCGCGACGAGGCCGCCGCTGCCACGGCCAAGCAGCAGCAAAAGGCCTCCACCGCCGCCTGAGCGGGAACGGGTTGAAAGATCAAGGGCCCCGGGTTCTCAGCGAACCGGGGCCCTTTTCCTTTGATTTCACGCAGTTCTCAATTTCACGCAGTTCCTGGACCGCGGGGCCGGAATCCCGGCAGAGCCGCCTTGGCGCGGATCAGATATTCGCGGCGGCGAGCCCGTCTTCGGCGTGCAGAAAGCCGCGGCAGCCGCGGAGCGAGCGCAGCGCGCGGTTGAAATCGATCCCGGTCGAGACCAGCGCACGCAGCGTTGTGGGATTGCGCGCCACTCCGCGCAGCACCTTGCGGAGGTCGATGTCACCGTTCGGCTTGATGGCGCTCTTGGCGAGCGCCGGAAGCGAACGGTTGGCGGGGTCGGAGATCACCCGCAGGGCGGCGAACGGAAGCCCCGCCTCGGCGGCATAGGCAGCCGCAATATGGCTCTCCATGTCGACGGCTGCCGCACCGGTTTCCGAATGCAGCGCGGCCTTGCAGGCGGTTGCCGCGATCACCTGTTCCACCCCGGCAAGGCCGCCACGGACCACCCGCCGGCGGCGCAGGGCGGCGCGCGCGATCATTTCCTCATTCAGCGCCAGGCCAGCCAGAAAGCGGGTATCGCCGGCCAGGACCTCGGTGGCCACCACGACGTCGCCCGATCTCAGCGACGGATCGAGCCCGCCGGCGACGCCGAAGGAGATGACACCCCTGAAAGTCGTGGAATCCAGCGTTGCCAGCAGCGCGCGCAGCTGCCGGGGGTCGCTTGAACTGCAGATGACGATCATGCCCGGCCCTGCCGCAATGCGGGCCTCCTGCACCAATCCCGTCACGATCAAAACCGGTCGCGGATCATTCGAGTTTCGATCAACCGAATTGTCCACGATCGCGGCGGCCCCCGCCCCCAAAGTCACATCCCGACCCCTACCACCCTGCTGTTGGTGCTTCTCAAATTCCGATACCGCGCCAGCGCCCAGAGCGGAAAGAACTTCGAGTAGCCATGATAACGCAAATAAAATACCCGCGGAAAGCCCGTAGCCGTGTAGCGCGCCTCGTCCCAGAGCCCTTTCTCGGTCTGTGTGGCTTTTAGGTACTCCACGCCCCGTATGATCGCGGGGTTTTCGACCTCTCCGGCCGCCATCAGGCCAAGCAAGGCCCATGCCGTTTGCGAGGCGGTCGACGGCGCCCCCTCGAATCCCTTGTAATCGAGTCGGTAGCTGACCGCATCCTCGCCCCAGCCGCCGTCCTCGTTCTGGATCGAGATCAGCCAGGCGACCGCCTTGCGAATCATCGGGTCCTGGTGGTTTACCCCTGCGGCATTCAGCGCACAGAGGACCGACCAGGTTCCGTAGACGTAATTGAGGCCCCAGCGGCCGTACCACGAGCCCTCGGCAAGTTGCGTGCGGCGCAGATAGGCGATGCCGTCCGCCAGCGCCTTGCTGGTCGCCGCGGTCTCGCCAAGCTGAGCCAGCATCGAGATGCAGCGCGCGGTAACGTCCTCGGTCGGCGGATCGAGCAGCGCGCCGTGGTCGGAAAACGGGATGTTGTTGAGGTAATATTCGAGGTTGTCGACGTCGAAGGCGGCCCAGCCGCCGTCGCGGCTCTGCAGGCCCTCGATCCACTCCCGGCCGCGCGCAATTGCCGTATCGTATTCCTTGCCGCCGGTGGCCCGGCGGGCGCGGTCCATCGCCATCACGACCACGGCGGTGTCGTCGAGATCGGGATAATGGGCGTTGTTGTACTGGAACGCCCAGCCGCCCGGGCGGACATCGGGAGCCTTCACTGCCCAGTCGCCCTTGAGATCGAGCACCTGCCGCGGCTTCAGCCAGTCGAGGCCCTGCTCCATCTTCTTGAGTGTCTCCTCGCCTCCGGCCTCCGCGAGCGCGTGGCAGGTCAGCGCGGTGTCCCACACCGGCGACACACATGGCTGGCAATAGGCCTCGTGCTCGCCGATCACCAGGAGCTTCTCGATGCCCTTGCGGGTGATCGCACGCGGCGGATAATCCGGCCCCTTGCCGAGCGCGTCGTACATCATGACGATGTTGGCCATCGGCGGATAGATCGCACCCATGCCGTCCTCGCCGTTCAGCCGCTCCTCGGTGAAGGCGAGCGCGGCGTCGATGGCGCGCTGGCGCAGCTTCTTCGGAAACAGCGGTTCGACGACGCGCAGGACCTTGTCCAGCGTGCTGAACAGCGCGTACCAGCCCCAGCTCTGGTGCGGGGCCTTGGCGTTCATCCTGACCGACCTGGGATCTTCCAGAAACAGTTCGTCGATGCCGACGCCCTTCGGATTCTTCGCCAGCGGCTTCAACGCGGCAAGCACCATCAGCGGCACGATCGTGGTACGCGCCCAGTAGGAAATCTTGTTGAGGTGGAAAGGCGACCACATCGGCAGCAGCATGATCTCGATCGGCAGCACCGGCACCGCGCGCCAGGTCAGCACGCCGTAGAACGCCAGCAGGAAGCGGGTGAAGACGTTGGCGCGGGCAGCGCCGCCGCGTGACCGGATCGCCTCGCGGGCACGCACCATGTGCGGCGCGTCCACGGAATCGCCGATCATCTTCAGCGCAAAGTAGGATTTGACGCTGGCGCTCATGTCGAACGGGCCGTCATGCACCAGCGGCCAGCCGCCATGGCTGCCTTGCGTGCGGCGCAGATAGTTCGCGATCTTGGCTTCGAGCACGCTGTCGACGGGCTCGGCGAGATAATGGCGCAGCAGAATATATTCCGACGGTATCGTGCTGTCGGCCTCGAGTTCGAACACCCAGTGTCCGTCCGATTGCCGGTAACCAAGCAGCGCTTCGGTCGCAGAAGAGATACTCTTCTCCAGCGCGACGGAGTCTACCGGCGCGACGTCGACTGGCGCGACGGGGTCGACTGCAGTTCTGTGGTCGACGGAAAGCATGTTGCTACACATCCCTATTTTCGTGGCAGGCTTCTGTGAAGCCGGTCACGCAAAGAGTCCTCAGGCCTTAAGGCCGCGCCAGGACCAGATCGGCGGCGCGGTCACCCGACCGCACCGACCCCTCGATGGTTGCCGGCAGTCCCGTATCAGTCCAGTCGCCAGCGAGAAACAGGTTTTTGCACGATGTCACGGGGCCGGACCGCAGCGCATTCTGCTCCGGCGTCGCCTCGAAGGTAGCGCGGCGCTCGCGCACGATCTGCCACGGCGGCAACGGCAGGTCCCCCGGCAGACCGGCGGCCTTGCAGACGTCCCGCCAGATCGCCAGCGCGAGTTCCTCGCGCGGCATATCCACGAGGTGGTCGCCATTGCTGATGGTCACCGACAGCCGCTGTGGAAACGCGAACAGCCACTCCACCAGGCCGCCGACGACGCCGAGCAGTGCCGGCGCATCCTTCGGCGGATCGAAGCGGAAATGCGCGTTGACGATGGCGCGGTATTTCGACGGTGTCTTGAGACCCGGCAGCAGCGCGGCTGCGGGACGCGGCGGCACCGCAAGCACGACGGCATCGTCAGGCCCGAGCGCGATCGTGTCGCTGCCGAATTTCAACGCGCTGACCTCGCCGCCCGACATCACGAATTCGCGCAGTTCATGTCCGAACTGGATCGAGGCGCCCTTGTCCTGCAGCAGCTTGATCGCGGGTTCGACCAGCACCGCGCTGAGGCCGTCGCGCGCGATCAGCGGCCGGCAGGCCTGCCCGCCGGCCAGCAGCGTCTCCCGCACGATCGCACCGGCGAGGCCCGCCGAGCCCTCCGGCGGATCGACGTTGAGCGCCGCCAGCAGCAACGGCTGCACCAAACGCCGGTAGAGCGTACCGTGGCAGGGAACGGCGCTCCCAACCAGTTTGTCCGTGCCCGCCCAGATCAGCGGCGCCAGCGCGAGATAATCGCTCAGCTTCGTATCGGGGACGCGCCGCGCTTCATCGAACACCCACAGCGGCAGCCTGGAGTCGCCGAGGTCGAGCAGCCAGCGCTGGCCGGTGGACATATCCATGAACGGAAACTGCGCGCGCTTCGGCCCGACCAGCCCCGCCTCGGTGCCGATCGATTTCGCATAGGCCAGCACATGACGATTGCCGGACAGCACCAGATGGTTGCCGTTGTCGATGGTGAGGTTGGTGGCCGCGTCGAAATACGACCTGCAACGGCCGCCGGCCTGCTGCGTGGCCTCGTGGACGTGCACCCGGTAATTGGCGTTGGCCAGCCGCACAGCCGCCGAGAGGCCGGAAACGCCGGCGCCGATGATATGAACGTTCTTCTGCATCAGATGATCGCGTAACGGAGAATGATGGCGACCTTCGCCATCCTGGGCAGGCGAACCGCTTCGCGCGGAGCGGCAAAGCCCCGGGCGATCAACAAATCCAGTATCGCGCGGTAGTATTTCGACATGACCCGCGGCGCGCGCACCTTGCGCCGCGAATTGCGTTTCATGATCTCGTCGGCCTTCTCGAAATGCGCCTTGGCCCGCTCGACCAGCCCCTGACATACTTTCGGCAGCGAGCGCTCGGCGATCACCTTCTGCGGATTGTCGCTGGTGATGCCGGCAAGCAGCAGGCCTTCGCGCGGCAGATACAGCCGGCCGAGGCCAGCGTCCTCATCGATGTCGCGCAGGATGTTGGTGAGCTGCAGCGCGCGGCCGAGGTGATGGGCGAGCAGGATGCCGTCATTCTCGGGCAGGCCGAAGACGCGCACCGAGAGGCGCCCGACGGCGCTGGCGACGCGGTCGCAATACAGATCGAGCGTCGCCATGTCCGGCGCTCGAATGTCCTGTGGCACGTCCATCTCCATGCCGTCGACGATCGCGAGAAAATCCTCGCGCTTGAGGCCGAAGGCTTTCACCGAGGCAGCGTAATCCTGCAGACGCGGCGGAGGATGACCGTGATATAGCGCATCGATGTCGTCGCGCCATTGTTGCAGCGCGGCCAGCCGTTCCGGGCGCGGCCCGTGCGAATCGGCGATGTCGTCGACCTGCCGGCAGAAGCTGTAGATCTGGAACATCGCCTCGCGCTGCGCGCGCGGCAGCATGCGCATCGCCGCATAGAACGAACTGCCGGACGCCGCGCTGGCGTAGTCTGCGTTGGCCGCCGCCGTCTGCATCGTCATGCGCCGGCCGCCGGCTTTGTCTGGGGACGCCGTCCCACGGTGCGGCTGACAATCTCGCCCGCGATGCCGATGGCGCTCTGCCCCAGCAGTTCGAGCGGGCCAAGATGCACCCGTTCGCTCAGGGGATCGCGCACCTTCAGCATGCCGACGATCCTGTCGGCAAACGCCTGGATCACGGCGATCTCGAGCCCG
This sequence comes from Pseudomonadota bacterium, assembly GCA_023422775.1. Lineage (GTDB taxonomy): Bacteria > Pseudomonadota > Alphaproteobacteria > Rhizobiales > Xanthobacteraceae > Bradyrhizobium. The sequence goes on from JAFAGM010000031.1 coordinate 97,082, forward strand.
AGCCGGAAATCCTTCACCTCGGCGCTGAGCGGCTTGCTTTCGTTGAGCAGGGTTTCGGTCCGCACCGCCAGCGCGTGCAGGCACTGCAACAACTGCGGCGGCGACTTCGCCTCGCCCAGCATCTCCACCGAGACTCCGCTTGCGGCCAGCGCATCGCGCGGCAGGTAGATGCGGTTGAGGTTTTTGTAATCCTTGGCGCAGTCCTGCAGATGGTTGTTGATCTGCAAACCGGCGCAGAGCGCATCCGACGCAGCCCAGGTCGAGGTGCTCTCGCCGTGAACGTCGAGCATGAAGCGCCCGACCGGCATGGCCGAATAGCGGCAATAGTGGATGACCTCGTCCCAGTTCTCGTAACGCAGCTTGGTGACGTCCATCCGGAACGCGACCAGCACGTCGAGCGCATGGCGCGGCGACATTGCGCGCTCGGCCAGGGCAAGCCGCAGATTGACCGCTTCCTTTTGTGTCTCGCCCTTGCCCAGCAATTCCGCTTCGAGCAGGTCGAGATAGCGAAGCTTCTCGTCCGCACCGAGCGTCGCGTGATCGGCGATGTCGTCCGCCGTCCTGACGAAATTATAGTATGCGAGGATCAGCGCCCGGTGACGCGGATGAATGATCCACGACGCGACTGGAAAATTCTCGTCGCGGTGGGTCTTTCCGGATCTCAGGTCGCTCGCGCTGGTCATCAGGACTGGCTACATTCATCTGGATTGGCGGCATGCGCCGATGCTCAGCGCATGCAAAGTGATCGCGTGCCCCATATAGGGGAAGACGCCGCCAAAACCAATGCTGTCCAGGCTTGTCAGCCCAGCGTTGCGCCCGCCATGAAGCCGAAAATGGGCTTTCCGCTGACATTGGCGGGCACGAACGCGGTCTATTGCCCGTTGTTCTTGAGAACCTGGTCGCAGGCGGAACTGATCTTGGAGCGATGCTCCTTGAGACACGCCAGAATCGTGAAGTCGCCCTGGTCGATCACCGGACGACAGAACTTCTGCACGTCGCGGGTGCAGGCCTTCTGTTCCTCCGCCGTGCCGCCGCGCTGCTGCTGGGCGAAGGCTTGCGATGTGAGCGGGATCGACAGCAATGTGAGTGCCAGGAGAAAATTACGCATCGTTTTCCTTCAATTCGTCAGCAAGAAAATCCTGTTCCCGATTTGCGCTTCGGCATCGCCGGGGCGGATCTGTCTGGGTGGCAGGCGCCGCGTAACGCAGCAACGAACACAGGACAAGCACTGGCAAATGCGGCCAAATTTGCGACGAAGTCGGATCTTTAGGCAACTAACTGTGATTTCAACACAATTTTCGTCGTGCCGCTCTTCGTGGTTGACTGTTGCAGATCGGCCTGAGCAAAGCTAGATGCAGCCAGACAGAAGCAGCGGAGGAATCTTGAATTCCGCCTGGCTGCGTTCGAATGCGCGGCATTTTGTCTTTTGAACCTAAGAAACTGCGCGGATACTAAATCTTCGATGCGGCGAGACGTATCTTGTGAAAGAACGTCTATTTGAGGGGAAAAACTCACGATGAAATTGTTTGGTTCCAGCTTGCTCGGTCAGGCCCTCGCAACTGCCGGCGTCGGCGCAGCCCTCGTGTTGTCGGTCACCGCAAGCCATGCCCAGGCGGGAGGTCCGTTTGCCGGCTTTGACGGAAACTGGGCAGGCTCCGGCACGGTCGCGCTTTCCAACGGCACCACCGAGAACATCCGCTGCAAGGCCGACTACAAGGTCAACGCCAGCGGGCTCGGCCTGAAGCAGAACCTGCACTGCGCCAGCGACAGCTACAAGTTCGACCTGTCCAGCGACGTCACCAGCCAGGGCGACCGTATCTCGGGCAATTGGAGTGAAAAGAGCCGCAACATCTTCGGCAACCTGCAGGGCACCGCCGGCGGCGGCCGGATCGAAGTGTTCGTCGAGGCTTCCGGATTTGCAGCCAACCTGAATTTGCGGACCAACGGCAACAAGCAGTCCGTGCAGATCGACTCCAAGGGCGAGATCCGCGGCGTCAAGATCACAATGACCAAGACCTGACAGTCAGGCCTGATCCCTGCCCGCGTTCCGGACAGCAAATGGCAGCGCGCCCCGGCGCTGCCATTTTTCATGTGAGTTACGCGCGAACAGGCCGCCCCGAACCGCTCAGCTGACTTGCCAGCACCAATGAGCGTCGCCGCGATCGCGGCGTTCGGTCACCTCGATGCGCATGAAGCGATCGTGCGCCAGCGCAGCCCCGACCCACAATTCGTTCCAGGCATCGAATACCGCAGGCGATAGCGCTTCGCGTTCCGCCATCAGCCGCCACGTGGTCTGGCATACGGTTGCGCGCGGGCCCTCGAGATGCAATTCCGCGTTGTCGTCCTGCCCGCGCGACAGTCGCGCGAAGGCCTTGGCGAAACCGGGCGCCCCCGCCTCTACCCCGCCGAGCAGAGCCGCGACCTCGTCGAAGGTGTGCATTCCGACCAGCCGGGCCGCAGCGCCCGCGAGATGGCCGCCCTCCTCCGGGCCGAGCACCCTGATGGTTTCCGGCACGATCGAGGTGATGTACTCCATCGCGTAGTTGCGAAGGACCTTTTGCAGCCGCTCCTCCGGCCACGCGTTGTCGGGAAGACGCGGTGCGAGATCGGCCTGGAACGGCGGACAGCGTTCGCCGGGAGAAAACTGCAAGCGCTCCTCGGGCGCGAGATCATGGTCCCACTCCCTGTAGTAACCTTCGAGCCCTGGCTGTCCGTCGACGGTCTGCCCGGTGCAGACGAAGCCGAGCCGCGGATTTCCCAGCACGACGCCGTTGTTGGCGTGCCATCCCCGCAGCATCGCGCGCGATACGTCCGATGGGATGCCGCAAACGGCGGTGCCCGACCAGATCCAGCGCGGCGGCGGGTAGCGCACCCAGGCCTTCCTGTCGCTCTCGAAGACATACTCGACCTTCACGCCGCCGACCTGGTTGGAGAGATAGTGATACTGCGCGCACGCCACCGCGTGCGGAAGCTTGTCGAGGCCGAGCTTCTTCAATCCGGGGAGGAAACGCGCCAGTTGCTGCCGCCGAAAAGTGCGGAACACCACCTCGGCCGCGCGCGGCACGCCGGCGCGCGAGACGAGCATCAGGATCAATCCGGTCAGGTAGGAATGATAGATGTGCTCGACCGCACGATAGGCTGCAGCATCAGCGACTTTCGCACGAACTGCCGGTTCTGCCGACGCCATTCCGCCGCCTCTATTTTGAAGGCTCTATTTTGAAGGCTTGGCGTGGGCGCCCACGCCGCGAATCCTGTCCGACAGGTTTATCAGGAACATCGATGTCGGCCGCAGGATGAAGAGATCCGCGACCAGGGCAGCGATCATCGAGAACGCGCTGAGCCATCCGAACAGGCGCAGCGACGGCAGGTCGGAGAACACGGTAACAACGAGGCCGCACGCCAGCACCACCGTGGTCAGGATCAGCGCCGGACCGACCAGCACGGTGGCGCGCTCGACCGCCAGTTCCGGACTGACGCCCGGCTTGCGCTCCAGCCGCAAGCGGTTGAGGAAGTGGATCGTGGCGCTCAGGCCGAGGCCGAACGATACCGTCAGCGCAACCACGCTGGCGAACTGCAGTCCTTCGCCGAGAAGCCACAGCACCGTACCGGATGCCACCACGGGGAAAATGCCCGGCAGAATGCAGGAAAGCATCACCACGACCGAGCGGAACGCCAGACCGATGAAGACCGCAACCAGCAGGAACTCGATCGTCAGGCCATGATTCAGTTTCTGGATCATGTTGGCGCTGTTTCGCGCCGCGATCACCGACAGGCCGGTGACCGCGATTTCGAAACCTGGATGCTCGGCCCGCACCGTGTCGAGTGCCTTGTCGAGCTTGTTGATCACCGGAAGGAGCGCGCTGGAATCGAGATCGGGAACGCGGCCCGACACCACCACCGCGTCCTGATCGGCCGAGATGAAGCGGCGGACCAGATGTTCGGGGATGACGCCGACATATTCCTTCAGGGTCGCGACGTCGCTGCTGCCGGCTTTCTCGGCAAGCCAGCGGCGCAGGGTTTCGAGCGACCAGACGTTGCCGACGCCGGCGGTTTTCTCGACCATCGCATGGACTTCGGCGATCGTCTTCAGCGTATCCGGCGCATAGAGCGAGGCCCCCTTGGGGAACTCGATCAGCACGTCGACCGGATTGGCGCCGGTGAGCTTGGCGTCGAGACGGCTTGAGGCCTCCACCGCCTGCCGCTTGTCCGGCACCTGGTCGGCGAGGCGATAACGCGGCTCCAGCGTCGCGTAGATGATGCCGAGGCCAGCCACGAGGGCCAACGCGAGCAGGCTGAACAGCCCGGGACGGCCCACCATGCGGACCGCGATCCAGTAGCAGAAATTACGCAGCGCCTGCACGCCGGCATCGGCGCTCTGGAATTTCACCGCGAAGATCTTCTCGTTGCGCACGAACAGCACGCCGAACAACGGGACGAGCATAAGCACCGCTACCAGCGCGATGATGGTGGCGGCAAGTCCCGCCTCGCCGAACTTCCGGATCAGTTCGGAATCGGAGAATTGCAGGGCCAAAAACGAAATTCCGGCGGTGCCATGGGTCAGCACGCAGGCCGGACCCACCACCAGCACGGCGTTGGTGAACGCGGTGAATTTGTCCTGGCCCGCAATCAGGCGGTCGCGCGCCGCGAAGGTGAGCTGCATCGAATCCGAGAAGCTGATCACCATGATGAGCGGCGTCATCACGTTCAGGAACATGTTGAGATTGAAACCGGCCCAGCCAAGGCCGCCGAGCGCGAGCAGGATGGCGATGATCGGAGGAAAGGCCGCAACCACCATGAACGATATCTTGCGGAAGAAGATGATCGCGATGATGCAGCCGGCCAGGATGCCGAGGATGTTGTAGGTCAGCCCGTCGCGCTTGACCGCGTTGCGGATCTCCAGCTGCATCACGGGCACACCGGAAAGCTGCGCGTTGAGACCGCTGCCCGACAGATCGTCAGCCATGATCTTCCGCATTTCGCCGACCACCTTGCCGAGGTCGTTCGAGGACACGACGCTCGGCTCCAGCGACAACACGATCAGCGCCAGCGTGCCGTCCTCGGACAACAGCTTGCCGCGAATGATCTCGTTGGTTTTGACGGTCTCGATGAACTTGTCGTAGGCGGCGCCCTGCGGCAGTTCGGGCGGGAACAGCGCCGCCGGCAGCTTGCCGGACTCCGGCGCCTGGCGCGCCGAAAACAGCGAGACCAGGCCGCGCACGCCCTCGACCAGTTGCAGGTCGGTGACCATGTCGCGGATCTTCTCGAGATTCTCGCGCGCCAGCAGCGTCTTGCCTTCGACCACGACCAGCACGTCGAATTCGGTCGCCGGGAAGCGTTTGGTGACGGCCTCGTACTGCTTGTAGTCCTTGGAATCGGAACGGAACAACTGGCTCAGCGAGTCGTCGATCTTGATCCGCTGGATCCCGAAGATCGCAGCCACGATCAGCACGGCCAGAATGATCATCGACAGGACCGGAGCCTTGACCGCGATCAGCCCCATGCGCTCGAGCCCGAAAGCGATGCTCTTGCCCGGCGGCGGCTCCTCGATGGCTTCGACGTGGACGTGGTTTTCGGAGTTCTGGTTTTCGGAGTTCTTGTCGAGCATACCCTGTCCAGTTCTCACGTCGGCCTGTCGGCGCAGCCTGCCTTTATGATGCAGCCTGGTTCGGGTGCACGACGCGGCTTGTTCAGCCCACTCCGATCAGTGCTAGCCCTTGAAATCACGCGGTAAATTAACCGGCGCCGTTTTACAGGCCCGAACCCGATCCGGCAAGCGCGCGAGGTGGGGTAAATCGGCGCAAAGATGACGAAAATGCGCGTTAAGTCTCTGATTTGTCACACTTGCAAAAGCGGCCCTGGAGCGCTCTGCCGATCAAATGCGCGCAACTCCGCTGGTCACATCCTGGGGCGGCAAGTCATTCTGGAATCAATCGCTCGGCCTCGCGGAGATGAGCGCGGTTCCGCTTTCATCCTTCAGTGCGACACCCGTGACCTGCCGCTTCAGCCCTTCGCGAACCAGCCAGGCGATCTTGAAGGCGGCTTCATCGTAGCTCAGGCCGGCGGCATGAATGTTGGACACGCAGTTGCGCTTCTCATCGGTGAGGCCGATGCGCGGTGCGAAGGTCAGATAGGCCCCGAGGCTGTCGGGCGCCGACAGGCCCGGCCGCTCGCCGATCAGCATCGCCACCATCCGCGCGCCGAGCGCGGCGCCGATCTCGTCGCCCAGCGCCACGCGCGCGCCCGAGGCGATCACGACGTGGCGTAACCCGATGCCCGCCTCCGTCAGGCGCGGGCCGAGATGGCGGACCAGTTCGACCGCGTGAATATTGACCGCCGCCGGCGACAGGCCATCAGCGATCACGATGGCCAAATCGCTCGCGCCCTCGCCCTGCCCCTCCAGTGCGCGGCGGGACGCCTGATCGAGCATGCGCCCGAGATCGGGGCGGCGCAGGTAGTCGCGCCGGTCGCCTGCCTGGCTGCAAACCTGACTGGCCTGCAGGCCGATGCCGGCCAGTCCGGCGACCAACCGCGGGATATCGAAGGCTGTATGCACCGCGTCGCGGGCGCGCGCGTGGTCGAGGGTAAAGGCAAGCAGCGCGTCGGTCGTCATGCTGGCGCCCGCCCGGCCGAGCCCGACACGCGCCGGCGTCAGTTCCCGCAGGTCTTCGAGCGGGCGGGACGGCGGCGCCGGCATGTTCATGACCGGCTACTCGGCAGGGACCGAGGCCTCGCGCAGCCGGATCGAATAGTTCGACGCGTTCTGCTGGCCGACCGAGGCGGCACGCGCGAACATGATCAGGTGATGCGCGATCAGCGCCGGGCCGATCAGGCCCTCGATGTCGCCGCGACGAAGCCGGCCGAGCGCGAACTTCCAGAACACTCTTCTGTAGTCGCCGAGCACGCCGACCTTCCAGAAAATGTTCTGCAGCATGACAAGACCGCGCTTGATGTTGGCCCAGCTCTTCTGTTCGGGCGACACCGGAACCTTGATCCGCTGCGAATAGGTGTAGTCGCATTGATGCTGATAACGGGCGAACAGCTTTTCCGGCTCGTAGGCGACTTCCATGCACTTGCGCCAGGAATCGACCACCTGATCGTAGGGCAGCAGAAACTCGACGTTGGAATCACGGCCATCGTCGTCGTTGACCAGCCGGCCCTCGCGCTCCAGCCGGTCCCACAACGGCGTCTTCGGCAGCGCCTGCAGGAGATTGATCGTGAGCAGCGGGATCTGCGACTCCTCGACGAATTGCAGCAGCGCATCGCCGGTTTCCGGCTTGTCGGTGTCGAGCCCCATGATGATGCCGGAGACGACTTCCATGCCGTAGGAATTGATGGTGCGAATGCCCTCCAGGATCGGGACCATCATGTTGTGGTCCTTGTGCATCGCCTTCAGCGCATCGGGATCGGGCGTTTCGATGCCGCAGAACACCGTGACGAAGAACGCCTCGCGCATCTTCTCCAGGATTTCGGGCCGCTTGGCGATGTTCAAGGTCGCCTCGCAGGCAAGCCGCATCACGTAGCCGGTCCGCTTCTGCCATTCGACCAGGTGAGGCAGCAGGTCCAGCGCCGCCTTTCGGTTGCCGATGAAATTGTCGTCGACGAAATAGACGGACCCCGTGACGCCGCATTCGCGCAATTTGTCGAGTTCGGCGACGATCTGCTGCGGCGTCTTCAGGCGCGGGTTGCGGCCGTAGAGGCCGGGGATGTCGCAGAACTCGCACTGATAGGGGCAGCCGCTCGAATACTGGATGCTGCCGAGAAAGTATTTCTTCACTTCCGCCAGCTCGTAGGCGGGAATCGGGAACTCCGTCATCGGCAAACGGTCCCTGGTCGCCAGCACCACCTGCCGTTCGGGGCGTGACGGATCGTGCGCCAGCCGGGCGATGAGTTCATTGGTGGCGTCGCCGAGTTCGCCGACATGAAGATAGTCGAACGACGGATAGTAATCCGGGCACGCGCTCACCGACGGTCCGCCGATCGCGACCGCCAGGTCGAACGCATGCGCGCGGCGGCAGATGTCGTTCATCTGCTGGCGCTGGATGTGCATGCCGCTGACGAACACGGCTTCCGCCCACTCGAAATCTTCGCTGGTCGCGGGACGGATATTCTCGTCGATGAAGCGCACCGGCCAGTTGGCCGGAAGGTAGGCCGCGATCAGCAGGAGGCCCTGTGGCGGCATGAAAGCCTGCACGCCGTCGGTCAGCGGATAGGCGTACTCGAACGTACCGAAAGAAGACGTGTAGCGCGGAAAGACGCACAGGATGCGTCGTGCCGTCTCGATGCCTTCAGCTCTCATCAAACTACCTCAGACAAAGCTTCTGCAAATTTAAGCACGACATTGAAATCTGGGCCAGAAATTCTTCAAGATTGTGGCCGTTTCCAACCGTGCATGGCAGACGGTCTAACCCGCACGGGGTTCAATGGTTGCATCGATACCTGCGGTCGGCGGCAGGCAGTCAGGCGATCAGCCGGGCGGCAAATTCGGGCAGCAGGCCCGCGCTGCCCGCAAGCCGGAAGTTGGCGTCGGCGAGGCCGGCTCGCACCAGCCAGTCATCGAACTCGGGCGCCCGCCTCAATCCGAAGAGGTCGCGGACGTAGAGCGCGTCGTGGAACGAGGTCGACTGATAGTTCAGCATCACGTCGTCGGCGCCCGGCACGCCCATGATGAACGTCACGCCGGCGGCAGCCAGCAGCGTCAGCAGATTGTCCATGTCATCCTGGTCGGCCTCGGCGTGATTCGTGTAACAGACGTCGACGCCGAGCGGCAGGCCGAGCAGTTTTCCGCAAAAATGATCCTCGAGGCCGGCGCGGATGATTTCCTTGCCGTCGTACAGATATTCCGGACCGATGAATCCGACGACGCTGTTGACGAGCAGCGGGTCGAAGGCGCGCGCAACCGCATAGGCCCGCGCTTCGCAGGTCTGCTGATCGACGTTGTGATGGGCATTGGCAGAGAGCGCCGACCCCTGCCCGGTCTCGAAATACATCACGTTTTCGCCGACCGTGCCGCGGCGCAGCGACAGCCCCGCTGCCTGCGCCTCGCGCAACAGCGCCAGGTCGACGCCGAAGCTGCGGTTGGCGGACTCCGTGCCCGCGACCGACTGGAATACCAGGTCGACCGGCGCGCCCTGCCCGATCAATCCGAGCGTGGTGGTCACGTGCGTGAGCACACAGCCCTGCGTCGGAATCTGCAGCCGCGCGATGATGCCGTCGAGCAGCCGCAGCAGGTCGCCGATAACAGCCGGGTCATCGCTGGCCGGATTGATGCCGATGCAGGCATCGCCCGATCCGAGCAGGATGCCGTCGAGGATCGACGCGGTGATGCCCCTGGCGTCGTCGAACGGATGGTTGGGCTGCAGCCGCACGCTCATCCGGCCCTTCAGGCCGATGGTGTTGCGAAAGGCCGAGGTCACCGCGCATTTCCTGGCGACCAGGATCAGGTCCTGATTGCGCATCAGCTTGGAGACACCTGCGGCCATTTCCGGCGTGATCCCGCGCGCGATCTTCGCCAGCGTTTCCCCGGTCGCGGCATCGGACAACAGCCAGTCACGAAAACCACCGACGGTCAGCGACGAGACTGCCGCAAAGCTCGGCGCATCATGGCTGTCAATGATCAGCCGCGTGACTTCGTCATCCTCATAAGGGACGACGGCCTCATTGAGGAACTGCTTGAGCGGGACGTCGGCAAGCACCATCCGCGCCGCGATCATCTCCTCGGCGCTGCCGGCCGCAATGCCGGCGAGACGATCGCCCGATCGCGGCGGGGTCGCCTTGGCCAGCAGGTCGCGCAAACCGTCGAAGGTGTAAGAGGTGGCATTGATGGTTCGGCGATAGACCATATCGGCTCCGGCCAGCGCTACGTATCGACGGGCAGCCGCACTACACTATCATCTCGTTCCGACGACACGAGTTCAACGCGCACAAATTGCATCAGCAGAGTCTGTGCCGCTCCGGTACCCCCGGTGCGCGTTCTGGTCGCACGGACTTATACCCTCCTCCAAAGTAGCTAGACCCGTCATATCTCCACATGCATTTGGTTTTTAAACACTATTTTCAATGGTTGCAGATCCACAAATCTCGCGCATTAAGACAATTTCCATAAAAATTTTGCAGACTTTTCCCACGGCTGACGGTGCTCGACCGGCCCCCTCGTTGGAGTGCCCACATGGCTGAAATTGCAAGATCCCATTTTTCATTTCGTGGAAGTGCCATGTCCCGCTTTTCGCTCGCAGCCAAACTGTACTCCATCTTCGCGCTGTTCGCGGTGCTGGTCGCGGTGATCACCGCCCTGTCCGACTACAACACCCGCCAGAATGCCGCGCTCACGGAAGCCGTGGCGACTGCGAGCCGCGCTGCCCTCAACGTCGAACGGGTGAACTCGCTGGTCTACGCGGTCGTGATGGAATCGCGCGGCGTCTACATGTCGACGGATCCGGCCGTGGTGAAGAAATACGGCGACGGATTGCTCAAGTTCAATGAGCGCATACTCGATGTCGTCAAGAACTGGCAGGCGCTGGTCCAGGCCGACGACGCCCAGCAGTTCGCGACCTTCAAGAAGCGCATCGAACAATTCGTCGACTTCCGCAAGGAACTGGTCCGCCGCGGGGTCGAGATCAATGCTGCCGCCGGGCGCGAGTGGGGCGACAACGACGCCAACCGCCAAGTGCGCACGGCGTTGAACAAGGACCTCGAGGCGCTGTCCAGGGTCTATGCCGAGCGCAGCAGGAAACTCGCGCAGCAGACCGACACCAACCACAGGATGGCCTTCGTACTGACCTGCCTTGGCTTCTTCGCGCTGCTGGTGGTGGTGATGGGCGTGCTGATCATCGCTCGTTCGATCGCCCGCCCGCTCTCGGTGATAACGGCGACCATCAAGCAGGTCGCCGACGGCGCCGAAGGGGTGGAAGTTCCGCATACCGGCCGCGCCGACGAGATCGGCGCGCTGGCCCGCGCGATCAAGATCTTCCAGGAAGCGATGGATCGCAACCGCAATCTCAATTCGCAGGTGCTGGAGGATTCGAGAGAGCGCGACGAGCGTGCCCGCCATATCGAGGCCTCGGTCGACGCCTTCCGGCAGGCGATCGGCGGCGTGGTTCGCGCCGTCACCGACAATGCGACATCGATGCGCGATACCGCCCAGACCATCGCCAGCGTTTCGTCCGAGGCGAGCGGCCGCGCCGTGGCGGCGTCCAGCGCAACCGAACAGGCTTCCAGCAACGTTTCCGCCGTGGCCAGCGCCGCCGAAGAGCTCTCCGCCTCGGTCGAGGAAATCGGCCGCCAGGTGCGCCAGTCGGCCGGCGCCGTGGATCAGGCTGGCCAGCGTACCGAAAAATCGGTCGCCGAGATCGAGGGTCTCGCGGCCGCGACCCAGCGTATCGACGGCGTGCTCACGTTGATCCAGACCATCGCCGAGCAGACCAACCTTCTCGCGCTGAACGCGACCATCGAGGCTGCGCGCGCCGGCGACGCGGGCCGCGGCTTCGCTGTCGTGGCGCATGAAGTCAAGGCGCTGGCGGAACAGACCGCCAAGGCCACGGCCGAGATCGGGCAGAATGTCGGCTTGATCCAGACGTCGACCAAAACCTCCGTCGAAGCGGTTCGCGAGATCGGCAACGCGGTGCGCGATATCAACGAGGTGACGTCCATCATAGCCAGCGCGATCGACCAGCAGGATTCGGCGACCCGCGAGATTTCGTCGAACGCGCAACTGGCGGCGCAGGGCAACGGAACCCTCGTGGTCAATATCGGCTCGCTCAGCGAGGCGATCGGCACGACAAATACGGCGGCAGCTTCCGTCCTCACCGCATCCAGCGAACTGACGGCCACCGCCGAGACGCTGTCGCGCGAAGTCGAGGCGTTCTTCCGCAATCTGCGCGCTGATACGTTCGATGAGATGCGCAGGACCGGTACCTGAGGTTCTCCGCATCATCCGTGTCCCGGACGCGGTGCAGCGGAAACGCTGCGCCGCAGAGCCGGGACCCATCTCACCGCGTGGCCCCCGGCTCTGCAGCGCACCGCTCCGCGCTGCGCTGCGTCCGGGGCACGTGAATTGCGCCTGATACACACCAATCCATCCCCGTCATTGCGAGCGCAGCGAAGCAATCCACGTCTCGGCAAGGGGATAGATGGATTGCTTCGCTGCGCTCGCAATGACGGGAAGAAGCCGTGACGTCCAACCGCTGGAATTGCCTCACTCCACCAGCAGCACGTCCACGGCGACGTTGAGCTTCTGCTTGCGCGATCCGACGATGATGCCGTCGACCGGCGAGACATCGGAAAAGTCGCGCCCGACGGCCAGAATGATGTGGTCGTTCTCGACCAGGAGGTCGTTGGTCGGATCGAATCCGATCCAGCCAATGTCTTCGCCGCACCACACCGACACCCAGGCATGAGTGGCGTCGGCGCCCTGCAGGCGCGGCTGGCCTGGCGGCGGAATGGTGCGCAGATAGCCGCTGACATAGGCCGCCGGCAGGCCGAGACCCCGCAGGCCCGCGATCATCACGTGGGCAAAATCCTGGCAGACGCCGTGGCGCTTCTCGAACACCTCGCCGAGCGGCGTCGAGATCACCGTCGCCTTCGGGTCGTATTTGAAGTCGCGCCGGATCCGGTGCATCAGGTCCACCGCGCCCGTGACAATGCCGCCGCCCTTCGGAAAGCTCGACGCCGCATAGGCGGTGACCGGCGCAAGGACCGGCACCAGCGAACTCGCAAAGACGTAGCCGACCGGCGAGGCCGGGCCGAGGCTTGTGGCCTCCAGGGCGATATCGCGGACGGTTTCCCAGGATGGGCTTGGCGCATCGCGTGCCGGCGCACGGCGCGACACCGAAACCCGCGACCTGGAATCGATCCGCAGGGTGCGATGCGCGGCTTCGACCACGACACTCTCGGTGTGCGTTCCGAAAAAATCCCTGCGCACCGTGCGCACCGCCGGACGCGGGCGGATCTCGACGGTATGCGAGATCAGTTGCTGCCCGTGGCCGCTGAGCGGTTCCAGCCGCAGCGAACAGCGCGCAAAACTCACCGGGCTCTCGTAGCTGTAGCTGGTGACGTGACGGATGTCGTAGATCACGCGAGGCCCGTCAGCTTCTCCGGCCGGCTCGCATTGGGTCCGTGCGGGAAGTAATGCAGGCCGATGGCGTCGGCGAGGTTGAGCAGATCCTGCTCCAGCGCGAACAGGGTTTTGACGTCGAGCGCGGCCGCTTCCGACGTCGCCAGCATGGCCTGCAGCCCCACTGCAAGCCGCTGCGGCCGCTCGATCAGGCCGTGCTCCTTCAGGCTCGGCAGTGCCGCGATGTGATCGTTGAGCGCGACGACCTGAAACGCGACCGAGCGCGGATTATACGGGTCGAGCACCGCGAGATCGCGCACCGGCGCCAGGGCCGGGCCGACCAGATAGCGCGAACGATAGGTGATCTGGCAGTCCACCAGCGTCAGCAGCACGTCGAGGTCCTCGTCGCCGGCTTCGTCATAGGCGAATTGCCGGGTGAAGCGCGCGGTATTGATGGCGCGCTCGGCGCGGCGACCCATGTCGAGGAAACGCCAGCCGGCGGCGCGGTTCATGTTCTCCTGCGCCAGACCCGCAAGGCTCGCCAGTTCCTGCAACGTCAGTTCGGCGGCGCTGACGACGCTGTCGTCGTCGTCGACCTGCAGGGCAAGGCGTTCCACCATCTCGGTGATGATCTGCCAGGCGTCGGGCGAAAGCCGCTCACGCAACGAGCTTGCGGTGCGCTGCGCCGATCTGACCAATGACAGCGCCGATCCGAACTTGTCCGGGCTCTGCAGCGCCTCGGCAACGACCCTCGCATGGTTCGTCCGCGTTGCTGCCGAGGCAGCGCCCCATGTCACCAGAATGCGCTGGATGCGCTCGACCGACGGCAGCGCGGTCGACGGTCCCTTGACGGGATCGCGCATCGGCATGCCGAGCGCGCGGATCAGCCGCAACGTCGCCTCGGCGCGCTCGAGATAGCGGCCAAGCCAGAACAGATTGTCCGCGGCGCGGCTGGGGACCACGCCGGCGATGCGCCTGATGCGCACGGCGTCGGCCCCCGGCAGCAGCGTCGAGGCCGCGACCGCCTTGTCGGAGACGACCCAGACATCCGCCGACCGGGCGCCATCTCCCATCGAAACGGCGCGGGCATCGGGTTCCTCGGCAATCCTGCAGAAGCCGCCGGGCAGGATGGTCCAGCCCTGCGGCGTTGCCGCGGCAAACACCCGCAACACGAACGGCCGCGGCGCGATGCGTCCCTGCTCCCATACCGGCGTCGTCGACAGCCGCACCAGTTCCTGGCCGACATAATCGATGCCACGGTTGGCGATCGCATCGCGCAGCCGGTCGCGCTCGGCCGGCGGCAACTCGGCGGCCAGCACCGGACCGTTGGCGGAAATGCCCGGCACGGCGCGGCCATAGGCACCCTCGATCGCGAAATCCTCCAGGCGCGACAGCACTTCCTCGCGCGCGGATTTCTGCCCGCACCACCAGGTCGCGATGTGCGGCATCATCAAATTCTCGCTGAGCAGGCGCCGGCACAGATTCGGCAGGAAACCCAGCAGCGCCTTCGCCTCCATGACGCCGGAGCCCGGCATGTTGGCGACGACCACGCCGTCCTTGCGAAGCACGTCGATGAGTCCGGGTACACCGAGATGCGAGGACGCATCGAGTTCGAGCGGATCGAGATAATTGGAATCGACCCGGCGCAGCAGCACGTCGAGCCGCTTCAGGCCTGCGACGGTGCGGATGTGGACGCGATCGCCGCTGACGGCCAGATCGTCGCCCTCGACCAGCAGAAAGCCGAGATAGCGCGCGAGCGTCGCGTGCTCGAAGAAGGTTTCGCTGAAAGTGCCGGGGGTCAGCAGCCCGATCCGCGGCTCGTCGCGATCGGCGCTGGCGCGCAGGTTGTCGCGGAACGCCTCGAAGAACGGCGCCACGCGCTCGACATTCATCGACTTGTAGAGATTGGAAAAGGCGCGCGACAGCACCAGGCGGTTTTCCAATGCGTAGCCGGCGCCGGACGGCGCCTGGGTACGGTCGTTGAGCACCCACCAGCGCCCGTCGGGGCCGCGACCGACATCGGCCGCATAAAGATGCAGATAACGCCCGCCCGGCGGTTTGACGCCACAAAGCGGCCGCAGATATTCGTTGCTGCCGGCGATGGCCGCGGCAGGCACTGCGCCGTCCACGATCAGCCGGCCCTCTCCGTAGAGATCGCGCAGCACCATTTCGAACAACTGGGCGCGCTGCGCGATGCCGATGCTCAATTGCTGCCAGTCGGCCTCGTCGATGATCAGCGGCAGGTGGCTGAGCGGCCACAGCCGGTCGGCAGTATCGCCGGGCGCGCGGTAGGTGACGCCGGCTTCCCGCAGATGCCGGTCGGCGGAGGCGAATCGCCGCTCGATATCGGCGGGCGAAAGCGCCGCAAAGGCATCGAAAAACCGGCTCCAGGCCGCGCGGGGCGCGCCGTCCGGTCCGATATATTCGTCGGGAATCCCGGGCAGCCGCGCGTAGTCCCGCGTCCATTGCGCCATCCGCCGCTGGCCGGGACGCGCCCTGCTCTCCTGATTGTGGCCTTGATTGTAACCTTGGCCCGTCATCCCCACTCCCCTCGAGGCAGGCTTCTGAATAGATCAGAATCGCCGTCCCGGCCTCCTGTTTTTTGACGCGTTTCCGCGGGAAAACGCTATGGCAGGAGCGGTGTCCTCAAGTCGAGCGTCAAGGGGAATTCAATTGTGCGTTCCTCGGGCGGCGGGTCGATCCGGCCGGGGGTGTGGCCGTGGTCCTGAAACCGGGCCAGCCGCCTTGCTTCCGCTTCATAGGAATTGACCGGCTTGGTGTCGTAGCTGCGGCCGCCGGGATGGGCGACGTGGTAGACACAGCCGCCAAGCGAGCGGCCGTTCCAGGTGTCTATCAGGTCGAATGTAAGCGGGGCGTGGACCGGGATGGTCGGATGCAGTCCCGACGCCGGCTGCCACGCCTTGAAGCGGACCGCGGCGACCGCCTCGCCGGCGCGGCCGGTCGGCGTCATCGGCATCCGCCTGCCGTTGCAGGTCACCACATGGCGGCCTTCGACGAAACCGGTCGCCTTCATCTGCAACCGCTCCACGGAAGAGTCGACATAGCGCACGGTGCCGCCGGCCGAGCCCTCTTCGCCGAGCACGTGCCAGGGCTCCAGCGCCTGGCGCAATTCCAGCGCGACGCCGCCGTGATGGACGCGGCCGAACACCGGAAAGCGAAACTCGAGCTGTGCTGAATACCATTCCGGCGAGAACTCGTAGCCGGATTGTCTGAGCTCTTCGAGCACGCCGAGAAAATCCTCCCAGAGGAAATGCGGCAGCATGAAGCGATCGTGCAGCGTCGTGCCCCAGCGCACGAACTTGCCTTGCTGGGGTTCGCGCCACAGCTTTGCGATCAGCGCGCGGATCAGGAGTTGCTGCGCCAGCGACATCCGCGGATCAGGCGGCATTTCGAGCGCACGGAACTCGACCAGCCCGAGACGGCCGGTCGGGCCATCGGGCGAATAGAGCTTGTCGATGCAGATCTCGGCGCGATGGGTATTGCCTGTGATGTCGACCAGGACGTGCCGGAACAGGCGATCGACCAGCCACAACGGGGCCTCGATATCGGACGGCGGCACGTGCGCGAGCGCGATTTCCAGTTCATAGAGCCCGTCATGGCGCGCTTCGTCGATGCGCGGCGCCTGGCTGGTCGGGCCGATGAACATGCCGGAGAACAGATAGGACAGCGACGGATGGCGCTGCCAGTACAGCACGAGGCTCTTCAGCAAATCGGGGCGGCGCAGGAATGGTGAATCCTGCGGCGTCGAGCCGCCGACCACGACATGGTTGCCGCCGCCGGTGCCGGTGTGGCGGCCGTCGACGAGGAAGCGGTTGGCGCCGAGCCGGACCTTTGCGGCGTCATCATAGAGGCCGAAGGTGATGTCGACCGCCTCCCGCCAGCTTTGCGCCGGCTGCACGTTGATCTCGATCACGCCGGGATCTGGCGTCACCTTGATGACTTCAATGCGCGGATCGAAAGGCGGCCCGTAGCCCTCGACGTGAACCTGTATCTGCAATTCCCCGGCGGCCGCTTCCACCGCCGAGATCAGTTCGAGATAGTCTTCGACCCGCTCCACCGGCGGCATGAAGACGCACAGCACGCCGTCGCGGATTTCAACCGATAGCGCCGTGCGTACCGGCTTGAGCCTTTTGGGCTCCTTCTTGGGTTTTGGCTCCGGCCTCGCTGCCTCAGCGTCCTTGTCCTCGACTGCAAGCTCCAGACGCGGCTCCATCGGGTCCTGCTCGACGACGTAGGGATATTCTTCCGGAGGAATATGCGGCAGCGACGACATCGGCAGCCGCAGCCCGAGCGGTGAATCGCCCGGTATCAGGAACAAATGCGCGCGCCGCAATTTCCAGCGCTCGCTGAGCCAACCTTCGGCGTCGGCGCCGGCGTGATGGATCGGCAGCACGAAGCCGTTGGGCTTGTTGAGCCCTTCGTCGAACACCCGCGCCATGCGCGAACGCTCCTCGGGATCGGCCAGTCTGGAATCGCCGGGATCGACATTGACCGGTAGCGCGGCTTCCTTCTGCAGCCAATGCATGGGATCCTCGTAGGCCGGCATCACGTAAGCTGCATCGAGGCCGAGGCGCGTCGTGATGCCTTCCATCATCCGCTGCGCGTCGGCGATCCCGGCCTTGCGCGGGTTCTCGATGCCCGCAATCAGGTCGGCATTCTTCCAGATCGGCACGCCGTCCTTGCGCCAGTAGAGCCCGAACGCCCATCGCGGCAGGCTCTCGCCCGGATACCATTTGCCCTGCCCGTAATGCAGCAGCCCGCCCGGCGCGAAGCGGGCGTGCAGCTTGCGGATCAGTTCATCGGCCAGCGCCTGCTTGGTCGGGCCGACGGCGGCGATGTTCCATTCCGGCGATTCCAGATCGTCGACGGAAACGAATGTCGGCTCGCCGCCCATGGTCAGCCGCACGTCGTCGCGTGTGAGATCGGCATCGACCTGTTCGCCAAGGCGGTCGAGACGCGCCCAGGATTGATCCGAGAACGGCCGCGTGATCCGCGGCGCCTCGCGGATGCGCCTGACTCTCATCTCGAAGCCGAAGTCGACATTGGCGAAGCCGGCGCTGCCCGAGATCGGCGCCGCCGAGCGATAGTGCGGCGTGGCGGCGACGGGGATGTGCCCCTCGCCCGTCAGCATGCCCGAAGTGACGTCGAACCCGATCCAGCCCGCGCCCGGAAGATAGACTTCGGCCCAGGCGTGCAGGTCGGTGAAATCGCTTTCGACCTCGCGCGGACCTTCCACCGGATCGGTGTCGGGACGCAGTTGAATGAGATAGCCGGAGACGAAGCGCGCGGCGAGGCCGAGGTGACGGAAGATATGGATCAGCAGCCACGCCGAGTCGCGGCACGATCCCGAGCCCAGGGCCAGCGTCTCCTCCGGCGTCTGGATTCCCGGCTCCATGCGGATGACGTATTTGATCCTCTTCTGAAGCTGCGCGTTGAGGTCGACCAGAAAGTTGACCGTGCTGTCGGCCTCGCGCGGAATCTCCTTCAGGTACGCCGCGAACAGCGGCCCCTGCTCGGTGGTGGCGAGATAGGGCGCAAGCTCGGTCTTGAGATCGCTGGAATATTGAAACGGAAAGGCGTTGGCGCCGGGCTCGACGAAGAAGTCGAAGGGATTGACGACCGTCATCTGCGCGCTGAAATCGACCTCGATCTTCAGTTCGCTCGCCTTCTCCGGGAAGACGAAGCGCGCGAGCCAGTTTCCCTGCGGGTCCTGCTGCCAGTTCACGAAGTGATTAGCGGGCGTGACCTTGAGCGAATAGCTGAGGATCGGCGTGCGCGTGTGCGGCGCCGGGCGCAGGCGAACGGTTTGCGGGCCGAGATCGATCGGTCGGTCGTACTTGTAGTGCGTGACGTGATGCAGTGCGACGTAGATCGACACGGACCGGGAACTCCAGCGGCTTTTTTAAGCAGAACACCGGTTCCGGATGGGATCAAGCACTAACAACGGGCAGCGAATGCCTGAAGTAAGGGCGACGCCGCCTCAGCCCGTCATTGCGAGCGGAGCGAAGCAATCCATAGCGCGGCAGGCGGAAGGATGGATTGCTTCGTCGCTATCGCTCCTCGCAATGACGGTGGAGATAGCACGCGTTTCCTCACATCGTCGCGCCCAGCACCCACGGCGCGAACTCGGCGCCGCCGAAATCAAAACTCTCGCTCTTGGTCGGCTGGCCAGATGCCGTTTTCAGCATCAGCTCGAAAATGCGCTGGCCGCATTGCTGCACGCTCTCCTCGCCGTCGAGGATGGTGCCGCAATTGACGTCCATGTCGTCTTCCATGCGCTGGTACATCGGCGTGTTGGTGGCGAGCTTGATCGAGGGCGCGGGCTTGCAGCCGAACACGCTGCCGCGGCCGGTGGTGAAGCAGACGAGATTGGCGCCGCCCGCCACCTGCCCGGTCGCCGCGACCGGGTCGTAGCCGGGCGTATCCATGAATACAAAGCCCTTCTTGGTGATCGGCTCGGCGTAATTGAGCACGTCGACCAGATTGGTGCTGCCGGCCTTGGCCATCGCGCCAAGGGACTTCTCCAGGATCGTGGTGAGGCCGCCGGCCTTGTTGCCGGGGCTCGGATTGGCGTTCATCTCGGCGCCTTCGCGTTTGGTGTATTCCTCCCACCAGCGCATCAGGCCGACGAGTTTTTCGCCGACCTCGCGACTGACCGCGCGCCGGGTCAGCAGATGTTCGGCGCCGTAGGTCTCGGGCGTCTCGGAGAGGATCACGGTGCCGCCATGGGCTACCAGGAGATCGCTCGCCGCGCCCAGCGCCGGATTGGCCGATACGCCCGAATAGCCGTCCGAGCCGCCGCATTGCAGCGCCACCGTCAATTCGCTGGCCGGCACGGGTTCGCGCTTCACCTTGTTGGCGTCGGTGAGCGCCTCCTTCACGAAAGCGACACCGGCCTCCACCGTCTTGCGGGTGCCGCCGACTTCCTGGATGTCCATCGCGCGCAGCCGCCCCGCCAGCTTCTGCTCCTGCATCAATCCGCCGATCTGGTTGACCTCGCAGCCCAGCCCGAGCACGACGACGGCGGAAAAATTCGCGTGCCGCGCGTAGCCGCCAAGCGTCCGACGGAGCAGCGCCAGCGGCTCGTCCTGCGTCATGCCGCAGCCGGTCTTGTGGGTCAGCGCGACCACGCCGTCGACATTGGGAAAATCGGCCAGTGGATTGTCGCCGGTGAACGGGTTCTTCTTGAACATGTCGGCGACGATGCCGGCGACATGGGCGCTGCAATTCACCGAGGTGAGGATGCCGATATAGTTGCGCGTCGCCACGCGGCCGTCGCCGCGGCGAATGCCCTCGAAGGTTGCGGGCAGATCGAAATTCGGCACCGGCTTGACGTCGACGCCGAACGCATAGTCCTTGGCGAAATCGCCCATGCCGCAGTTCTGGGTATGCACGTGCTGGCCCGGCGAAATCGGCGCGGTGGCAAAGCCGATGATCTGGCCGTAACGCCGCACCGGCTCGCCGACGGCGATCGGCTTGATCGCCACCTTGTGGCCCGCCGGAATCCGCTCGACCGTCGTGACCCTATCGGCCACCACCATGCCGGGCGGCAGGCTCGAGCGTGCGATCAGCACGCCGTCGTCGGGATGCAGGCGGATGACGGGTGCCGGGGTCATGTGGGTACCTCCTCAGGGTTGGCGAGGTATCGTGCCCCGGATGCAGCGCAGCGCGCAAGCGATGCACTGCTGTTCCGGGGCTACGCATATCGCCGTAGTTGTGGGTCCCGGCTCTGCGGAGCAACGCAAAGACGCGCTGCACCGCATCCGGGACACGAGGCCACTTAAGCCTTGCCGCCGGAATCCTTGCGGGTCTGGTTGACCTGCATCCTGGCGTAGGTCGACATCAGGCCGACTTCGTTCGACAGCGTCACCAGCTTGAAGCCCATGTTGATCGCGCGCGCCGCGCCTTCAGCGCCGGAGCAGTGGATGCCCGGATTGAGGCCGCGCTTGCCGCATTCCTTGATGATCTTCTCATAGATCTTGAGGATTTCCGGCTCATCGCCGTCGAGCTTCGGTGTCATGCCGTAAGAGAATCGGAGATCGGACGGACCGATGTAGACGCCGTTGATGCCCTCGACATCGAGGATGGCTTCCATGTTCTCGACCGCCGTTTTGGTCTCCATCATCGGCAGCAGCACGATCTCGTCATTGGCGGTCTGCTGGTACGAACCCGCGGTGCCGTACATGCCGGCGCGGATCGGGCCGTTGGAGCGGGTGCCCTTCGGCGGGTATTTGGCAAACTGGACGAGATCCTTGGCTTCCTTCGGGGTGTTGATCATCGGGCAGATCACACCATAGGCGCCACCGTCGAGCACCTTGCCGATGATGCCGGGCTCGTTCCACGGCACGCGAACCATCGGCGTCACCGGATGGCCGTTCATCGACTGAAAGCACTGGACCATCGAAAGGTAGTCCTGAACGCCGTGCTGCATGTCGACGGTCACGCTGTCGAAGCCGCATTGCGCGATCACTTCGGCGGAGAAGCCCGACGGGATCGCGAGCCACGCGTTCACGACGGCCTTGCCCGAGGCCCAGACTTTCTTGACGTTGTTGGTGGTCACTCTCTATTCCTCCTGTTGATCTAGCCTTCCCGTCACGTCGAGGAGCGCATGCGACGCTCGCCATGACGGAGAATCATGATGCGGCCCGCTGGATGCTGGCCTCGCTGACGCCGACCTCGCGGGCGGTGTTCACAATCGCCGCCCAGGTATCGTCCGGCAGCGGCACGCCGTTCTTGGTGCGCTCGGCGCGCATCTTCCGTTCGGGGTCGCCGGGCACCAGCACGCTCTCGATGCCGGCGATCGGTTTGGTCTGGCGAATGAAGTCGGTGTAGCGCGAGATTTCCTCGTCGAAATAGTTGCTGGTGTCGATCACCCTAGGGTCGATGTAGAAGGCGAGCATGCCGTTGGCGAACTGGCGGTCGCCCGACGTCGCGCCGGTGCCGGTGAGTGCGCCGCCGAGCAATTCGCAGATGAACGCGAGTCCGGAGCCCTTGTGTTCGCCGAACGCACGGATCGCCCCCGTTCCCCTGGTGTGGTCGCGCGGCCCATCCGGCGTGTAGGGGCCATAGAGCACCGACGGCTCCTCGCTCAGTGTGCCGTCGGCATCGACCAGCGCCCCGGTCGGCAACTTCTTGCCGCCGCGGCTTGCCACCAGCACCTTGCCTTCGGCGACGACAGATGTCGCAAAATCGAGCACAATCGGGTCCTGCCCCTTGCGCGGAATGCCGACGCAATAAGGCGCGGTCGAAAGCCGCTTCTGCACGCCGCCGAACGGCGCCACCAATAGCGAGCCCGCGGCGTTGACGAAGTGGACCGACACCAGCCCTTCGGCGGCGGCCATTTCGGCCCAGTCGCCGACGCGGCCGATATGCCCGGCGTTACGCAGCGCGACGGCGGACAGCCCTGCCTTCCTGCACTTCTCGATGCCGGTCCGCACCGCGAACGGCGTCACGGTCTGGCCATAGCCGAACTTGCCGTCAACCACGGCGAGCGACGGCGTATCGACGACGATCTCGGGGGTCTGGTTCGGAATGACGTTGCCCGTCTTCTTCCAGCGGACGTAAACCGGGACCCGGATCACGCCATGGCTGTCATGGCCGGTGAGATTGGCGGTCGTGAGGTACGTCGCGATGCGCCTGGCTTCTTCGGGCGAGGATTCCGAATGGGAAAAAACCTCTGCGACGAAATCGATCAGGTTGTTGACTTGTATGGTGACCATATCCGGATTTCAGCCCTGACCTTGCATCGGGAAAGCCGGCGCGGTCGGCGGCGAACCCTTCGAACTCCCGCACCGGTTTTCATGACCGGCTTGGCCGCACTTGAGCGAAAAATCCCGCGCGTGTCTACCGCCACGGTCGCATTAGACGAATGATCGCAACCATTTGCCCGCCCGCTATGCATCGGGCTGGTAGCATCATGCAGATTTGTGATTACTCATCAGCCTCCGCGCCTGTCTCTTCCGTTGCTCCCATCTCCACAAGGCTGCGTTCCAACTCGCCCAACATTTCCTGCAGTTCGGAAAGCTTGCGGGCGCCGAAACGGCCGGTGATTTCGGCGTAGATCGCCTCCGACGTGGGCGCGACGGCTTCGATCAGTTTCAGCCCCTTCGGCGAAATCGACACGACGCCGCGCCGCAGATCGGCCTCGGCAGCCCGACGCTCGATCAGATCGCGCGCTTCGAGGTCGCGCAGGATCCGCGACAGGCTCGGCCCGAGCAGGAACGCGACACGCGCCAATTCCGTCACCTCGATGGTGTCCACCGCCGTCAGCGCGCGCAGGATTCGCCATTGCTGTTCGGTCAGCCCGTGATTGCGCAATGACGGCCGAAACTGCCGCATCACGGCTTCGCGGGCCCGCAACAACGACATCGGCAGCGAGCGCGAGAATTCGCGCATCGGCATGCTGCGGCCCTCGCCTGCCTTCTTGCCTGCCATCTTCAGTCGTCCACCTTCCTGAAATCGCTGATCGAGAGAGGGGTAAAGTTTTGCGGCGCAGCAAGCATCAAATCAGCTTGCGGAGATCACTTAACATGTTAAACACATTTCGGCCACCCGCTTTCTTTCCTGGAAGCTTGTCGGATCTGCATGGCCGTTTCCAGAGACGTGAGGGATTTGGAGCAACCGCAGCATGCCGCACTTCACGATTGAATATTCCGCCAATCTCGATGGGCGCGTCGACATGGGCCTCGTCGTGGAGTTGGTCCGCAAGGCCGCCGTCGAGACCGGAATCTTTCCGCTCGGGGGCATACGCGTCCGCGCCATCAGGTGCCAGCACTATGCGATTGCCGACGGCAACAAGAGTTTTGGCTTCCTCGACATGGTGCTGCGGCTTGGCGAAGGACGCGACCTCGCGACCCGGAAGAAAGCCGGCGAGCATATTTTCAAGGCCCTGTCAGGCTATCTCGATCCGGTGTTTGCGGACAGCAAGTTCGCGCTGTCGTTCGACATGCAGGTCAACGACAAGGAGACGAGTTGGAAACGCAACAACATCCACGAAGCTTTGAAGGTGGAGACGGCCCATGGATAAAGCGACGCCCAAGGACGTATTTCAGGCCAACCACGACCGCGCGGAGCCCCTGCTCGCGAAGCTGAAGTCCGAGGGTATCGGGCACATGATCGACGGCAAGACCGTGCCGTCGATCTCGGGCCAGACGTTCGAGACCAGTTCGCCAATTGATGGCGCGGTACTGGCATCGGTCGCGCGCGGCAATGCCGAAGACATCGACCGTGCGGCCGCCGCCGCGAGCCTTGCCTTCAAATCCTGGCGCGACATGCCGGCGGCGATGCGGAAGAAACTGCTGCATCGCGTGGCCGATGCGATCGAGGACAATGCCGACGACATTGCGGTACTGGAATGCATCGACACCGGCCAGGCGCACCGCTTCATGGCCAAGGCCGCGATCCGGGCGGCGGAAAACTTCCGCTTCTTCGCCGACAAATGCGCCGAGGCACGCGACGGCCTCAACACGCCGAGCGAAGAACACTGGAACATCTCTACTCGCGTGCCGATCGGCCCCGTCGGCGTGATCACGCCGTGGAACACGCCGTTCATGCTGTCGACCTGGAAGATCGCGCCGGCGCTGGCCGCCGGCTGCACCGTGGTGCACAAGCCCGCGGAATGGTCGCCTGTCACGGCGGACCTGCTGGCGAAGCTGGCGAAGCAGGCCGGCCTGCCCGACGGCGTACTCAACACCGTCCACGGCATGGGCGAGGAAGCCGGCAAGGCGCTGACCGAACATCCCGCCATCAAGGCGATCGGTTTCGTCGGCGAGAGCGCCACCGGATCGGCGATCATGGCGCAGGGCGCACCGACGCTGAAGCGCGTGCATTTCGAACTCGGCGGCAAGAACCCGGTGATCGTGTTCGACGACGCCGATCTCGATCGCGCGCTCGATGCGGTGGTGTTCATGATCTACTCGCTCAACGGCGAGCGCTGCACCTCGTCGAGCCGGCTGCTGGTCCAGGAAAACATCGCCGAAGGGTTCATCGCAAAGCTGACCGCGCGAGTGAAGGCGCTGAAGGTCGGGCATCCCCTTGATCCCGTCACCGAAGTCGGCCCGCTGATCCACGAGCGACATCTCGACAAAGTCTGCAGCTATTTCGACGTCGCCAGGAAGGACGGCGCCACCATCGCGGTGGGCGGCAAGCCGCATGACGGACCCGGCGGCGGACATTATGTGCAGCCGACGCTGGTCACGGCAGCGCATTCGACGATGCGGGTGGCACAGGAGGAAGTGTTCGGGCCGTTCCTGACCGTGGTCCCCTTCAAGGATGAAAAGGACGCCATCGAGATCGCCAACGGCGTGCAGTATGGTCTCGCCGGCTATGTCTGGACCGGCGACATGGGCCGCGCACTGCGGGTGGCGGATGCGCTGGAGGCCGGCATGATCTGGCTCAACTCCGAAAACGTCCGCCATCTGCCGACGCCGTTCGGCGGCATGAAATCCTCAGGCATCGGCCGCGACGGCGGCGACTATTCGTTCGACTTCTACATGGAAACCAAGCACGTCTCGCTCGCGCGCGGGACGCACAAGATCCAGAAGCTGGGTCTGCCCTCATCCTGAGGAGCGGGCGCAAGCCCGCGTCTCGAAGGATGGGCCACGGGCCACATGGTTCGAGACGGCGCTTCGCGCCTCCTCACCATGAGGATCAACAATTTTAGGACTGGAAACCACATGCCCGTTCCGACGCACATCTTCGCTCCGCCCTTCAACATCATCCGCTGCAGCCACGCCGTGCTCGACGTCACCGACCTCGGCAAGAGCCGCGCGTTCTACGAGACCACCGTCGGCCTCCATGTCGAGGACGCCGACGACAAGGCGGTGTACCTGCGCGGCTCCGAGGAGCATCAGCATCACTCGCTGGTGCTGCGCAAAGCGCCGGCCGCGGCCTGCAGCCGGCTCGGCTTCAAGGTCGGCAATGACGGCGATCTCGACAAGGCGGCGAGCTTCTTTTCCGAAAACGGCATCACCTATGCGTTTGCCGATCAGCCGTTCCAGGGCCGCACGCTGCAATTCACCGATCCCGCAGGCTTCCGGCTCGAACTCTACGCCACGATGGACAAGCGCCCGCATCTGCTGCGACGCTACGACCTTTACAAGGGCTGCCATCCGCAGCGGCTCGATCATTTCAACGTCTTCGCGCCGGAAGTTCAGAACACCGTCGACTTCTACGCCCGGCTCGGCTTCCGCCTCACCGAATATGGCGAGGAAGACGGGCCGAACGGGCGCATCGCCGCGGCCTGGATGCACCGCAAGGGCAATGTCCACGACTTTGCCATCACCAATGGCCGCGGCCCCCGCCTGCACCACTTCGCCTACTGGGTGCCGACGGCGATGAATGTGTTGCATCTGTGCGACGTGATGGCCTCCAGCGGTTACCTGAAGAACATCGAGCGC
Source organism: Pseudomonadota bacterium (assembly GCA_023422775.1). GTDB lineage: Bacteria > Pseudomonadota > Alphaproteobacteria > Rhizobiales > Xanthobacteraceae > Bradyrhizobium. The sequence goes on from JAFAGM010000031.1 coordinate 123,548, forward strand.
GGCCCGGGCCGTCACGGCATTTCGAACGCATTCTTCCTGTATGTCAGGGATCCCGACGGCCACCGCCTGGAGCTCTACACCAGCGACTACTTCACCGGCGACCATGACCATGGACCACTCCGCTGGTCGCTGAAGGACCCGCGCCGGCAGACGCTGTGGGGCGCGCCCGCGCCACGCTCATGGTTCGAGGAAGGAACGCCGTTCGCAGGGCAAGCGGTCCGCGAGCCGGCCTTCGTCGCTGATGTCACGATTGCGGATTGATGGAATAGGAAATGGCCACTCCCCGCCTCGCCACATTCACCGTCAACGGCGCGCAGAGATATGGCGCCGTGACCGATGCCGGCATCGTCGATCTCTCCGCACGTTTCGGAAAGGAGTTTCCAACGCTGCGCGAGGCCATCGCCGCCGGCGCCCTGATGCGGCTCGCCGAGGATGGCGCGCGGAATCAGCCCGACCACGCGCTCGATGCGATCAAGTGGCAGCCGCCGATCCCCTCACCGGAAAAGATCATCTGCATCGGCGTCAACTATCCGGACCGCAACGCCGAATACAAGGACGGCCAGGACGCGCCGAAATATCCGAGCATGTTCATGCGCACGCCACGCTCCTTTGTCGGCCACAACGCGCCGCTGATCCGCCCGCGCGCTTCCGCGCAGCTCGATTACGAGGGCGAGCTGGTGCTGATTATCGGCAAGGCCGGCCGGCACATCAGGGAGGCCGACGCGCTCGATCACATCGCCGCCGTCACGCTGTGCAACGAGGGCACCATCCGGGACTGGGTGCGGCACGCCAAGTTCAACGTAACGCAGGGCAAGAATTTCGATTCCACCGGCAGCCTTGGCCCATGGATCGTGCCCTACACCAATGAGAGCCAGATCGCCGACATCCGCCTGACCACGCGGGTCAATGGCGAGACGCGGCAGGACGACCGCACCGGACGGTTGATCTTCGGCTTCCGTTACCTCATCAACTATCTCTCGACTTTCACTACGCTGGTGCCCGGTGACGTCATCGTGACGGGAACGCCGACAGGCGCGGGTGCACGGTTCGATCCGCCGCGCTATCTCAAGCCCGGCGACGTCATCGAGGTTGAAGCCGACGGGGTCGGCGTGCTGAAGAACGGCGTGGCCGACGAAGCCTGAGAATTCCTGCAAACGAGTGGATACACCAATGACATCAACCTCCGGCGGCGAAGCGATCGTCAATGGCCTCGTCGCGCACGGCGTCGACACCGTGTTCGGCCTGCCCGGCGCGCAGATCTACGGCCTGTTCGACGCCTTCCATCAGGCGCAGCTGAAGGTAATCGGCGCGCGGCACGAGCAGGCCTGCGGCTACATGGCCTTCGGCTATGCGCGATCTTCAGGCAAGCCCGGCGTGTTCAGCGTGGTGCCCGGTCCCGGCGTGCTCAACGCCAGCGCGGCGCTGCTGACCGCGTTCGGCTGCAACGAGCCGGTGCTCTGCCTCACCGGGCAGGTGCCGACGAATTTTCTCGGCAAGGGCCGCGGCCATCTGCACGAGATGCCGGATCAGCTCGCGACGCTGCGCACTTTCGTGAAATGGGCCGAGCGCATCGAATATCCGGACACGGCACCGGCGATGGTATCGCGCGCGTTTCAGGAAATGCTGTCGGGACGACGCGGCCCGGTATCGCTGGAAATGCCGTGGGACGTCTTCACCCAGCGCGCGCAGGTGGGCGCTTCCACGGTGCTCGATACCCTGCCCGCGCCACAGCCCGACCCGGACCGCATCAAGGCGGCGGCGGCCCTGGTCAAGGGCAGCAAGCGGCCGATGATCTTCGTCGGCAGCGGCGCGATCCATGCGCGCGAGGAGATCCTCGAACTCGCCGAGATGATCGACGCACCTGTCGTGGCGTTCCGCAGCGGACGCGGCATCGTCTCCAACGCGCACGAACTGGGGCTGACGATGGCGGCGGCCTACAAGCTATGGCCGAACACCGACCTGATGATCGGGATCGGCACGCGGATGGAATTGCCCGCATCGGGATTCCGCTGGCCGTACCAGCCGCAGGGATTGAAATCCGTCCGGATCGATATCGACCCGGTGGAAATGCGCCGTCTTGTGTCCGACGCTCCGGTGGTCGCGGACGCCAGGACGGGCACTGCCGATCTGGTCGCAGCCGTCAGGAAGGCCGGCTACAGCAGGACCAGCGGCCGGCGCGCGGAGATCCGCGAGGCCACCGCAGCGGCGCAGCAGGAGATCCAGAAGATCCAGCCGCAGATGGCCTACCTGAAAATCCTGCGCGAGGTGCTGCCGGTCAACGCGATCGTCACCGATGAGTTGTCACAGGTCGGCTTCGCTTCCTGGTACGGCTTCCCGGTCTACGAGCCGCGTACCTTCATCACGTCGGGCTATCAGGGCACGCTCGGCTCCGGCTTCCCGACGGCGCTCGGCGCCAAGGTCGCCAATCCGGACCGGCCGGTAGTCGCGATCACCGGCGACGGCGGCTTCATGTTCGCGGTGCAGGAACTGTCGACCGCCGTGCAGTTCAAGATCGGTGTGGTGACGCTGGTGTTCAACAACAACGCCTACGGCAACGTCCGCCGCGACCAGCGCCAGCATTTTGACGGTCGCGTGGTGGCATCGGACCTGGTCAATCCGGATTTCGTCAAGCTCGCCGAATCCTTCGGCGTCGGCGCCGCGCGCGTCACCTCGCCGGATCATTTCCGACCCGCGCTGGAGAAGGCGCTGGCCGACGGCGGGCCATACGTGATCTCGGTGGAGGTGCCGACGGATTCGGAGGTGAGCCCGTGGGCGTTCATTCACCCGCCGAAGCCGTAGATTAACACCGTCGTTCCGGGGCGATGCGAAGCGTCGAACTATGGGGCGCCCTTGCGCCCCTGAGAACCTCGAGATTCCGGGTTCGCTTCGCGCCCCGGAATGACGGAGGAAAGAGTTAGACCTGGCTCGCCCGCACACTCCGCTGCATCCGCGACGCCGCAATCACCAGCAGGCCCGCACCGGCGACCGACCAGCATGCCACCGGCGCCCACTGCAACAACGGCGCAAATTCCGGCAGCTTCTGCAGCCCGCCGGCGACCGCGGCCATCCGCGCAAAGGTCGCAAGCGCCAGCGCCGAGAACACCAGCCCCACCACCTTGCCCTCGGCGCCGGTCTGGCCGATCGCCAGCGCCGCCGAGACGGCGGCCATCAGCATGCAGCCCCACGCGGCACCCGCAACGAACTGCGCCACGATCAGCATGTTCAGGTTGCCGGCCATCTCCGCGCCGAGAACGGCAACCGCGCCCAGCAGGCCGGCTGCGCCTATCACAATCAAGCCGCCGCGATGCTTGACGATAACGCTGGCCGGAAACATCGCGATGTTGAAGCCGATCCAGAATACCGGCATCAGCCATGGCAGTTCGTCCGGCTTTGCGAAGCGCAGATAGAACGGCGTGCTGTTGATCGAAAAGTGCAACTGATAGCCCAGCGCCAGAATGACCATCGAGGCGATGAACAACATCGGTACCGGACCGAGCGGCTTTGCCGGCGCCATCGGCTTTTTCGCAACGGGCGGTCCCTGCGCTAGGCCGCGTTCGACCCGCGACAACGCAAGCGTCGTGACCAGCAGGACCACGCCTGAGATCACGAACGGCAATCGCGGGTCATGATTGCGCAACACTACGCCGAGATAGGGCGAGATCGCCCCCGCCAGGCCGTACCCGAGCATCACCAATGCCGACAAGAACGGGATCGCCGGCCGCGCGGCGTATTTGCCCAGCAATGTCAGCGGCGGCGCCCGCAACGCCGATGACGTCACGACCCAGATCAGGCCGAGCCCGATGAACCAGACCTGCGCGCCTGGCCCTGTGCCGGCCACGAACGGCAGCGCGATGAAGGCCGTACAGGAGATTGCGGTCAGGGCGCCCACGAATACGCCAAGCTTGCCGACAAACGGTGCAATCCTGTCGGCCGCAATTCCCATCGCGGTATCGGTGACGGTGAAGACCGCCTGATCCAGCATCAGGATGAGGATGACATATGCCGGCGCAATGCCGACATCGGCACATAGCCTTGGCAGATAGATGACGTAGGTCGTCCAGCCGAGCGTGAAGACGAGTTGCAACACGGCAAGGTAGAGACCGGTGCCGGTCGCGCTGGTGCTGGTATCGGATGCTTGTTCTGATGCGGTCATGTAGCCCCCCGGCACTGGAAGCATAGACCAGGAACAGCTTCAATGGAAAAAGCACGAGCCATCTCGTGCCCCGGATGCGGCGCAGCGCGGAGCGATGCGTTGCCAAGCAGGGACCCACTATTGGTGACGCCATGGATCCCGGCTCTGCGGAGCAGCGTAAAGAACGCTGCACCGCGTCCGGACAAAGCTTACCGCGCCTTTCGAAAGGTCAGGTTGATGCGCTGACGGCCCATTATCGCGTGTTCGCCGTCGGCAAGCGGCGCGACGCCGTGAAAGAACAGGCGCGACGGCCCGCCCCACACCACCACGTCGCGGTGTTCGAGTCGGTAGCGCACAGGCTTATCCGTGCGCTTCGAGCCGCTGAACAGGAAGATCGCGGGCAGCCCGAGCGAGACCGAGACGATCGGCGCAGCAAAATCGAGTTCGTCCTTGTCCTGATGCAGCGTCAGCTTCGCGCCGGGCACGTAGCGATTGATCAGGCAGGCCTCGGGCTCGAAGCCGCTGAACCCGGCATTATTAGCCGCGTCGGCCGCCAGTCTGCGCAGCACCGGCGGCATCGCCGGCCACGGTTGTCCCGACTCGGGGTCGATGGCGGCATAGCGATAGCCGGTTTGGTCCGACACCCAGCCGAGGGTGCCGCAATTGGTCATCGCGACCGACATGCGGTGACCGCCCGGCGTGACCAGATGCCGAAACGGCGACTGTTTGACGATCGCGCGCAGCGCCGGAAGCAACTCGGCTTCGAACGGCCGCGCAAATCCGCGCAGCAGCACCGCACCGTCAGCCATCGCCTCGCGCGACGGGCGCGTGTCCCCAACGCTCTCGAACAGATCAGCCGTCAACTCAGTCCGTGCTCACTTGTCAGTCCCTGCTCACTTGGCATCGTGAAAAATCACGCCGACGGTATGGCGGTGGCCGGAACGCACCCGGCTGACGCCGTGGCGCAGGTTAACCCGGTAGGGGCCGCGCGTCCCCTGCACCGGCCGGTGATGCACAGCAAAGGCCACCGCATCGCCCTGCAGCAGCGGAACCACTTCAGCGCGCGACTGCATCCGCGGCCGCTGCTCCGTGAGCACGAACTCGCCGCCTTCGAAGTCGCGTCCCGGCTGCGACAGCAGGATCGCGACCTGCAGCGGAAACACGTGCTCGCCATAGAGGTCCTGGTGCAGGCAATTGTAATCGCCCTCGCCATATTGCAGCAGCAGCGGCGTCGGCCGCGTCTGCCCGGCATCGTGGCAGCGCTTCAGGAATGCCTCGTGGCGATCAGGGTAGCGGATATCGATCCCCATCGTCTCGTTCCAGCGATTGGCAACGGGATAGAGCCGTGCGTAAAGCTCGGGGCGCAATTCCGCGATCAGACCGGGCAGCGGATAGGCGAAATATTTGTACTCGCCGCGGCCGAAGCCGTGGCGTCCCATCACGATCCGGCTGCGAAAGTTCTTGTCATCCGGATAGAGCGCCGCCAGCGCAGCGCATTCTTCCGGCGACAACAGCCCTTTCAGGACGGCGCAGCCCTGCGCGTCGAGGTCGGCGGTTAGCTGCGTCCAGTCGATGGCGTCGACTCGGGAGGCGATTGCCGAGATACGGTCGATATTTCTTGCGGTCGCTTTCATGACGGAAAATCTTACAAATGGCGCCAGCACAAACCACCCGATTTCCGACGAGTTCCATCCGCGTCATTGCGAGCGGAGCGAAGCAATCCACGTCTCAGCCAGGGGATGGATTGCTTCGTCGCTATCGCTCCTCGCAATGATGGGGGTTGGAGCCCTGCCTTGTATCAGCCCAGCACCGGCATCGTGATCACGTCATACCCATGGCTGATCTTGCGCTTCAGCACGGGATCCTCCAGCTCGAACTCAAACCGATCGGCCGGGCGGATGCCGCCTTTGGCCGCAAATGTCCCGCCGAACATGGCGCAGCCATCGGGCAGGCGTTCAGCCCCGAAACCGCGCTCGATCAGGTCCTTTACCGGCAGCATGTGATCCAGCGTGCCCTCCTGATACAGCACCCGCGCGCCATCGATGATGGCCCAGGACCGCAGGATCATCTTGTCCCAGTGCGCGATGACCTCCTCCAACTCCCAAAGCGTTGAAGCCACCGGCTTGTCGCACATCTGCTTGGAAACCGTGACGCTGTAGCTTTCCACCTTGCGGTCGGTGTGGTCGGAGCCGCAACCGACGAAGATGCGGCCCTGCCAGCCGATCAGCACGAACTCGACCTCGCCGCTGGAATCCCCGCCGCAGACCTCGATGCGGTCGGCCTGCGTGATCCGCCGCGCGGAGCAGCGATAGTAGATCGGCGTCGTTGCCGGCCGCGCGATGCCGATCGCTTCCAGTTCGGCGATGTGCTTGTCGCGCGCCACCGGATCGCGCCCGGTCCAGCCGGCGATGACTGCCTGGTCGATCGCAAGCGTCAGCGGCGTCCCTGCGCCCTTGTCCTGGACGGTGAAGGTCAGATCAAACACGGATGATGTTCTCCATTCCGGCGGCAAGTTCGAAGATGCGGCGGTCCGATCCGCCGGCGGCCGCGAGCATCAGCCCGACCGGCACCTCGCCTTCGCGATGCGCCGGCAGCGAGATGGCGCATCCGTCGAGCATGTTGATCAGCGTGCAGTTGCGCAGGGAACGCAGGTTCTGCGTGGCGAACGCCTTGTCGTCGGCGAGATCTGCGATGACAGGCGGCGTGTTCGCTGTCGTCGGCAGCACCAGCGCGTCATAGGGCGCGATGCGCGCTTCCGTCCGTTCAATGAACGAGCGGCGCGCATTGAGGATATCGATGTAGTCCGCGGCGCTGATGCTTTCGCCGCGCAGGATGCGGACACGAACGCGGGGATCGTAGATGTCGCCGTGGCTGACGATCAGATAGCGGTGCCAGGCGTAGCTTTCCGCGGCGGCAAAGCCGCCTTTGCTGTTCATGACCCCGACATCGTGGAATTCAGGCACCTCGATCCGCTCGATCGACGCGCCATGGCGTGACAGCGTCTCCAGCGCGCGCTCGAAGGTTTTCGCGACCTCGTCGTCGAGATCGTCGAGCGCGATTGTGGTCGGCACCGCAAGCCGCATGCCCTTGACCGGGCGCGGCTGCAACGGCTGCACAGCCTCACCCGCGAGCACGGCGTCGAGCACCGCGCAGCAGGCAACGCTGCGCGCCAGCGGCCCAAAGCTGTCGAGCGAGGACGACAGCGGCACGCCGCCGTCGAGCGGCACCCGGGCCTGCGTCGGCTTGTAACCGACGATACCGTTATAGGCTGCCGGAATCCGGCAGGAGCCGCCGGTATCGGTGCCGAGCGCGCCATACGCCATTTGATCGGCGATCGACACTGCCGCCCCCGATGACGAACCGCCGGGTACGTGGCCGACGCTGCGTTTCCAGGCGCTCTTCGGCGTGCCGTAATGCGGATTGATGCCGATGCCCGAATAGGCGAACTCGGTCATGTTGGTGCGGCCGATCACGATGAAGCCGGCCCGGCGCAGCCGCGCCACCACGGTCGCGTCGGCCTCAGCCGGCGTGCAATTCTCCTCCAGCGCGCGCGAGCCGGCGCGGGTCACCTGTCCCTTGATGTCGAACAGATCCTTGATCGAGACCGGAATGCCGGCGTAGGGCGACGGCGCGGCATTGGCCTTGCGCAGCCGGTCCATGGCGTCGGCCGCCCCGAGCGCGGCCTCCTTGTCGACGTGAATGAAGACGCGCTGGCCTTCGCCGGCCGGGTCGGCGATCCGGGCAAGGCACTCCTCGACCAGTTTTCGGGCGGAAGTCGCGCCGCTGTCGAGATCGGCGGCCAATGTGGCAAGTGTCGGCGTATGGGGCATGACGGCTGGTTGCCTTCTTCTATTGATTGTTGTCTTGCGCGGGTGCGATGTCGAGGTCGAGCAGCGCCGAACTCAGCGACTTGCCGTGCGCGTCGAGCGCCAGCGACCGCGTCACGCCGCCGCCGAGCGCCTGGTCCATGACGAAGTTCAGCGCAGAAAGATTGGGCAGTTCATAGCGAACCACCTCGCCCCGGACAACGCCGGCGAAATGCGCCTTGACCCGCGCCGCCGTCACCTGTTCGAGCAGCAACGGATAGTCCTTTGCATCATAGGCGATGACGGAGATATTGGAGATATTGCCCTTGTCGCCGGTGCGGGAATGGGCGATCTCGCGCAGCTTCATCGTCACGCCCCCACGAACCGGATTTGCGGCCTGGCCAGTTCGCGCGGCAGCAGGACAGACGCTACCGCGACGACGTCCCGCGCCGACTTCCATGCGCCGCCGCCGGCCGCCGGGCCATTGGTATAGAGTGTCTCGACCTCGTTGCCGATCCTGACCGCTTCGCGCAAATTCTCGGTGCGGCCGCTGACGCGGACGCGCACTTCATAGGGTTCGTTAGCGTGCGCGGAGACTTCCGGCCCGTGCAGGGAATCGACGCCGACGAGTTCGAACCGCCATTCGCTGGCGTCGACGCCGGTCAGCTTCAGCCGTTCGCGGACAATCTCCAGCGCCAGCCGCCCCCGCGCCAGCGCGCCCGGGCCGGCATAGGAGATCTGGCCCTCGCCGATATAGCTGTCCACGTAACCGACCGAGACCTTCAGCGTGTCGGTCCGCTTCGCGCCACGGCCGCCGCTGACACGGACGCGGTCGGGTCCGATTTCCTCGACCTTCACCTGCGAAAAGTCCGCCACCACGTCCGGCTGGAAATATTTTGCGGGATCGTGCACCTCGTAGAGCAACTGTTCCTTGCAGGTCCGCGCCGTCACCGCGCCGCCGGAACCTGCAACTTTCGTGACGACGAGACTGCCGTCCTCGCCGACTTCGCCGATCGGAAAACCGAGCCGCGCCAGATCGGGCACGTCCTTGTAGCCGGGATCGGCGAAATAGCCGCCGGTGATCTGGCCGGCGCATTCCAGCAGATGCCCGGCGACGGTGCCCTGCCCCAGCAGATTCCAGTCGTCCATCGCCCAGCCGAAGGCATGGATCATCGGCGCCAGGAACAGCGCCGGATCGGACGCGCGGCCGGTGACGACGACATCGGCGCCCGAGGTCAGCGCCTGCGCCATCGGTTCGGCGCCGAGATAGGCGTTGGCGGACAACAGCCGGTTGCCGAGCTGCCGGATCGTGCCGTCGAACTCCATGATCGGCAGATCACCGTCCTTGCAGGCATCGAGCACGTCGTCGCCGACGATGGCCGCGATCTTCAGCGCGGACAGTCCAAGCGATCTTGCGATATCGGCGGTCTTGCGCGCCGCAGCCTCCGGATTGGCGGCGCCCATGTTGGTGACAATCTTGATGCCTTTGGCGGCGCAGACTGGGAGCACCGCGCGCATCCGCTCTTCGAGCAGCGGATCATAGCCGCTGTCCGGATTTTTCATCCGGGCCTGCTGCGCCAGCGCCACCGTGCGCTCGCCGAGGCATTCGAACACGAGATACTGGATGTCGCCCTTTTCGGCGAGCTCGATCGCGGGCTCGATGCGATCGCCCGAATAGCCGGCGCCGGAGCCAATTCGAATGGTTCGCACCTCGTCTCCATCGCCGTTACGCGCGCGACATGTTTCGCAGTGAGAAATACCCTAGCGCGGAAAATCGCTGGCATACAAGCGCTCTCCGGCGCAGGAATGCAGCCATGCGGCTTAGCCGCTGCTGGACCGTTGACGGGCAATGGTCAAATGTCGCATCAAGATCGCAACAAGCGCCTCCGGCGCCCACCTCCCAAGGAGAATAGCCGAATGGCGGAGCCCGCGCGCGCTAAACCAAAGCCCACACCTGAAACGCAGCATTTCTGGGAGGGCACGCAGGCCGGCGAATTGCGCCTGCAGCGCTGCGACGCCTGCGCCAACGTCTACTTTCCGCCGCGACCGTTCTGCCCCTCCTGCGCCTCGCGCAAGGTCTCGGTCTTCAAGGCCAGCGGCAAGGCCAAGCTCTACAGCTACGTCATCAACCATCGCCCGGCGGCGCCCGGCTTCACGCCGCCCTACGCGATCGCGGTCGTCGAACTCGACGAAGGTCCGCGCATGATGAGCAACATCATCGACTGCCCGCAGACGCCGGAGGCGCTGGAACTCGACATGAAGCTCGAAGTCGCGTTTGAAAAGCTCGACGACAAGATCACCCTTCCTCAATTCCGTCCGGCGAAGAGCTGAAGCACCATGCGCAAGAATGCAGTCGCCGTCGTCGGCGCAGCCGAGACCACAGAACTCGGCGTCATCCCGAACATGTCGCAGATCCAGCTCCATGCGGATGCGGCGCTCAACGCCATCGCCGATGCCGGACTGAAGCTCTCCGATATCGACGGCATCGCCACCGCGGTGGAAACCCCGCAGCAGATCGCCCATTATCTCGGCATCACGCCGACCTGGGTCGATGGCACATCCGTCGGTGGCTGCTCGTTCATGCTGCACGTCCGTCATGCCGCAGCGGCCATTGAAGCGGGCCTCTGCAAGACGGTGCTGATCACCCACGCCGAGAGCGGCAAGTCGATGATCGGCAAATTGCCGCGCTCGATCCCCGCCGACAGCCTGCAGGGCCAGTTCGAGGCGCCGTTCGGCGTCTACGGCCCGCCCAGCATGTTCCCGATCCCGGTGCTGCGCTACATGAAGACCCACGGCATCACCCATGAGCAGATCGCCATGGTCGCCGTGGTGCAGCGCGAATGGGCGGCGAAGAACCCGCGCGCGATGATGAAGGACCCGATCACCGTTGCCGACGTCCTCAACTCGCGGATGATCGCCTATCCGTTCCGCCTGCTGCAATGCTGCCTCGTTACCGACGGCGGCGGCGCGCTGATCCTTACGTCTGCCGACCGGGCGAAGGATTTCCCGAAGAAGCCGGTCTATATCCTCGGCACCGGCGAGAGCGTGGAAACGCCCATGGTCAGCCAGATGGAGACGTTCAATTCCTCGCGCGCCTTCAAGGTCGCCGGACCCACCGCATTCAAGGAGGCCGGCATCACCCACAAGGACGTCGACCACCTGATGATCTACGACGCCTTCGCCCACCTGCCGCTTTTTGGCCTGGGCGATCTCGGCTTCATGCCGCACGAGGAAACCGGCAAGTTCATCGCCGACGGCAACACCCGCCCCGGCGGCAAGCTGCCGCTCAACACCAATGGCGGCGGGCTGAGCTACATGCATTCCGGCATGTACGGCATGTACGCGCTGCAGGAAAGCGTCCGGCAGATGCGCGGCATCGCGCCGGCGCAGGTCAAGGACGCAAAAATCTCGGTCTGTCACGGCGTCGGCGGCATGTTCGCCGCGAGCGGCACGATCATCTTTACGAACGAGAAGTAACAACCCCGTCATTCCGGGGCGCGCGCAGCGCGAACTATGATGTGCGATTGCACATCAGAGAATCTCGAGATTCCGGGTCTGGTCCTTCGGCCAATCCCGGAATGACGAAGGACAACAGGAGCAACCCCAAATGGCAAAATCACTGCAAGACAAGGTCATCATCGTCACCGGCGCCGGCCGTGGCATCGGGCGCGAGATCGCGCTGCTCTGCGCCGCCGAAGGCGCCAAGGTCGTGGTCAACGATCCCGGCGGCGCCGCCGATGGCGCGGGCACGTCGGCTGCGCCCGCCGAGGAAGTGGTCGAGGAGATCAAGAAGCGCGGCGGGATTGCGGTTCCCAACTTCGAGTCGGTGGCCGAAGCGATCCCCGCGAGCAAGATCGTCAAGACCGCGACCGATCATTTCGGCCGGCTCGACGGCGTGGTCAACAATGCCGGCATCCTGCGCGACATGATCTTCCACAAGATGAGCGTCGAAGCCTTCGAGGCCGTCATCAAGGTGCACCTGATGGGCTCGTTCTATGTCAGCCACGCCGCGGCACGGATCTACCGCGAGCAGGAGAGCGGCTCCTTCGTGCACTTCACCTCGACCTCGGGCCTGATCGGCAATTTCGGCCAGGCCAACTACGCCGCCGCCAAGCTCGGCATCGTCGGCCTTTCGAAGTCGATCGCGCTCGACATGGGCCGCTTCAACGTGCGCTCGAACTGCGTGTCGCCGTTCGCCTGGACCCGCATGATCGGCACCATCCCGACCGAGACCGAAGCCCAGAAGGCCCGGGTCGAGAAGATCAAGCAGATGGGTCCGGAGAAAATCGCGCCAGTATGTGCTTATCTCATGTCCGATGCCGCCAAGGACGTCACCGGGCAAATCTTCGGCGTGCGCATGAACGAGATTTTCCTGTTCAGCCAGAACCGCCCGCTGCGCTCGGTGCATCGTTCCGAAGGCTGGACGCCGCAGACCATTGCCGAGCACGGCATGCCGGCGCTCAAGGAGTCCTTCTACAAGCTCGACCGCTCGGCGGACATCTTCCCCTGGGATCCGATCTGAGCCGGACGAGTCGCAACAAGGGTGGGCAAAGGCGCGTAGCGCAGTGCCCACCATCTATCCGCGACCATTGTCGGAAGTGGTGGGCACGTTGCGCTTTGCCCACCCACAAATCTCACTGCCGGACCTCATCCTGAGGAGCTTGCGAAACAAGCGTCTCGAAGGATGAAAGCCGGGATACGCCAGCGGGGGCAACATGGTTCGAGACGGCGCTTACGCGCCTCCTCACCATGAGGTCCAACAACTGCTGCGACGCACCACCATCTCTGATTGCTTCATCGCGAGTCCGCCCGCTTTATGCCTGATTGCGGGCGGATGTTTTCCTTCCAACAAAAAACTGGGAGGAAATCATGACAAGCTCACTGACCTTTCCCGATTCCCAACAGCAAGGCGGCGGTTTTGATCGCCGCAAGATATTGACGGGCGCAGCGGCCCTTGCCGCCTCCGCCGTCACGATGAAGACGGCTACTGCCGCCTCCGTCGCGCCGCTCGGCCAGACCGGCGTGCCGACCACCGCAGCGCCGCCTCTGCCGCTCGGCCCGCTGTCCGGCGCCCGCTATCCGGACGCCCGACTGGAGTCGATGAAGAAACCGAAGGTTTCGTTCGGACCGACAGGATTTCCGGCCTTCGCCGGCACGATGGCTGTCGAGCGCGTCGCGACCGGTTTCCGCTGGGCCGAAGGCCCGGTCTACTTTCCGGCCGGACGCTACGTGCTGTTCTCCGACATTCCCAACAACCGCATCATGCGCTTCTCGGAAGACGATGGCCACGTCAGCGTCTATCGGCAGCCGTCGATGAACTCGAACGGCAACACCATCGATCGCGAGGGGCGGCTGATCACCTGCGAACATTCCGGCCGCCGCGTCACCCGGACCGAACTCGACGGCTCGATCACGATCATCGCCGACAAGTACAACGGCAAGAAACTGAACTCGCCGAATGACGCGGTCGTCGCGGCCGACGGTTCGATCTGGTTCTGCGATCCGGCCTACGGCATCGGCGGCTTCTACGAAGGCATCAAGGCCGACGCCGAGCAGGACAAGAAGAACGTCTACCGGGTCGATCCGAAATCCGGCGACATCAAGGTGGTGGTCGACGACTTCGTGGAGCCGAACGGCCTCTGCTTCTCGCCCGACGAGAAGAAGCTCTATATCTGCGATACCGGCTTCACCGACGGGCCGGACAACCCGTCGCATATCCGCGTGTTCGACGTCGATCTCGCGGGTGGAAAGCTTTCAAACAGCAAGGTCTTTGCGGACATCCCCAAGCCGAGCATTACCGACGGGCTGCGTTGCGATACCGCGGGTCGCCTGTGGTGCTCGGTGGGTTGGGGCGATCCGAACGAGGACGGCGTGCGCTGCTACACGGCAGAGGGCGATCTCCTCGGCAAGATCCATATTCCGGAGACCGTCGCCAATCTGTGCTTCGGCGGCCAGCAGCGGAACCGGCTCTACATCTGCGGCTCGTCATCGCTTTATGCGGTCTATACCAGCGCCCAAGGTGCGATGAAGCCGTAAGCTGCCTCGTCCGTCATTGCGAGGAGCGAAGCGACGAAGCAATCCATCGATCCGCGCACTCGGAGAGATGGATTGCTTCGCTTCGCTCGCAATGACGGGGTGAAGCCGTCGTGCCCCTCACCCGCTGTTCCGCAACCCCGCCGATATGCCGTTGATCGTGAGCTGAATCCCGCGCAGCACTTGTTCGTCCGGGTTCTGCGCGCGGTGTTCCTTCAGCAATTCCACCTGCACGTGGTTGAGCGGATCGAGATAGGGAAAGCGGTTGCGGATCGAGCGATCCAGCAGCGGGTTGCCCTGCAGCAGCCGTTCGTGCCCCATGATGTCGAGCAGCGTCTCGATGGAAGAATGCCACTCACGCCGGATGCGGCCAAAGATGCTCTCGCGCAGTTTCACGTCAGGCACCAGTTCGGCGTAGCGTGAGGCGATCGCGATCGAGCTCTTGGCCAGCACCATGTCCATGTTCGACAGCAGCATGCGGAAGAACGGCCACTCCCGATACAGTTCCTGCAGGAACGCCATGCCCTGCTCCGGATGGTCCGCGATCCAGGTCTCGACCGCCGAGCCGAAACCGTACCAGCCCGGCAACATCAGCCGGCATTGCGCCCAACTGAACACCCAGGGAATCGCCCGCAGGTCCTCGATCTCGCGGGTCTTCTTGCGCGATGCCGGACGGCTGCCGATGTTCAGCGTCGCGATCTCGTTGATGACGGTCGACCCCCAGAAATAGTCGGCAAAGCCCTCGGTCTCGTAGACCAGGCCGCGATAGGCACGAAACGCCAGCGCCGACAACTGATCCATCGCCGTCAGATATTCCCTGCGCGGCGCGCTCTGGCGGGGTTGCAGCAGGCTGGCTTCGAGGGTGGCGGCCGCCAGGATCTCCAGATTGTTGCGACCGACTTCGGCGTTGGAGTATTTGCTGGAGATGATCTCGCCCTGCTCGGTGATGCGGATCTGGCCGTTCACGGCACCTCCCGGCTGCGCGATGATGGCGTCATAGCTCGGCCCGCCGCCGCGGCCGACCGATCCGCCGCGACCGTGGAACAGCCGCAGGCGCACATGGTGGCGCTCGAACACCTCGACCAGGCCGATCTCGGCCTTGTAGAGTTCCCAGCCCGAGGTGACGAAGCCGCCGTCCTTGTTGCTGTCGGAATAGCCCAGCATCACTTCCTGCACGCCGCCGCGGCTGTCCACCAGCTTGCGGTAGTCGTGCAGCGACAGCATCCGGTCCATGATGCCGGACGAAGCCTGCAGATCCTCGATGGTCTCGAACAGCGGCACGATATTGATCGCGCTGCGGCCGGACGGATTGACGAGGCCGACCTCCTTCAAGAGCACCGCGACCTCCAGCATGTCGGACATACCCTTGCACATCGAGATGATGCATTGGGAGATCACGTCGGCGCCGAATTTGGCGTGGGCCTCGGCGGCGGCGCGGAACAGCGCCAGTTCACCCAGCGTTTCCTCGCTGTACTTGACGAACGCCGAGCTGAGCGGCCTGGCGCTGCGCAGTTCGTTCATCAGCAGATTGACACGGGCCTCCTCGCCCAGCGCCAGGTAGGACATGCCGGGGATCGCGGCGTCGAACAGTTCGGCGACCGTGCGCTCATGCACGGCCGAGTTCTGCCTGATATCGAGCCGGGCGAGATGGAAGCCGAAGCAATCCACGGCACGGCGCAACTGTCTCAAACGGCCGCGGGCAATCACGCTCGAATTATTCGCGATCAGCGAACGATCCAGCACATCGAGATCGGCCTTGAATTCCTTCACGCTTGCGTAGGGCGCGCCCTCGCCGACCGGACGCCGCGTGGTTTCGACTTCGAGCTTTGCTGCGGTCGCGGTCAACCGGGCATAGATGCCGGAAACCGCCAGCCGATACGGTTCGCCGCTCCGATGCGGCGAGGTGTCCGGCGAGCGCCCGGAAAGTTCGTGCAGTTCGTCGGAAACGTCGGCAAGATGCGCCGCCAGCGACAGCTCCGAGCCGAGCGCATGCAGTTGCTCGAGATAGAAGTTCATCACCCGGCTCGACTGCAGCCGCAGCGTGCCGCGCATGACATCGGCGGTCACGAACGGGTTGCCGTCGCGATCGCCGCCGATCCAGCTCCCCATGGTCAGGAACGACGCCAGTTCGCCGGACGCCCCCTCCTCCTGGTTCAGCCGGTCTTCCAGCGCGCAATGCAGCCGCGGCACCTCATGCAGAAACGTATAGTCGTAGAACGAAAGGCCGTTGGCGACCTCGTCGAGCACCGTCAGCTTGGTCCGGCGCAACAGGTTGGTCTGCCACAGCGTCAGCACGGCGCGGCGCAGTTGCTCGTCGCTGGCGTCGGCTTCCTCCAGCGTCAGTTTCATGCGTTCGCGCCGGTCGAGCAGCGCCGCGATTTCCATCTCGCGGTCCATCGTGCTCTTGCGGCGGACTTCGGTCGGATGGGCCGTCAGGACGGGGCTGACCTGCGCGTCTCTGAAAAAACGCAAGAGATCGGCGGCGCTGAAGCCGGCCGTCCTGGCGTGGGACAGCGTCTGGGCAAGCGTGCCCGTTCTCGGTCCGCCGCCGGCGCCCCACCCGCGCATCTGGCGGATGTTGTTCTGGTCCTCGGCGATGTTGGCGAGATGCGAGAAATAGCTGAAGGCGCGAACGATCCGCACGGTGTCGGCAGTCGACATGCTGTCGAGAATGGTTTCCAGCTCCCGCCGCGCCAGACGGTCCTCGTCGCGGTGGAACCGGATCGAAGTCTGCCGGATGCGCTCGACCAGGTCGAACACCTCGGCGCCTTCCTGGTCGCGCACGGTATCGCCGAGAATCCGCCCAAGCAGGCGGATATCGGTCCGCAGCCGCGCGTCTTCCGCGTCATCGACGCGATTGGACCGGGCTTCGGTCTCGGAAGGCATGGTCTCGGAAGGCACGATCTGGGAAGACATGATCTGGGAAGACATGGCTGGCACCCTCAGAAACTGCCCGGCAATTCCGAGTGTGCAAGTTTTTTGCCGCAGTGCAAGATAAAGATGGCGGCGGACTCGTCCTGGCGAAGTTCCTCATCCTGAGGAGCCGCGAAGCGGCGTCTCGAAGGATGGCCACAAACGAGGTCGGGGCCTCATGGTTCGAGACGCGCTTTCGCGCTCCTCACCATGAGGGATCGACCATCTCCGCTGGCGCGCTAGATCCTGCGCCCCGCCCGCTCCCAATAGGGATCGCGCAGGCGGCGCTTGAAGATCTTGCCGGAATCTTCGCGCGGCAGGTTGGACTGGATTTCGATGTGCTTCGGCACCTTGTAGTCAGCCAGCGAGACCTTTAGCTGGGCGCGAACAGAGGCGATATCCAGCGTCACGCCCGGCTGCGGCTCCACAACCGCCATCAGCGCCTCGCCGAACTCCGCATCGGGGATGCCGAATACGGCGCAATCATGCACGCCCGGCACCGCATGCAGCGCCGCCTCGATCTCGGCCGGATAGATATTGACCCCGCCCGAAATCACCATGTCGCGCTTGCGGTCGCAGATGAAGACATAGCCGTCGGCGTCGATATAGCCGACGTCGCCTGACGTGATGAAACCGTCGCGATCGATCTCGGCGCGTTTCTCCGGCTTGTTGTGATAGGTGAAATCGGGGTTGCCTGCGATGCGCGAATAGATTTCGCCGATCTCGCCCTGCGGCAGTTCCCTGCCGTCGTCGCCGATGAAGCGGAGCTCCGCGCCGGGCGAGATCTTGCCCACCGTGCCGGGCTTCTTCAGCGCATCCTCCGAGGTCGCGAAGGTGACGGCGCTCGACTCGGTCGAACCGTAGAACTCGTAGATCACCGGCCCCCACCACTCGATCATCGCACGCTTGACGTCGGCCGGACACGGCGCCGCCGCGTGGATGACGTGGCGCAACGACGACATGTCGTACTTCCTGCGGATCTCCTCCGGCAGTTTCATCAGGCGAATGAACATGGTCGGCACCATGAAGATGGTGTCGACCTTCTCGGTATCGATCACCCGCAGGAACTCTTCCGGGTCGAAGCGCGGCATGATCACGAGGGCGCCGCCAAGCCGGCCGCCGCGCAGACCGAACGAGTTCGGCGCCGAATGATAGAGCGGCCCCGGCAACAGCGCGCGGGCGCCCGGCTTGAGGCCGTAGATCATGCTGCGCAGCTGTTCGCCATTGGCGACCTGTTCCGGCGTCGGCGCATTGCGGCGCACGCCCTTGGGATGGCCCGTGGTGCCCGACGTATAGATCATGTTCTGCGGCTGCGGCACCGCGGGACCGTCATAGCGCGGGTGCTGCATGAGCCAGGACTCGAAATCGATCGCGAAATCAGGCGTCGCCAGGTGGTCCGGATCGATCCTGTAGTTGGCGAGAATTTCCGGCGGCGTCGGCACGCTGATCGCGGTGACGCCTTCCGGTATGACGTCGCGCAATTGATGCAGCATGTCGGCATGCGCGATCAGGACCGCGGTGCCGCAATCCTTCAGCACGTAGTTGATCTCTTCCGGCTTGAAGTGCCAGTTGACCGGCACGCCATAGGCGCCGAGCCGCATCGCGGCGTAGGCCGCCTCGATGAAGGCGATGTCGTTGCGCATCAGCATGGCGACGCTGTCGCCCTGCCTGACGCCGAGCTTCTGCAAGCCGCTCGCGATGCGGTCGGAGCGCTCGGCGACCTCGTCGTGGCTGCGCCGGCGCGGGCCGCTGATGATGCCGTGGAAGAGTTGGGAGGTTGACATTGTCTCTTTCCGATCTGTAGTCGGGTTTTAGGTGATCCTCATGGTGAGGAGCGCGTCTTCGCGCGTCTCGAACCATGAGGCCCGTGGCCCATCCCTCGAGACGCCGCTTGCGCGGCTCCTCGGGATGAGGTCGGAGTCAAGCCTCCGCAAACCGTGGCGCGCGCTTTTCCATGTTGGCGCGCACGGCCTCGGTCTGGTTGGCGCTGCCAAGCAATTTCTGCTGCTCGACGGACTCCGCAAGCAGCGCCGGGCCGGGATCGACGGACAGCTTGTTCAGCATCCGCTTCGCGGCACGGATCGCGTCCGGGCTCTTGCCGGCGATTTCGCGCGCAAGTTCGAGCGCGGCCGCCCGCGGGTCGTCGCAGATGCGCGTCGCCAGGCCATAGCTCATGGCTTCCTGCGCCGAGAAGATGCGGCCGGTATAGGTGAGTTCGCGCAGGATATCGTCGCGAACCAGCGTGGCGAGGATCGGCGTGCCGGCCATGTCGGGCACAAGGCCCCATTTGATCTCCATGATCGACATTTTCGCGTCTGGCGTGAGGAAGCGCATGTCGGCACCGAGCGCGAGTTGAAACCCGCCGCCGAACGCCACGCCCTGGATCGCTGCGATCACGGGTACCGGAAGCTGTCGCCAGCCCCACACCGCCTGTTGCGGGAAATTCGCCAACCCATGCGTGCGTGCAGACAGATCACGTTTCTCGCCACCGGCGATCCCGTTACCGCCGCTCTCCTTCATCGCGGCGAAACGACCCATGTCGAGGCCGGCGCAGAACGCCCGCCCCTCCCCGGACAATACTACCGCCCGGACCCCCTTCTCGTGGGCGAGCCGCTCGGTGGCAGCCACCAGCGCCTCGAACATCGCGGCGTCGAGCGCATTCATCTTGTCGGCCCGCACCAGTCGGACATCGGCAATGCCGTCCGAAATCGATATCGAGACGCGTTGCTCCATGAGAAATCCTCCACTCTTGATTGCTTGGCGCTTTACAGAACGGCGTTGGCAAGATTTAGTCAATCGACCAATTAACAGCTATTCCCGTGGGTGGAAACGATGTTCAACGATCAGCTTCTCGCCGGGCGGCGCATCCTCGTAACCGGTGGCGGCACCGGCCTCGGCAAATCCATGGCTGCGCGGTTTCTTCAACTCGGCGCCGAGGTTCATATCTGTGGCCGCCGCAAGATCGTCTGCGACGAGGCCGCAACCGAATTGATGGACGAATACGGCGGGCGCGTGGTCAGCCACGGCGTCGACATCCGCAACGCGATGGCCGTTGACGAGATGATCGAGGCGATCTGGACCTCCGGCCCCCTCACCGACCTCATCAACAACGCCGCCGGCAATTTCATCTCGCGCTCGGAAGAGCTTTCGCCCCGCGGCTTCGATGCCGTCGCCAACATCGTCATGCATGGCACGTTCTACGTGACGCATGCGGTGGGACGGCGCTGGATCGCCGCAAAGCAGCGCGGCAACGTGGTGTCGATCACCGTGACCTGGGTGCGCAACGGCTCTCCCTACGTGGTGCCCTCGGCGATGAGCAAGTCCGCGATCCACGCCATGACCATGTCGCTCGCGGTCGAATGGGGCAAATACGGCATCCGCCTCAACACCATTGCGCCGGGCGAGATACCGACCGAGGGCATGAGCAAGCGCATCAAGCCCGGCGACGAGGCCGGCGCGCGCACCAGGGCGATGAACCCGATGGGCCGCGTCGGCACCATGGAGGAATTGCAGAACCTGGCGGTGTTTTTGATCTCCGGCGGCTGCGACTGGATCAACGGCGAGACCATCGCCATGGACGGCGCGCAGGCGCTCGCGATGGGCGGCAACTTCTATCAGCTGCGCGACTGGAGCGACGCCGACTGGAACCAGGCGCGCGACTCGATCAAGGCGCAGAACGAGAAGGACCGCGCTGCGCGAGGGTGATCTGTCCCCGTCATTGCGAGCGAAGCGAAGCAATCCATAGCGCCGCGAAGGAAGCATGGATTGCTTCGTCGCTACGCTCCTCGCAATGACGGACGATTGCGTGTCACGCTCCGAACCAATATCATCTCGCAGGTAAATAATAACAATACCTACGGGAGAGACATGTCCACCTCGCAACAACCGGCTGATCTCGCCGACATGGTGCGCGACCGCGCCAAAACACGCGGCAACGCACTGGCCTATGAATTCGAAGGCCGCCAGACCAGCTTCGCCGAATTCGACATCAAAACCAACCGCGTTGCGAACGCACTGATCGCGCTGGGCGTCAAGCCGGGCGAACGCATCGCCTATCTCGGCAAGAACAGCGACATCTATTTCGAACTCCTGATGGGCGCGATGAAAGCCAACGTCGTGATGGCGCCGGTGAACTGGCGGCTCGCCGGGCCGGAGGTCGCCTTTATCGTCGGCGACTGCAAGGCGCCGGTGCTGTTCGCAGGTCCCGAATTCATCACCCAGGTCCGCAACATCAAGGCGCAATTGCCCGATGTCCGCACCATCATCACCACCGAAGGCGGCGCGCCGGAATGGCAGGACTTTACGGCCTGGCGAGACGCTGCGAGCGCCGACGATCCCAAGGTGCCGATCAGCCCGAAGGACATCGCGATCCAGCTCTATACTTCCGGCACCACAGGCAAGCCGAAGGGCGCGATGCTGTCGCATGCCAACTTCCTCAATCTGGTGCAGACCGGCAACGAGGCCGAGAAGCCCGAATGGAATAAGTGGTCGACCGACGACGTCTCGCTGGTGGCGATGCCGATCTTCCATATCGGCGGCTCCGGTTGGGGCGTGATGGGCCTCTATCACGGCGCGCGGGGCGTGATCGCCCGCGAGTTCGACCCGACGAAGGTGTTGGATTTCTTCGAGCACTCCGGCATCACCAAGCTTTTCATGGTGCCCGCCGCGATGCAATTCGTGGTGCGGCAGCCCCGCGCGCGGCAGGTGGATTTCTCGCGCCTGAAATACATGCTCTACGGCGCCTCGCCGATTCCAGCAGCGCTGCTGAAGGAATGCATCGAGGTGTTCAAATGCGGCTTCGTGCAGATGTACGGCATGACCGAGACGACCGGCACCATCGTCGCCCTTCCGCCCGAGGATCACGTCGAGGGGCTGGAGCGCATGCGCTCCGCCGGCAAGGCGCTGCCCGGCATCGAACTCGCGATCCTCGACCCGGACGGCAACCGGCTGCCGCCGCGCCAGGTCGGCGAGATCGCCACCCGCTCCGGCTCCAACATGGCCGGCTACTGGAACCTGCCGGAGGCGACTGCCAAGACGCTCGGCGCCGATGGCTGGCTGCGTACCGGCGATGCCGGCTACATGGACGAGGACGGCTACCTCTATATCCACGACCGCATCAAGGACATGATCATCTCCGGCGGCGAGAACATCTACCCCGCCGAAGTCGAAAGCGCGCTGTGCGATCACCCTGACGTGGCCGAAGCCGCCGTGATCGGCATCCCCGACGACAAATGGGGCGAAGCGGTCAAGGCGATCGTGGTGATGAAGCCGGGCAAGCAGGCGAGCGCCACCGACATCATCAACTTCACCCGCGAACGCATCGCCGGCTTCAAGACGCCGAAATCGGTCGACTTCCTGGAAGCACTGCCGCGCAACCCGTCAGGCAAGATCCTGCGGCGGAATTTGCGCGAGCCGTACTGGGCGGGGAAAGACCGGCAGGTGAATTAGGCCGCCGCAGCTTGGCCTCGTGGTTCGAGACGGCCCGCTTCGCGGGCCTCCTCACCATGAGGATCGACATCTCGATCTGCCGCAGCTTCTCCCCCTCATGGTGAGGAGGCGCGCAAGCGCCGTCTCGAACCATGAGGCCGAAGTCCGTCAACACGCCTTCAATGCTTCCCCGCGCCCATATACCCGAACAAAAATCCTGCGACCTTGCGCTTCTGGATTTCCTCGCTGCCTTCGGTGATGCGGTAGCGGCGGTGGTGGCGGTAGATGTGTTCGAACGGCTTGTGGCGTGAATAGCCCATGCCGCCGTGGACCTGCATGGCGCGGTCGGCGGCCTCGCAGCACAGGCGGTTTGCCCAGTAATTGCACATCGACACCCGGTCGGAGAGTGTGTGCTCGACCTGCGCTTGCGTCAGTTGATCCATCTCCCACGCGGTCTTGCGGATCAGCAGCCGGAGCATCTCGGCCTGCGTCGCCAGTTCCACCAGCGGCCACTGGATCGCCTGGTTCTCCGCCAGCGCCTTGCCGAACGGCTTTCGCTCGCGCGCGTATTTCACGCTTTCGTTGATGCAGTAGACAGCCGCGCCCAGCGAACTCGCCGCCTGGCGAATGCGGTTCTCGTGCACGAAGCACTGCGCCAGCGACAGACCGCGGCCGACCTCGCCGAACTGCGCATCTTCAGGCACGAACACGTCGGTAAAGCTGACGCGCGGATGGTCGGTCGGCATGTTGAAGGTCCACATGTATTCCTCGACCTTCACGCCGAGGCTCTTGGCCGGCACCAGGAAACAGGTGATGCCGCGCGCGTCGCCGTCATTGCCCGAGGTGCGGGCAAACAGCGCGCAATGGGTGGCGACATGCATGCCCGTCGTCCACATCTTCTCGCCGTTGATGATCCAGCCCTTGACGTTGTCGCGGGCCGCCTGAACCGCTCGCGTCTCCATATGCGTCGCGTCGGAGCCATGGTTGGGCTCAGTCAAACCAAATGTGATGCGGTACTTCCCCCTGATCGAACCGTCGATCATTTCCTTCTGCTCATCGGTGCCGTAACGGTCGAGCATGGTGACGATCGGAAGGTTGCCGACGATGGAATGCTCGTTCTGCAAATCGTTGTGCAGACCGAGGCCCTTGGACGCAAAGTGCTCGCGGATCACGGCCATCCAGAGATTGGAACCATCCTTGCCGCCGTAGCGCTTCGGGATCGCGAAGCGCAAATGGCCGGCGTCGTCCGCAAGGTTCTTGGCCTTGCGCAGCAGCGCTTCCCACTCGTGCCGCGGCAGGCCGCCGTTCTCGAAATCGGTGCGCGCCCATTCGCGGCGATGGTCGAAGAAGCGGATGTTGTCGTCGGCTTCTTCCAGCGGCTTGATCTCGCGCGCGATGAAGCGGTCGAGTTCTTCGAGATAGGCCGTGAGGTCGGCAGGCAGGTTGAAATCCAAGGCGGTCTCTCCCGGAATCGTCGTCTGTTTTGATTTGCGTTTAGGCGCTACGGGGCGCGCATGCGCGGTTCGATTAAGGTTGGAAGACCGGACGCAAGTCAAGCGCAAGTCAAGCGAGGGAATAGCGCTTGGCACGCGCGGTGGCGTTGCGTAATTGGATGGCATCGGACGCCGGGCCGGCGCTACACTCGCCGCCAGATATTCTTCGCCACAGAAAATCCGAACGGGAGCCAACATGGATCTGAAATTCTCCAAGGTGACGCGCAAGGGCCCGGTCACGATCATCACGCTGTCGCGGCCCGAAGTGTACAATGCGTTGCATATCGACGCGCATTTCGAGCTCAACAAGGTGTTCGACGATTTCTTCGCTGACCCCGAGCAGTGGGTGGCGATCGTCACCGGCGCCGGCGACAAGGCGTTCTGCGCCGGCAATGACCTGAAATGGCAGGCGGCGGGCGGCAAGCGCGGCTGGGACAAGGGCGGCTTTGCCGGCCTCACCTCGCGGTTCGACTGCGACAAGCCCATCATCGCCGCCGTCAACGGCGTCGCGATGGGCGGCGGCTTCGAGATCGCGCTGGCCTGCGACCTCATCGTTGCGTCGGAAAATGCCACCTTCGCGCTGCCCGAGCCCCGCGTCGGCCTCGCCGCGCTCGCCGGCGGCGTGCACCGGCTGCCGCGACAAATTGGCCTGAAGCGTGCCATGGGCATGATCCTCACCGCCCGCCACGTCTCGGCGAAGGAAGGCCTCGAACTCGGCTTCGTGAACGAGGTGGTTCCGGCCGGCGAGGCGCTGGCTGCTGCGGAACGCTGGGCCGAGACGATCTGCAAGAACTCGCCGATGTCGATCCGCGCCTCCAAGCAGGCGATCCAGCGCGGGCTCGAAGTGTCGCTGGAACAGGCGATCACCGAGCAGCGCGAATATCCGGCGGTCAAGGCGATGGCGGCGTCGCAGGATTACATCGAGGGGCCGAAGGCGTTTTCGGAGAAGCGTCCGCCGAAATGGCTGGGGAAATGAGGTTCTCACGCCCTCTCCCCGTCATTGCGAGAAGCGAAGCGACGAAGCAATCCATCTCGTGGCAAGCGGACAGATGGATTGCTTCGCTGCGCTCGCAATGACGACGGAGGGTTCGTCGCTCCGCTACTTGTTCCCCAACTCTCTTTTGTACGACCCGTAGTTCGGCTGATCGACGGCGAGCTTGTCCATCGTGGTCTGCCAGAGATGTTCTTTAAGTCCCGGCGTCTGCAGATCGACCTCGCCTTTCGCAATCTTCTCCGACAGCGCGCGGTTCAATTCGATCAGCGAGCCATGCGAACCCAACAACTGCTTCAGCCGCGCTGTCTCGGCCGCATCGCTGCCCTGCTCCAGCGTCAATTGCCGCGTAACGAGGTCGAGCGCGTTGATGCCGACGCGAAGCTTGAAGGCGTTGTGGCCCTTGATGACGGGCGTGATCTCGTTGCGGAGGAAATCCGCAACCGCCTTGACCAGTTCGGTTGGTGTCGGTTCGTCCTGCATCCTATTTCCCTCGCGGAGCAAGCAGCCGCAGCAGATCGATTTCCGTCTCCGACGAGCGGCGACCGATCATCGCCTGCTCCATCGGGTGATCGGGGGCGTTACGAAACCGCTGCATCATGCGGCCGCACATGATGCCCCAGCGCAGTGTGCCCATCACCTCCCAGAACATCACGCGATCGGGGTCGGCCTTGCGGCCCGCTTCCTCGTAACCCGCGAACAGATCCTCGCGGGTGCCAAAACCGCCGACCGGCTTGTCGATCTCGCCGAAACGCCAGGAGTTGACGCAGATCCAGCCGAGGTCCTCCATCGGATCGCCGAAATGCGCGAGTTCCCAGTCCAGCACGGCGCGCACGCCATCAGGGCCGATGATGAGGTTGCCATGGCGGAAATCGCCATGAACCAGCGTGACTTCGCGCGACGGGCCGGGATCGTGGTCGGCAAGCCAGCGCAGCGCGAGTTCGAACACCGGACGCGGCCAGTTGGACTTCTGGTATTCGCGCGTGAGATCGGCGATCTCCGCCGTTGTCGTATTGGTGCGCAGATCCGGCAGCTTGGCCCCTGGAAGAGCGTGAATGCCGGCGGCGATCCGGCCGATCTGGCGCGCCAACAGCGGTCTTGCCTTTGCAAACTCGTCGTCGCGCAGGATCTTGCGCGCGATGGTCTCGCCCTCCACCCGCACCATGATGAAGCCACGGCCGAGTTCGTCCGCAGGCGTCAACACGTGCATCACGCGCGGCGACGGCAGGCCTGTATCGTGCGCAAGCTGCATCAGCACAGCCTCGCCATCGAGGCCGACACCGCGCGAGGGCGAAGGCGACGCGGCATAGGCCGGCGGCGAACGGCGCAGGATGGCGCCGACGTTGCCGTCCGGATGCACGATGTCGAATTTCCAGGTCTCCTGGCTGGCGCCGCCGGAAAGTCTCGCGGCGCCAGTGACGCCGCTCGCTCCCGGATACCAGGAGGCGACGCAGCGTCCGAGTTGCGCCTCGATCATTTGCCCTTGAACTTGGCGGGGCGCTTTTCGAGAAACGCCGTGACGCCTTCCTTGAAATCTTCCGCCGCACCCGCGATGCGCTGCGATTCGAATTCGAGATTGAGCTGTTCCTCGAACGAATTCTCCGGGCTGTCCCAATAGAGCTTGCGGATCAGCGACAGTGCGATGGTGGGACCATTGGCGAGATCATGCGCCAGCTTCATCGCTTCTTCCATCAGCACGCCGTCGTCGTGGACGCGGTTGACGAGGCCCCATTCCAGAGCCTTTTCCGCCGGCAGCCGCTCGCCCATCAGGGACAGTTCGACCGAGCGCGCCTTGCCGATCATGCGCGGCAAGAGCCAGGTCGAGCCGCAATCCGGCACCAGGCCGATGCGGCGGAACGCCTGCAGGAAATAGGACGAGCGCGCGCACAGGATCATGTCGCCCATCAGCGCGAAACTCATGCCGGCGCCGGCGGCGGGGCCGTTGACCGCGGTCACGATCGGGCAATGCAGCCGGCGCAGCCGCCGCAGGAACGGATGGAAACCGATTTCCAGCGACTGGCCGGCGTTGCTCTTGCCGGGCTTCTGGTTGCTGCGGCCCTGCAGGTTGGCGCCGGTGCAGAAAGCGCGTCCGGCGCCGGTCAGCACCAGGCAGCGCACCTCGTCCCGCTTCTCCTCGATGGCATCGAGCGCCTCGGAAAGGCCGCCCAGCATGTCCATCGAGACCGCGTTCATGACCTCCTGATGATCTAGCTTGAGGACGGCGACCGCGCCGTCGAAATCGAGCGTGACGTGTTTGAACTGCATGGTTTCCTCATGACTTGTGTTTACGCGCTATTCCGCCGCGCGGCAGACCGGACCTGCTGTCTCGATCCATATTTGATTTTCCAGATCGCCTTGTCCATGGTTGGCCCTGAACATCTGGCGATCTCTCGACGCACGGCTTAACGCGCGCCAGACCAAATGGAAACACCCCAAGGGAAAATCCAATGAGCATCTTTGACCTCTCCGGCCGCACGGCGGTCATCACCGGCGGCAACGGCGGCATCGGCCTCGGCATCGCGCAGGCGCTGAACGCCCAGGGCTGCAACGTCTCGATCTGGGGCCGCAACGCCGAGAAGAACAAGAGCGCGGCCGCCACCATGTCGGCCGGGCCCGGCAAGGTCGATACCGTGATCTGCGACGTCTCCGATCCCGCCTCCGTCAAGGCGGCGATGAAGGCGACCCTCGACAAGTTCGGGCGGGTCGACGGCTGCTTCGCCAATGCCGGCATCGGCGGCGGCGGACGGCGCGCCTTCATCGACCGCACCGAGGAAGAATGGCGACGCATGTTCGCGACCAACCTCGACGGAGTATTCCACGTGTTCCAGGTTGCCGCCCGCCACATGACCGAGCGCGCCGAGGCCGGCGACAAGTTCGGCCGGCTGGTTGCGACCTCGAGCCTGGCGTCGCTGTTCGGCACCGCCCGCAACGAGCATTATGCCGGCACGAAAGCGGCGCTGAACGCGCTGTGCCGCGCGCTCGCGGTCGAACTCGCGCGCTACGGCGTCACCGCGAACGCGATCCTGCCGGGCTGGATCAAGAGCGACATGACCGCCGGCATCATGGGCAACGAGAAGTTCGTCGCCAACGTGATGCCGCGCATTCCGGTACGCCGCTTCGGCGAGCCCGGCGATTTCGGCGGCATCGCGGTGTACATCATGAGCAAGGCGTCGTCGTACCACACGGCCGATTGCTTTGTGATCGACGGCGGGTACACGGCGTTCTGAGGCTGCCTTTCAAAGCGCGGACCGTAGGCGCAGAGACAACACAACTGTCATACTCCGCGAAGGCGGAGTATCCAGTACGCTGCGGCCTATCGATCCTAACACTGCCGTCTCTGGAATACTGGATCGTCCGCCTTCGCGGACGATGACAGTTGGTGGTGCGTTGCCGCCATTCGCGGACGCCTAAAGCACCTTCATCTCGCTTTATCCCCACGGCCCGCGCGAGGGCGAGGTCCGGCCCCACGGGCCACGGCGCGGGTAGTTGCCGCGCGAGTTGACGGACAACGTTCCGCCCTGCGCGCCCATCTGCGCCGCGAGCTGCTGCAGCGCGGCGATGCGGTTCTCGGTCGCGGGGTGCGTCGTGAACAGGTTGTCGACGCCGTGGCCCGACAGCGGATTGATGATGAACATGTGCGCGGTCGCTGGATTGCGCTCCGCTTCCGGGTTCGGCACCTGATGCGCGGCGTTGGCGATCTTCGCCAAAGCCGATGCGAGCCACATCGGCTGGCCGCAGATGCGGGCTCCGAGATCGTCGGCGGCATATTCGCGCGTCCGACTGATCGCCATCTGCACCAGCATGGCGCCGAGCGGCGCCAGGATCATCATGGCAATCGTGCCGATGACCCCGAGCCCGTTGTTGTTGTTTCGGTTGCCGCCAAAGAACATGCCGAACTGCGCCACCATCGAGATCGCGCCGGCGATCGTCGCGGTGACGGTCATCAGCAGCGTGTCGTGATTCTTGATGTGCGCGAGTTCATGCGCGATCACGCCGGCGAGTTCCTCGCGGCTGAGCGAATGCATCAGGCCGGTGGTGACGGCGACCGCCGCGTTCTGCGGATTGCGCCCCGTCGCAAACGCATTGGGCTGCGCCTCGTCCATGATGAACACGCGCGGCATCGGCAGGCCGGCGCGGCCGGCAAGCTCGGCCACGAGATTGAAGAGGTCCGGCGCCGTTCGCTGGTCGACCTCATGGGCGCCGTACATCGACAGTACAGCGCGATCCGAATTCCAGTAGGCGAACAAATTGGTCGCGGCGGCGATCACGAGCGCGATCAGGGCGCCGCTGCCGCCGCCGATCAGATAGCCGACACCCATGAAGAGGCCGGTAAGACCGGCCAACAGAATGGCAGTCTTCAGATAGCTCATTGTCGTCTCCTTGGCCCCCGGCAGAAACGCCGCGGCTGGTATCCCAGAAGTAGGAACTACCCCGGCGGCGCTTCAAGAGGCCGCGGTGCGTCCTGGCGCCGCGCCGGGCGGAGGCAACGGCCGCGCGGGTCGAATTGACAGCGCCTGATCTGCAGGCTCCCGACCAGTTCCCCGGCTTGCCGGCGGTCAAATCGTCTGCTTGTGCAACGCCAACGGCGCCGTCTACAGTGCCGGCAGCGAGCAGCCCGGGGTAAAGCGCAAACGCATTACGGCTGTTCGTCCTCAAGAACCGGGAGGTATCAGAGAGATGTTTTCGCATGTGATGATCGGCACCAACGACCTCGAAAAGGCCAAGGCGTTCTACGACGCGCTGCTGGGAACGCTGGATGTCCGGCCGGCCAAGGTCGACGGCCACCGCATTTTCTACTTCACCAAGACCGGCGTTTTCGCGGTGTCGAAGCCGATCAACGGCCAGCCTGCAACGCACGCGAACGGCGGCACCATCGGCTTTGCGGCGAGTTCGCCCGAGCAGGCCGACGCGTTTCACGCGGCCGGCCTCGCCAACGGCGGTACGACCTGCGAAAACCCGCCGGGCGTTCGCGAAGGCCCGGGCGGCAAACTCTATCTCGCGTACCTGCGCGACCTCGACGGCAACAAGATCTGCGCCATGCACCGGATGCCGGCTTAGGTTGTCTGCCCTCATCCTGAGGAGCCGCGAAAGCGGCGCCTCGAAGGATGCAGGCCCGTTTGTGGCCTCATGGTTCGAGACGGCGCCAAGGCGCCTCCTCACCATGAGGGTCTTGCAATACCACTTGCCACGTAACGGAAAATCGCGCCTTCACCCGCGCTTGTGCAAGCCCTGCCCTCACGTCTACATTGCCGGCCAACGAGCCTGAGCGCGCGCCCGCAGACCAGACGATCTGCGCAAATGGGAGGAATATCCATGAAACACGCCTATATCCCGCGAACCACGACCTACAACCTCAATCCGGGCGAGGAACTCAACGATTTGCGCATGTCGGACGAGGTTCGTCCGCTGTACGAGCACGTCAAGAAGTTCATCCGCGAGACCGTCGACCCGATGTCGGTCGAGTTCATGCGGCTTGGCGAAAACAAGAAAGACCGCTGGAGCTTTACGCCTGAACAGCTGGCATGCCTGCAGAAGGCCAAGGACAAGGCGAAGGAAGAAGGCCTCTGGAACTTCTTCCTGCCCGATGCCGAGACCGGCGAGGGCCTGAAGAACCTCGACTACGCCTACATCGCGGTCGAGCTGGCGAAAAATCCGATGGCCTCGGAAACCATGAACTGCTCGGCGCCGGATACCGGCAACATGGAGGTGCTGGAGCGCGTCGGCACCAAGGCGCAGAAGGAGAAGTGGCTGAAGCCGCTGCTGGCCGGCGAGATCCGCTCGGCCTATGCAATGACCGAACCGAACGTCGCCTCCTCCGACGCCAAGAACATCTCGACCACCGCAAAGCTCGTCGGCGACGAATGGGTGATCAACGGCGAGAAATACTACATCTCCGGCGCCGGCGATCCGCGCTGCAAGATCATGATCGTGATGGTGAAGACCAATCCCGACGCCCCGCCGAGCAAGCAGCAGTCGCAGATCCTGGTGCCGATCGACACCCCCGGCGTCGAGATTTTGGGCCCGATGCATGTGTTCGGCCACGACCACGCGCCACGCGGCCACATGCACCTGCGCTTCAACAATTGCCGGGTGCCGAAGGAGAACATGCTGCTCGGCGAAGGCCGCGGCTTTGAAATCTCCCAGGTTCGCCTCGGACCCGGCCGCATCCATCACTGCATGCGTACCATCGGCAAGGCGGAAAAGGCGCTCGACCTGATGGTCTCGCGCGGCCTTACCCGCGAAGCCTTCGGCAAGAAGATCGCCCATCTCGGCGGCAATCTGCAGATCATCGCGCAGGCCCGCTGCGAGATCGAGG
Organism: Pseudomonadota bacterium; assembly: GCA_023422775.1. Taxonomy (GTDB): domain Bacteria; phylum Pseudomonadota; class Alphaproteobacteria; order Rhizobiales; family Xanthobacteraceae; genus Bradyrhizobium. Next base: position 154,659 of record JAFAGM010000031.1, read on the forward strand.
CGATGCGGCTGATGGTGCTGAAGGCCGCGAAGGCGATGGACGTGCTCGGCAACAAGGAAGCGCGGATCTGGGTCAGCATGGTGAAGGCCATGGTGCCGGAGCGCACCTGCAGGATCATCGACCAGGCCATCCAGATGCACGGTGCCACCGGCATCTCGCAATGGAGCCAGCTCGGCGAGATGTACCAGGACGTCCGCCATCTCCGCTTCGCCGACGGCCCCGATGAAGTGCACTGGATGGTGGTCGGCCGGCACGAACTAAGCATGCCGTAGGGCCAATCTCGCAAAGCCAATCACAGCCGTCATTGCGAGAAGCGAAGCGACGAAGCAATCCATGCCAGCTTGCGCCGAGCCATGGATTGCTTCGCTTCGCTCGCAATGACGGAGGACTTTCGCCGACGCGGAGTACCTTGAGATGCAATACGCCCCCACCGACCTGAAACCCCGCGAGCGCTACAAGGTGCTCACCTCCTTCGTGCTGCCGCGGCCGATCGCGTGGGTGACGACGATCGGGCCGACCGGCGTGGTCAACGCCGCGCCGTTCAGTTTCTTCAACGTGTTCTGTGAGGACCCGCCGCTGTGCATGTTCGCCGCCAATTTGCGGCCCGATGGGCGGATCAAGGACACCGTGATCAACATTCGCCGGACGAACGAGTTCGTGGTCAACATGACCGACGAGCCGCTGGCGCGCGCGATGCACGATTCCAGCGGCGACTTCCCGCCCGAGATCGGCGAGCCTGATTATTTGAACCTGAAGGTGGCGCCCTCGACGAAGATCGCGGTGCCGCGGCTGGCCGATGCGCCGTTTTCGATGGAATGCAAAACCTGGAAGGAAATCGACGTCAACGGCGACCGCCTGCTGGTGATGGGCGAAGGCATCCAGTTCCACATCCGCGACGATCTGTGGGACCACGCCGCGATGCGCGTGCACATGGATCGCTATCACCCGATCGGCCGCATGTTCGCGGATCGTTATTGCCGCACCGATGACCGCGTGGTGTTTCCGCCGGCCGAGGGAGCGAAGACTACGGTATAAACCGACGCAGGCAGGAAGAGAAAAGCACATGGCCGAAAACTTCCGCGACAACGAAGCTCGCGAGCGATTTGAGCTCGACGTCGAAGGGCACACCGCCTTCGTCACCTACCGGAAATCGAAAGGCGCGATCACGCTGGTCCATACGGAGGTGCCGTCCGAACTCGGCGGCAAGGGCGTCGGCTCGAAACTCGCGCGCGCGACGCTGGACGCGGTACGGGCGCAGGGGCGCAAGCTGACGGTCGAATGCGATTTCATTCGCAATTTCATGTCCAAGCACGCCGAGTACAACGACCTCCTGGCGCCCGGCCAACCAAAGGACACGAACGCCGCGACCTACAAGGCGGGCTGCTTTTGCGGCGCGATCGAGGTCGAAGCAGCGGGCGCGCCGGTTTTTGCCGGCTACTGCCATTGCAGGGATTGCCAGGCCTGGTCGGCCGCGCCAGTCAATGCCTTCAGCCTGTGGAAGTCTGGCGACGTGCGCGTCACCAAAGGCGCGTCCGACATCGGCACCTACAACAGGACCGAGAACTCCTATCGGAAATTCTGCAAGGTCTGCGGCGGCCATGTCATGACCGAGCATCCGCGCATGCGGCTGACCGATGTCTATGCCAACCTGCTGCGCGACTACACGCACCAGCCGACGCTGCATGTGAACTACGCAAGCAAGACACTCTCGGTAAAGGACGGTTTGCCGAAATACGCCGACTTCCCCGCAGACCTCGGCGGCTCCGGAGAGAAATTGCCGGATTAAGCCCTATGCCGGCCGGTGCGCACGCAGGAACGAGCGGATCTGGCGTACCGCGAGCGGCACCCTCTCCTTCGGCTCCTTCCACGGAAACAGGCTGACTTCCGCGTTCGGCGCCAGCATCGCGCTCTCCATCGCCACCGCGTAAGGATGCGCCGGAATGTCGTCGGGCAGGATCAGGACCGGCGTCCGGCACTGGCGCACGAAATCCCGCGTCACGGTGAAGACGAAATCCGGATCGGTGCGATACATCTTCGTCAGGAATTTCTCCGCCTGCGCCATGGTGATGTCTGGCCGGCGCTCGACAAGCTGCGGCGCCCAGCCTTTCATGTTGTTGTCGTAGAACAGGTCGCGCATCTCGGGCCGCGAGCCTGACGGCATCGCCAGCACGCCCGCCACGACGCGATCCGGCGCGCGCTTGATCAGGTTCCAGATCAGCGGGCCGCCGATGCAGAAGCCCAGCACCATGAATTTCTCGAAGCCGAGATGGTCCATCAGCGCCAACTGGTCGTCGGTATGGGAATCCCAGGGACGATCGATCTCGAGCGGACCGGTGGATTGGCCGGGCGGCGCATTTCGCAGGTCGAAGGCAATGCAGCGGTACTCGTCGCCGAATTCCTTCATGGCGTTGAAGGGCGGATAGTCCCCGGTGATCCCCGAAATGTTCGAATTCAGCCCGCCGCCGGCGATCAGCAGCAGCGGGAAGCCAGAGCCGGCTTCCTCGTAATGAATGCGAACGGCGCCCTTTTCGAAGAAGCTCATGGTGTTTCCCCCTGCCCCAAAGCCCGCTTACGTCCTGGCAGGTTCGCCGATCTTGTCCTGCGTCTTCGTGTCGAAATCGCCGGCATCGTGACGCTCGTGGAGCTGGCTCGCCGGATCGCCCGAAATGCGGTTGACCATGCGTCCGCGCTTTACTGCGGGACGTTTTGCAATCGCGTCGGTCCAGCGCTGCACGTTCCTGTATTCGTGCACCGAGAGGAATTCGCCGGCGCCATAGACCAGACCCTTTGCCAGCGCGCCGTACCACGGCCATGTGGCCATGTCGGCGATGGTGTATTCGTGGCCTGCGAGAAATTCGTTGTCGGCAAGACGCCGGTCGAGCACGTCGAGCTGGCGTTTCACTTCCATGGCGTAGCGGTCGATGGCGTATTCGATCTTCATCGGTGCGTAGGCGTAGAAGTGACCGAAGCCGCCGCCGAGAAACGGCGCGCTGCCCATCTGCCAGAACAGCCACGACAGGCATTCAGCGCGCGCCTGACCGCCGGCCGGCAGGAAGGCTCCGAACTTCTCGGCCAGATGCACCAGGATCGCACCGGACTCGAACAGCCGGATCGGTTGCGGTCCGCTGCGGTCCACCAGCGCCGGGATTTTCGAATTCGGATTGACTGCGACGAAGCCGCTGCCGAACTGGTTGCCGTCGATCTTGATCAGCCACGCATCGTATTCCGCGCCGCTGTGACCGGCGGCCAGCAATTCCTCGAACATGACCGTGACCTTGACGCCGTTCGGCGTCGCCAGCGAATAGAGCTGGAATGGATGCTTGCCGACCGGCAATTCCGCCTCATGCGTGGCGCCTGCCACCGGACGGTTGATGCTGGCAAAGCGGCCGCCGCTCGCCTTGTTCCAGGTCCAGACTTTCGGCGGCACATACTCATTCGCATCGGTGGTCGGGGCATCGGTCATCGGATCGGCTCCAGGCTTCTCTCGGCCATGCTATTTGATCGGTCGTCGGCCGCACGGCGGGTTGTCGAGCCTTTTATATCGGACCTGCGGATTACCGCCACAAGGGCATCACGAGCGGACAACTCGGAGCAAAAGCTCCGCGAAGCAATCCATCGCGCGGCATAACGGATAGATGGATTGCTTCGTCGCGGAGCTTGTCATCGGGCGCGCATTCGCGCGACCCGGTGGTTCCTCGCAATGACAGCGATCACGACGCCGCCACCTTCCGCGGCGCCTCCGCGCGCTCCATCACAAAACCCTCATAACCCTTGGCTGCGACGTCGTTGCAGATCTGCCGGTAGGGGCCGACACCGCCGATATAGGGCATGAAGATCCGCGGCTTGCCGGGGACGTTGGCGCCCATGTACCAGGAATTGGCCTGCGGATAGAGCGTCGTCCAGGCCACCTCGTTGACGTGGGCGACCCATTTGTCTTCGGCATCGGTGGCAGCCTCCATGGTATCGAGGCCCTGCTTACGCATATGGGCCAGGCAGTCCGTGATCCAGTCGACGTGCTGTTCGATCGAGACGATCATGTTCGACAGCACCGACGGGCTGCCGGGGCCGGTGACGATGAAGAGATTGGGAAAGCCCGAACTCATCAGGCCGAGATACGTGCGCGGGCCCGCGGCCCATTTTTCGTTCAGCGTCTGTCCGCCCCGGCCGCGAATATCGATTTTCGCGACCGATCCGGTCATGGCGTCGAAGCCGGTCGCGAGCACCAGCGCATCGACCTCGTAATCCCTGCCGCCTGTGCGGACCGCGTTTTCGGTGATCTCCTCGATCGGGTTCGACTTGATGTCCACCAGCGTCACGTTCGGGCGATTGAAGGTCGCGAAATAGTCGGTGTCGATGCAGATGCGCTTGGATCCGATCGGATGGTTGTTCGGCTGCAGCAGCTTTGCGGTCTCCCGGTCGTTGACGATCTCGGCGATCTTCTCGCGGACGAAATTGGCGGCGGTGTCGTTCGCGGCCTGATCCAGCGCGAGGTTGTTGTAGACCGACATGAAGGTGAGTCCGCCACGATCCCAGCGTGCCTGGTATTTCGAGCGGCGTTCATTGTCGCCGTCGTCGAGCGCGCCGCGATCGGGCAGCTCGGTATAGATGCCGTTCTTCGCCATCTCGCGCGCGAAGCGCCGGATCTCGGGATAATTGTCGCGGAATTTCTGCCGTTCCTGCGCGCTGAGCGCGGCATTGCGGGCGGGAATCGAGAAATTCGCGGTGCGCTGGAACACCGTCAGGTGGCTCGCCTGCTCGGCAATGACCGGCACCGACTGGATCGCCGACGATCCCGTTCCGATGACGCCGACACGCTGGCCGGTGAAATCGACCTCCTCATGCGGCCAGTGGCCGGTGTGGTAGACCTTGCCCTTGAATCGATCGAGGCCCTTGATGTCGGGCATCCGCGCATTCGACAGGCAGCCGGTGGCGAGCACGACGAATTTCGCCGTGACCGTCCTGCCGTCGGAGGTCGAGACCGACCACAGCGAGGTCGCCTCGTCGAACTCCGCGCGCTCGACGCGGGTGTTGAACTGGATGTCGGGACGCAGGCTGAAGCGGTCGGCGACGTGGTTGGCGTATCTCAGGATCTCGGGCTGCGGCGCGTAGCGCTCGCTCCAGTCCCACTCCTGCTGCAGTTCATCCGAGAACGAATAGGAATATTGCATGCTCTCGACGTCGCAGCGCGCGCCGGGATAGCGGTTCCAGTACCAGGTGCCGCCGACGCCGGAGCCCTGCTCGTAGACCCGCGCCGTCATGCCCTGCCCGCGCAACCGGTGCAGCATGTACATGCCGGCAAAGCCCGCGCCGACCACGACGACGTCGTAGGCCTCGGTCGGGTTGGCGGTAGCGGAAGGCATTGCGGACATGAAGGCGGACTCCCTGAATTTCTCGTTGATTTGGCAAACAGCATTCCTGCCGCAGCGCCAAAGCGCAAGACGCAAATCCGCCGCGTGCCATTGCATATTTTACGAGGTGGAATGTTTGCCGCTCCTCATGGTGAGGAGCGTATCTTGCGCGTCTCGAACCATGAGGCCACAGTGGGGCCTCCATCCTTCGAGACGCGGCGAAGACGCCGCTCCTCAGGATAAGGTCTCGCCGGTTGCTGTGCTTGGCATTCGCCGGTAATGGGTTAGCGTTTCGTCGAAAAGTCGAGCAGCAACACGAATGCTGCCGCCACAGGGAGCAACCGCCATGAAATCGCCGATCTGCGACATGCTGGGAATAGAGTTTCCGCTGCTGGCTTTCAGCCATTGCCGCGACGTGGTTGCGGCCGTCAGCCGCGCCGGCGGTTTTGGCGTGCTGGGCGCGACCGCGCACTCGCCGGAGACGATCGAGCAGGAACTGAAATGGATCGACGATCACACCGACGGCAAGCCTTACGGGCTCGATGTGCTGATCCCGGAAAACATTTCGACAGCCGGCGAAAAGGACGTCACCTGGAAGAGCCTGGAGGCGCGAATCTCGCCGCAGCATCGCGACTTCACCCGCAACCTGCTGAAGAAATACGGCATTGAACTGACGACGACCAACGTCGCCGACAACCAGCCGCAGCCGTTCGACGCGCAGCGTGCGCTCGAGGTGCTCGACGTTTCGTTCCGCCATCCGATCAAGCTGATTGCAAATGCGCTCGGCGTGCCGCCGAAGGCGATGATCGACATGGGGCGCAAGCATGACGTCCCGGTCGCAGCGCTGGTCGGCTCCAAGGAACACGCGCTGCGCCAGGTCGCGGCCGGCGTCGACATCCTGGTCGCCCAGGGCACCGAGGCCGGCGGCCACTGCGGCGAGGTCTCGACCATGGTGCTGGTGCCCGAGGTGATCAAGGCGATCAAGCCGATCCGCAACGTGCCGGTGCTGGCCGCGGGCGGCATCATGACCGGGTCACAGATGGCGGCCTGCATGGCGATGGGGGCGGCGGGCGCGTGGACCGGCTCGGTGTGGCTCGCCACCGTCGAATCCGAGACCACCGAAATCTTCCGCGAGAAGATGATCGCGGCTTCGTCACGCGACGCGGTCCGTTCCAGGGGCCGTACCGGCAAGCCGGCCCGGCAGTTGCGCTCGGTGTGGACCGATGCGTGGGACCGCGGGCCGGACAGTCCCGGCGCGCTGCCGATGCCGCTGCAAAGCATCATCAGCCGCGACGCCTTCAACTCGATCGACCGCGCCGCCGCTGCGGGGAATGCCCAGGCGCGCGATCTCGTCAGCTACTTTGTCGGCCAGGGCGTCGGCCTGATCGACAGCGTGAAATCGGCCGGCGCGGTGGTTCAGGAATTCAAGGAAGACTTTGCCGATGCGGTGGAGCATATGAATGCGTTGATGGAGGAGTGACGGCCTCTCCCCGTCAAGCAATCCATACTCGCCGCAGGGCACGATGGATTGCTTCGCGGAGCCTGTCATCGGGCGCGTATTCGCGCGACCCGTTGGCTCGCAATGACGGAGCTGCATCCTCGAATTAGTCCCAAGAAAGCAAAAAAGGTAGCAATGTCCAACTCCTCCCTCCCCGAAGATCGCATTCCCGTCATCGTCGGCGTCGGCGAAATCGTCGACCGGCCGAAGAACATCGCCGCCGGGCGGGAGCCGCTGGCGCTGCTCGAACATGCGGTGCGGCGCGCGGAGGCCGATAGCGGGGCAAAGCTGCTCGGCGATCTCGGCTCGCTCGACGTCGTCAACTTCCTGAGCTGGCGTTACCGCGATCCCGAGAAGCAGCTTGCCGAGCGGCTCGGCGCCACGCCTGATCATTGCTATTACGGCCCGGTCGGGGGCGAGAGCCCGATCCGCTACATTCACGAAGCGGCGCAGCGCATCGCGCGCGGCGAATGCAGCGTGGCGGTGGTCTGCGGCGCGGAAGCGCAATCGACTGCGACCAAGGCCGAGCGCGGCGGCATTTCGCTGCCCTGGACCTCGTTCGCCCATGACGTCCAGGAGCCGAAGCGCGGCGCGGCGTTCCAGAAGCCGATGGCCGTCAAGCTCGGCGTGTTCCGTCCCATTACCGTCTATCCGCTCTATGAATCCGCCACGTCAGCGCATTGGGGCCAGACGCCGCGCGAGGCGCTCGCGGAATCCGGTGCGCTGTGGTCAACCTATTCGAAGGTCGCCTCGGAAAATCCGAACTCGTGGCTGCAGAAGCATTTTTCACCCGACGAGATCACGACGCCGACGCCGGACAACCGCCTGATCGCCTGGCCCTATACAAAACTGATGGTGGCCAATCCGACCGTCAATATGGGCGGCGCGGTGCTGCTGACATCGCTGGCGAAAGCGCGTGCGGCGGGCGTGCCCGAAGATCGCCTGGTCTATCCGCTCGGCGGCGCATCGGCGGAAGAGCCGCGCGACTACCTCGTGCGCGACCAGTTCTACGAGAGCCATCCGCAGAACGCCGTGCTCAAGGCGGTGATGGACCTGGTCGAGGGCGACGGCAGGAAATTCGACGCCATCGAACTCTATAGCTGCTTCCCCTGCGTGCCGAAGATGGCGCGGCGGACGCTGGGCCTGGGCCCCGACGTGCAGCCGACGGTGACCGGCGGCCTCACCTTCTTCGGTGCCCCGCTCAACACCTACATGACGCACGCCGCGGTCGCGATGGTGCGCAAGCTGCGTGAAGGCGGCAAACTCGGCCTGCTCTACGGCCAGGGCGGCTTCGTCACCAAGCATCACGGGCTGGTGGTGTCGCGCCAGCCGCCGCAGCAGGCGCTCAAGCAGGACATCAGCGTCCAGGCCGAGGCCGACCGCAACCGCCGCAAGGTGCCGGAGTTCGTCACCGAAGCGTCAGGCAAGGGCAAGGTCGAGAGCTTTACCGTGATCTACAAGGGCAAGGGCGAAGTCGAGCACGGCGTTGTCATGATGCGCACCGAGGCCGATGCGCGCGCGCTGGCCCGTATCCCCGCGAACGATGCGGCGACGCTTGCGCATCTGCAGAACATGGACCGGACGCCGATAGGCACGATCGGCAATGTCACCGCGGCCGAAGACGGCGTGCTGGAGTGGCGGGTGGCGTAACTCGTGTCCCCGACGCGGTGCAGCGCCTCAGCGCTGCTCCGCAGAGCGGGGACCCATTGCATGCGGCGTGCTCATGATGTGGGCCCCGGCTCTGCAGCGCATCATTGCGTGCTGCACAGCGTCCGGGGCACGGAGAGCGGGCCGCTCCCCTACCCCTTCACGTCCTGCTTTTCCGACGCCGTCGCGGGCTTGCCCTCGGCGCCGGCACCCGACACCCGGACCTGATCGCCATCGGCGAGACCGTCAGGCGGCGCGATGATGACGCGGTCGTCGGCGGCGAGGCCCGAGGCCAGTTCGATCTCGCGGCCGAGGTCGCGGGCGATCGTCACGGTCTTGAACAGCACCTTGTCGTCGGGGCCGACGGTTGCGACCCGCAGACCGTCCTTGTTGAAGATGAGGGCGCTGGAGGGGATGTGCAGCGGCTCGGCGTCGCGCTCGAGCGGCAGGCGGACGCTGGCGTAGCCGCCGGGCATCAACTCGCCGCCGGCATTGTCAAGCCCCAGTTGCATGCGCGTGGTCCCCGATCCGACATCGACCGATTGAGAGGAGGCTTCCACCGTCGCCGTGAACTTCCGGTTCGGATATTCCGGCATCGTCAGCACGGCCTTCGCCCCCATCCTGACCGCCGGGACGTAGCTCTGCGGCACGTTGACGTAGACGCGCAGCTTGGTGATGTCGGAGACCACGAACATCGCCGGCCCCGCACCGCCGCCGGCATTGATCAGCGCGCCGACATCGGTCTCGCGCGAGGTCACGACGCCGTCGAACGGCACGGTGATTTTCTTGTAGCCGGCCAGCGCCTCCAGCCGCTCGACATTGGCCTGGCCGGATTTGACGGCGGCCTTCTTGTTGTTGAGGTCCGCGGTGCGCTCGTCGATTTCCTGCATCGAGACGAAGTTGGAGGCGAGCAGCGTCTTGCGCCGGTTCAGCGTTGCCTCCGACAGTTGCGCGCTTGACTGCTGGCTGATGAGATCCGCCTTCGCCTGCAACAATTGCTGGTCGAGATCCGGCGCCTCGATCTCGGCGATCACGTCGCCCGCCTTGACCTTGGCGCCGATATCGGCGCTCCAGCTCTTGAGATAGCCGCTGACGCGCGCAAAGATCGGCGCGCGCGAATAGGCCTCCAGCCGGCCCGGCAGATCGATGGTCGGATTGAGCGCGCGGGCGTTGGGCGGCGCGACCGCCACCGTCGGGATCGCCTGGGCGTCGGTCCATTCCTTCAGCTTGACGCTGGAATCCTCGCGGGCGCGGATGCCGGTGGCGACGATCAGTCCGGCCCCGATCACGGCCGCCAGCCCGAATAGGCCCAGCTTCCGGCGTGAGACCGGCGGGCGCGGTTCAGTGGGCATGCGGCATCTCCGATGAGGCGGTGGCTTTGGCGCCTTGTTTCTTGTGTACCATGCTGAACACCACGGGAACAAACATCAGGGTGGCGATCGTCGCGAAAATGAGGCCGCCGATCACGGCGCGCCCGAGCGGCGCGTTCTGCTCGCCGCCCTCGCCGAGCCCCAGTGCCATCGGCAACATGCCGATGATCATGGCGAGCGCCGTCATCAGCACCGGGCGGAAGCGGACGAAGCCGGCCTCCAACGCCGCCGCAATGGGATCGCCGAGCTCTTCGTAGCGCTCGCGGGCAAAACTGATCACCAGCACGCTGTTGGCGGTCGCAACGCCCATGCACATGATCGCGCCGGTCAGCGCCGGGACCGACAGCGTGGTCTGGGTCGTGAACAGCATCCAGACGATGCCGGCGAGCGCGGCCGGAAGCGCGGTGATGATCACGAACGGATCGGACCAGGACTGGAAGTTCACCACGATCAGGAAATAGATCAGCACGATGGCGGCCAGCAGTCCGAACAGCAGGCCGGAGAACGCGCTGTTCATGGTCTCCACCTGGCCGAGCAGCACGACGGTCGAGCCCTTCGGAACGTCCTGGGCGGTGTCCGCCATCACCGCCCTGACGTCGGCGGCGACCGCGCCGAGATCGCGGCCCTGTGGGGTCGCAAATATCTGCACCATGGGCTGGATGTCGTATTGCGAAACCACGGCGCTGGACGTCGATCGTTTCACATCGGCGATGCCGCCCAGGATCGGCGCCTGCGTATTGCCGGTCGCCGTGATCGGCAGCGCCTGCAGCGCGCTGAGCGAGTCCATCTTGTATTGCGGCGTCTGCATCACGATCGAATAGGAGACGCCGTTGTCGGGGTTGAGGTAGTAGGTCGGCGCGACCTGCGAACTGCCGGCCAGATTGACCACCAGGCTGTTGGTGACGTCGCGCTCGGTCAGGCCGACATATTGCGCGCGCGTGCGGTCGACCTCGATATTGAATGTCGGCGCGTTCGGCGATTGCTGGATGCGCGCGTCCGCAATGCCGGGAATCTTGCGGATGCGGCCGAGCAGCTTGTTGGCGTAGGCGAAATTCGCCGCCTTGTTGGCGCCGCGAATCTGCAGGTCGATCGGCGCCGGGGCGCCGAAATTGAGAATCTGGCTGACGATGTCGGCTGGCAGGAACGAGAAGTTCATTCCGGGAAACAGCCGCGGCAACTGCTCGCGCAGCTCGCGGACATAATCGTCCGTGGGCTTGTGGCCTTCCCTGAGCTTGATCTGGATGTCGCCGTCGGCCGGTCCGATCACGCCGGTGTTGTTGTAGGTCATGTTGATGCCGGAAATCGGCATGCCGATATTGTCGGTCAGCGTCTCGATCTCGCCAGGCGGAATGATCTTGCGGATCGCCTTCTGCACGTCGGCGAGCTGGTTGGCGGTCTCCTCGACGCGGGTGCCGACCTGGGTGCGGACATGCATCAGGATACTGCCGCCATCGACCGCCGGGAAGAAGTTGCGGCCGAGATACGGCACCAGCAGGAAGGAAAGCGCGACCACGCCGAGAAAGCCCGTGACGAACAGCGGGCGCCGTCCCAATGCCATCGCCAGCAGGTCGTGATAGGTGGCGCGAAGCCGCTCGAACCGCGCCTCGAAGCCGCGCTGGAACCGCACCAGCGGATTGCGCGACTTCGGCGCCCCGCCCTCGTGATGGACGTGCGGCTGCAGCAGGTATTTCGCCATCGTCGGCACCAGCGTGCGCGACAGGATGAACGACCAGATCATCGCGAACATGACAGCTTCGGCCATCGGCACGAACAAGAAGCGCGCGACGCCCTCCAGGAAGAACATCGGCACGAACACGATGCAGATGCAGAGCAGCGACACGAATGCCGGCGTCACGATCTGGTTGGCGCCGTCGAGGATGGACTGCTCGACCGGCTTGCCCTGCTCCAGATGGTAGTTGATGTTCTCGATGGTCACGGTGGCGTCGTCGACCAGGATGCCGACCGCCAGCGCCAGCCCGCCGAGCGTCATGATGTTGAGCGTCTCGCCGATCGCCGACAGCATGATGATGGCGCCGAGCACCGACAGCGGGATGGAAACGGCAATGATGACGGTCGAGCGCCAGCTACCGAGGAACAGCAGGATCATCACGCTGGTCAAAAGCGCGGCGATGACGCCTTCGACCGCCACGCCCTCGATGGCGCCACGGACGAACACCGACTGGTCGCCGATGAAGCCGATCTTGAGCGTCTCGGGAAGCTGGTCCTTGACCTCGATCACCTTCTTCTTGATGCCGGCGATGATGTCGAGCGTCGAGGTCGCGCCCGCCTTCAGCACCATCATCAGCACCGAGCGGTTGCCGTCGACATGAACGATGTTGGTCTGGGGCGGATTGCCGTCGCGCACAGATGCGACGTCGCGGACATAGACCATGGCGCCGTTGACGGCCCTGATCGGCAGATCGCCGAGTTCTTCCATCCGCAGCGGCGAGTTGTTGAGCTGGATGGTGTATTCGAACTGGCCGATCTTCTGGGTGCCGACCGGGGTAATCAGGTTCTGCGCGGCGAGCGCATTGGCGACGTCCTGCCCGGAGAGGCCGCGGGCCTGTAGCGCGGCGGGATTGAGGTCGATCTGCACCTGCCGCTGCTTGCCGCCGAACGGATAGGGTATGGCCGCGCCCGGCACCGTCACCAGCGGCGTGCGCAACTGGTTGATGCCCAAATCCGCCAGGTTCTGCTCGGTCAGGCCTTCGCCCGACAGCGCCACCTGGATGATCGGCACCGTGGAGGCGCTGTAATTGAGGATCAGCGGCGGCGTGGCGCCAGGCGGCAATTGCCGGATCATCGTCTGCGAGATCGCCGTCACCTGGGCGTTGGCGGTGCGGATATCGACATTGGGCTGGAAGAAGATCTTCACGATCCCGATGCCGGTATAGGAATTGGCGACGATGTGCTCGATGTCGTTGACGGTGGTGGTCAGCGCCCGCTGAAACGGCGTGACGATGCGCCCGGACATCTGGTCCGGCGGCAGGCCGGTATAATTCCACACTACCCCGATGACGGGAATCCGGATGTCCGGAAAGATATCGGTCGGCGTGCGCAGTGCGGCCAGCGGTCCGATGATCAACAGCAAGAGGGCGAGCACGACGAACGTATACGGCCGGCTCAGTGCGATACGGACCAGCGCGATCATGTAACAGACATTCTCCGGGGGCCCCGCAGCCGGATGGAAACTGGCGCTGCAATAAGCCCAGTCGGCTGCGCAGATTTAGCCGAAACGAAGCCAAAAGGCCAATTCCGGCAGCGCAGCCGCCCTTCACTTCCCCGGCATAGCCGGGCCGGCCCGAACCGGCCCCCGGCCGCTTTGGTCAGGCCGCCCGCACCGAATCCAGGAACTTGCCGACTTCGAGCTTGAGGCGGTTGGAGTCGCTGGACAGCGACTGCGCCGCCGAGAGCACCTGTGCCGATGCCGAGCCGGTCTCGCTGGCGCCGCGCTGGACGTCGGTGATGTTGGAAGACACTTCCTGGGTGCCGTGCGCCGCCTGCTGCACGTTGCGGGAGATTTCCTGCGTCGCCGCGCCCTGCTCCTCCACCGCCGCCGCGATGGTCGAGGAAATCTCGGCCAGCCTTTCGATGGTGCCGCTGATCTCCTTGATCGCGCCGACCGACTCCTGGGTCGCGCCCTGGATGCCTGATATCTGCTGGCCGATCTCGCCGGTGGCCTTGGCCGTCTGTTCGGCGAGCGCCTTCACTTCGGAAGCGACGACTGCAAAGCCGCGCCCGGCCTCGCCCGCGCGCGCCGCCTCGATGGTGGCGTTGAGCGCGAGCAGGTTGGTCTGGCCGGCGATGGTGTTGATGAGTTCGACGACGTCGCCGATACGCGCGGCCATCTTCGACAGTTCGCTGACGCGATCGTTGGTGACGCGCGCCTGCTCGACGGCCCCGCTTGCCATCCGCGCCGATTCCTGCACCTGGCGGCTGATCTCGTTCACCGACGACGCCATCTCCTCCGTTGCCGACGCCACCGACTGCACGTTGGCCGAGGCTTCCTCGGAAGCGCCCGCCACCACGGTGGTCAATTGCTGCGAACGCTCGGCGGTGGCGGTCAGCGTGCCGGCCGAGGATTCGAGCTGGGTCGAGGCCGACGACACGGTCTGAACGATCTCGCCGACCGCAGCTTCGAACGAGTCGGCAAGCTTCGTCATGTCCGCCTTGCGCTGGATGGCAATGCGTTTGTCGGTATCTTTCTGTTCTTCGCGATCGAATCCGAGTTTGGCCTGCATCGCCTGCACGTTTCGCAACGCGATGCCGATCTCGTCATCCCGCTGGATGATGATGCGGCTGTTGAACACGCCCTGCGCGATCCGTGCCATCGCCGCGTTGAGCTGTTCGAGCGGTCGGCCGACGGCGCGGATGGTTTGAAGGCCGAGCATTCCGCCAAGCAGAAGGCCAAAGGCCAGCATGGCCAACGCGATGCCGTTGCCCATCGTGAATTCACGATGACCGGCACCGAACAGGGCCTCCAGGGCAATGACCACCATGAAAATCGACTGCACCGAGATGAGGGTAACCAGCCGCGCCTTGAGCGTTCCGGTAAAGAGCGCGAAGCGGTCGGCGAGCGAACGCTGCCGGATGATTCCGGCGGTAACCGTGTATTTGTGTGCTTTCTTGGCGCGCAACAGCGCATACACATGCTCGGCTTCCGCGCGCTGGTCGGCGGGCAGCTTGGAGCGGATCGACATGTAGCCGGTGACCTGGCCGCCCTCCCAGATCGGGGTCGCGCTTGCCAGTACCCAGTAGAAATCGCCGTTCTTGCGCCGGTTCTTGACGGCGCCGGCCCACGGCTTGCCCGCCTTCAGCGTCACCCAGAGATCTTCAAACGCTTCCGACGGCATCTCCGGATGGCGGATGATGTTATGCGGCTGGCCGATCAGTTCGGCCTCGGTGAAACCGGAGGCGTCGACAAACTGATCGTTGAAATAGCTCAGTCTGCCTTTCAAGTCCGTCTTCGAGACGATCAGGGTCTCGTCGTGAATCGGATACTCTACGTTGGTAATGGGAAGGTTCGTTCGCATTTTCGTGGCTCCGGAAATTAACTAAGCGCGCCATGGCCGTGTGCTCCCGCGTCGGCGGGGCTTACGGTTGAAAAAGAGTGCCGGGCCTGAAAAACGGGACGAGCCGGTTCGCTGCGAACGAAGGGCTCCTGCGGCAGCGCCACAGAGCGGCATCCATGCACGCCAGAGTTCCATGCGTTGGTAAACTTTGGCCTAAGCCGGCGCACGCCGAACGACTGGTAGAACTACGGAGCTGCGCCGCTTGACGGCATCACGAGAGGCGGCCCGACTTGCCGCCGGTCGACGCCAGGGTCTGCTGCGGCGTCTCGCCGAACATCTCGCGATACAGCCCGGTGAATTCGCCCATGTGCCAGAAGCCGTTCACGAGCGCGACCGCCTTGATCGATTGCACCGGTGCGCCCCGCACCAGATGCTGGCGTACATTCCACAGCCGCCGCAAGCGCGTATAGCGATGCATGCTCATGCCGCGAATGGCAACCACGGCGTTATGCAGCGTGCGTACCGATACCCCAAGCTGCCGCGCCACCTCGGCGCTGTAGAGCGTCTTGCCTGAATTCGCAGCCAGAAACTCGTCGAACTTCCTGACCAGCGTCAGATAGTGGCTGAGACTGACCCGCTTGCCCTCGAACGCCGGCGGCGCGCCGGCTATCGCCAGATCGACCGCCTGCATGATCGATTCCTCGACGCTGTCGATCACCGGCGGCTGCGCAAAAATCCCCGGCGAATGTGAAGCGAGCTTGAGCACCTCATGCACCATCGAGCGAACCGCCCCGAACCTGGCGGGCCGTGTCGCGATCATCTGGACGCTGTCAGCCTCACCCGGCCAGCCGCGCTCGCTTACGGAATCGCAATTGATGAACCCCACCAGATTGGTGCGCGGCTCGACGATTTCGCAGACCGCCGCGCCCTTGACCAGCAGCACGACCGGTTCGCGTGCGTTGATCCCGTTGAGGGTCAACGACGCCTCGTCTTCCATCGTCAACCCGACGATGGCGCCGGTCGTCGAATATCGCGACTGAAAAATGCGGGGGAATGTCCGCTGCAGATAGACAGAACAGGACCTGAGCCGCAGTTCCGCGAAGGATGCGGCGAAATTCCGGCAATCGAGCGGGATGCTCTTCGCCTCGCCCAGACTTTCGATGCTCCGGAAATGATCGAAATCCGGAGAACGGCTGATTTTCAGGAAATCAGACTCAACGAGTGCATCAAGCAACGTCACGCGGCGGTCATCCGGGCCGTCGCCAGCGCTCGTCGCAAAAGACGAAAAAAGCGGCGCCAGCCGGAATTGGAAGTGATCATGCGCGCTACTTGACCGTGACAGATCGGCGCATCGATGCGCGCTGACATGAACGAAGCGTCTTGAGTCCTGAGCCGTCTTGATTGACGGAGAACATGTGGCATCGGATTTCAACAATGCGATGCCATACTACCGACTTCTTCCGGCCACGGAAATCATTGGTCGAATTCAGGCGCCGTTTTCGCCCAAAGCGATTTATTGCTCCGCACCGCAATCGCAATTTTGGCGATCTAAGGATGCTTTCTTATTGGAGCACATCCCAGGAGGCCTGATCGCCTGCCTTCAGCGCCCCGAATCAATCCTGATTCGGCAGCCGGTCGGCTGCGGAGCCGGCGCGAGACCGGCCTCCGTTTCAAGTGGTTCGGACAAGTTCAGGCCGCGCGCACCGAGTTGAGGAATCTGCCGACCTCGAGCTTGAGGCGATTGCTGTCGCCCGACAGCGACTGTGCCGCCGCGAGCACCTGCGAGGAAGCCGAACCGGTTTCGCTGGCGCCGCGCTGCACGTCGGTGATGTTGGCGGAGACCTGCTCGGTGCCCTGCGCCGCCTGCTGCACGTTACGGGAAATTTCCTGCGTCGCTGCGCCCTGCTCTTCGACCGCGGCGGCAATCGTCGATGAAATCTCCGACAGCTTCTCGATGGTGCCGCTGATCGCGTGGATCGCGTTCACCGATTCCTGCGTCGCCGCCTGGATACCGGATATCTGCTGGCCGATCTCGCCGGTCGCCTTTGCGGTCTGCTCCGCAAGGGCCTTCACCTCGGATGCGACGACGGCGAAGCCGCGGCCGGCCTCGCCAGCGCGCGCCGCCTCGATGGTGGCGTTGAGCGCCAGCAGATTGGTCTGCCCCGCGATGGTGTTGATCAGTTCGACGACGTCACCGATCCGGGTCGCCGCCTTCGACAATTCGCCGACGCGGTCATTCGTTGTGCGGGCCTGGTCCACCGCATCATTGGCCATCCGCGCCGACGCCTGCACCTGACGGCTGATCTCGTTGACGGACGACGCCATCTCCTCGGTCGCCGAAGCCACTGACTGCACGTTGGTGGAGGCTTCTTCGGAGGCTGCCGCGACGGTGGTGGTGAGTTGCTGCGCGCGCTCCGCCGTCGTCGTCAGCGTGCCCGCCGAGACCTCGAGCTGGCTGGATGCCGACGATACGGCCTCGACGATCTGACCGACCGCCGCCTCGAAATCGTCGGCCATCTTGTTCATGTCCGCCTTGCGGCCTGAGGCCGCGCGGGTCGCCGCTTCGCGCTGCTCGGCCTCGAGCGCCTGCCGCGCAACGGCATTGCCCTTGAATATCTCGACGGCCTTAGCCATCTCGCCGACCTCGTCGCCGCGCCCGACACCGGGTACCTCGACGGCAAGGTTGCCGCCGGCGAGATCATTCATGGCGACAGTCATTTGCCGCAACGGGCCGGTGATGCTCCGGGCCACCAGGATCGAAACCGCCAGCGCGAACAATACGATCAATCCGGCCGCGATCAGCGATCGCTGGGTCGAAGCTCGGGTCTGCGCGTTCAGGTCATCGATGTAGACGCCGGTGCCGATTACCCAGTTCCACGGCGCAAAGCCGACCACATAGGACAATTTCGGCTGAGGCTTGTCGAAGCCCGGCTTCGGCCACTCGTAGGGTACGAAGCCCGCGCCGCTCTTCCTGACAGTGTCGACGAAGTCGACGAAAAGCAACTTGCCGTTCGGGTCCTTGTAGGTCGAGAGATCATTGCCGTTCATTTCAGGCCTGATCGGATGCATCACCATCTTCGGATGCATGTCGTTGATCCAGTAATAGTCGTTGCTGCCGTAGCGCAGCGCCGCCACCCGCGCCATCGCGCGCTTCTGCGCCTCGGCAGCCGGAACGTCGCCCTTCTGCGCGGCGGCATGCTCTTCCTTGACGATGCCCAGCGCCACTTCGCCGAGGTGCCGCAGTTCGATCTGCTTCTGCTGAAGCAGGCTCGCGTCCATTTCCCTCGAGCCGAGGAAGGTAAGCCCCAGCAGCCCGACGCAGCTGAGACAGATGAGGGCATAGATCTTCCGGCCAATGGTCATCCTGGCCTGACGTATCATTCCAACCATTCTTGATCTCCGCGCAACGAGGGGCACTGCCGGCCCCGCGCGGAATCGTATAAGGTCGGCCGCTCGCTTCCCGTTAACGGATGCTCAGTAGATATACTGAATCCCCGGTTTATCGGATCGGTGCCGCCGCGACTCTATGCCGCCCGCACCGAGTTGAGGAACCTGCCGACCTCGAGCTTCAGGCGGTTGCTGTCCGACGACAGCGACTGGGCCGAGGAGAGCACCTGCGAGGACGCCGATCCGGTCTCGCCGGCTCCCCGCTGCACGTCGGTGATGTTGGACGAAACCTGATGGGTGCCCTGCGCTGCCTGCTGCACGTTGCGGGAGATTTCCTGGGTCGCTGCACCCTGCTCTTCCACTGCGGCCGCAATGGTCGAGGAAATCTCGGACAGCTTCTCGATGGTGGTGCTGATCGCCTGGATCGCCCCGACCGATTCCTGGGTCGCGGCCTGGATGCCGGTGATCTGCTGGCCGATCTCGCCGGTCGCCTTCGAAGTCTGCTCCGCCAGCGCCTTCACCTCGGAGGCCACGACGGCAAAACCGCGGCCCGCGTCGCCGGCACGCGCCGCCTCGATGGTGGCGTTGAGCGCCAGCAGATTGGTCTGTTCGGCGATGGTATTGATGAGTTCGACCACGGCGCCGATGCGGGCCGCCGCCTTCGACAATTCGCTCACCCTGTCATTGGTGGTGCGGGCCTGGTCGACGGCCTCATTGGCCATCCGGGCCGATTCCTGCACCTGCCGGCTGATCTCGGTGATCGATGACGCCATCTCCTCGGTGGCCGAAGCCACCGACTGCACGTTGGCTGTCGCCTCTCCGGAAGCCGCCGCCACCATCGTCGTCAGTTCCTGGGCACGTTCGGCGGTCGCCGTCAGCGTGCCGGCAGAAGCTTCGAGTTCGGTCGAGGCCGACGACACGGTCTCGACGATCTCGCCGACCGCGCCTTCGAAATCGTTGGCGAGCTTGATCATTTCTTCCTTGCGCCGCTGCGCCGCGACCATGTCCTGCTTGACCTTGGCCTCGGCCTCCTCACGCGCCTTCTGCTCGGCATTCTCGCGGATGACCGTCACGGTCTTGGCAAGGTCGCCGATTTCGTCGCCGCGGCTGGCGCCGGGAATCACCACATCGAGATTGCCGCCGGCCATCTCGGCCAGCGCCCCGTTCAGGCGCATCATCGGACGCGAGACGCCGAGGAAGGTGAACACGACAGAGGCGATCAGCGATATGACGACGACGATGGCCACGATCAGGCTGATCCGGTTGGCCTGCGCGGTGTCGGCCATGACTTCTTCCTTGGAGGCCATGGCGCGCTTTTGCGCGCCCTCGACGGTCGTCTCCATCAGGTCGGCGGCTTCCGCGGCGGGTTTTACCGTGCGGTTGATGATGATGTCGTTCTTCAATCGCTCCGTCTTCACGGCCTCTTCGTTGGCGGCCAGAAAGCGCTTGACGATCGAGGACAGCGAACTGACCACGACCAGCAGATCGCGGTCGTCAGCCTCGCCACGCAATTTGTTGAAGACGTCCTTGAGCGAATTCTCGGTCTTGGTAATCGTTGCGAT
The DNA here is from genome assembly GCA_023422775.1 of Pseudomonadota bacterium. Taxonomy (GTDB): domain Bacteria; phylum Pseudomonadota; class Alphaproteobacteria; order Rhizobiales; family Xanthobacteraceae; genus Bradyrhizobium. Next base: position 174,483 of record JAFAGM010000031.1, read on the forward strand.
CAGGCCGGGATCGCCGGTGGCGCCGAGTTTCCAGGCCGCCGCGCGCAACGCATTGACCCTGGCATCGGCCAGAAACAACAGCCGCTCGATATCGAGGCGATTGTCCAGCTTCTTCAGCGCCGGCGAATTCAACTGGGTGTCGAGCGCCTTGGTCCATTCGTCCGAGACCGCCGAACGTTTGTCGATCTGCCCGAGCAGCGTGATCTGCGCCTTGGCGAGGTCATCCACGGCAACGGCAAAGCTCTCCCCCAGGGATTTTATCTTCTGCAGCCGTTCCCTGGTTTCCTGCGCCTGCGCGGCCGCGAGCGCCGCTTCCAGTTCCTTTGCTTCGCTGGCCTTGTAGCGCTGCAGATCGGCAATGGTCTTCTCGACCTCGGCAGGCGTCCTCGCCAGCCTGACGTCGCGGGCGGCGAGTTGAATCTTGCGCAGGTCGATATGCGCGGAGAGCGAATTGTCGGCCACCTGTTGCGACCGGTTGGCGCGATCGCTGGATTGTTCGATGCTCGCCTCGGTGACCATCTGGTTGGCCACCATGCCGGCCGCCAGCAAAATGCCGACCGCGCCGGCCAAGCCCAGTTTGTTTCCGATCCGATTGAGCTTGAGCATTTCAACGACCCCAAATTCCCTGAAGCAGGCTTTCGGAAGACACCCGAAAAACAACCTGCACGTGCGGATTCCCAGCAGACCGGCAGCGTAGACAGAACCGGTTAATTTCCGCTTGAAACGACGGTACTCTTATGTGGTGTAACAGCGCAGGACTCGCGCTTGAGGCGAACAGCCCGGCTCCTTCCGAGGCCGGGGTTTTCGTCTGTCATCGACCCGTTGTCAGGCTGCCCGGACCGAGTCCAGAAACTTGCCGATTTCCAGTTTGAGGCGATTGCTGTCGCCCGACAGCGACTGTGCCGCCGAGAGCACCTGCGAGGAGGCTGCGCCGGTTTCTCCGGCGCCGCGCTGCACGTCGGTGATGTTGGAGGACACTTCCTGGGTGCCCTGGGCTGCCTGCTGTACGTTGCGGGAGATTTCCTGCGTCGCCGCGCCCTGCTCTTCCACAGCCGCCGCGATGGTCGAGGAGATCTCGGCCAGTTTCTCAATGGTGCCGCTGATCTCCTTGATCGCATTCACCGAATCCTGGGTCGCGCCCTGGATGCCGATAATCTGCTGGCTGATTTCGCCGGTTGCCTTTGCGGTCTGCTCCGCCAGCGCCTTCACCTCCGACGCCACGACGGCAAAACCGCGGCCAGCCTCGCCGGCGCGCGCCGCCTCGATGGTGGCGTTGAGCGCCAGAAGATTGGTCTGGCCCGCGATGGTGTTGATCAACTCGACGACGTCGCCGATGCGGCTCGCCGCCTTCGACAATTCGCTGACCCGGTCGTTGGTGACACGCGCCTGACCGACGGCATCGGTTGCCATCCGCGCCGATTCCTGTACCTGGCGGCTGATTTCGGTGACGGAAGACGAAAGTTCTTCGGTCGCCGACGCTACCGACTGCACGTTGGTCGTGGCTTCCTCGGAAGCCGCGGCCACCGCCGATGTCAGCGTCTGCGAACGTTGGGCCGTCGCCGACAGCGTACCGGCCGAGGCTTCGAGCTGGGTCGAGGCCGACGACACGGTCTGGACGATCTCGCCGATCACGTGTTCAAAATTGCGGGTGATGCCGTCAACGCGGCGGCCGCGCTCGATCTTTGCTTCGGCATCCACTGCCGCGGCCTCGTCAGAGGCCTTCTTGGCGATCAGCGCCTGTTTGAACACCTGCAGGGTGTCCGCCATGGCGCCGATTTCGGTCTTCTCGCCCTGGTGCGGGACAGCCGCGCTCAGGTCGCCCTGGCCCAGCGCCTGCATCGGGGTGACGATGGACGCGATGCCCTCAGATACGTCGCGCACCAGATAGTAGCTCACCGCGATGCCGGCGATGACGGCCATGCCGAGGATCGTCGCCAGCATCATGAAGGCGGAAGCATAGCTGTCGGCCGCATTCTGCGCAGCCTTGTCGGCGCCGGCATTGTTGATATCGACGCCCTTCTTGAGGATGGCATCGGCGTCGAGCCCGATCTTGTTCACGGTGTACGTATTCAGGTCATGCGCTTCCGTGGGAATCTGCCCCGCCGCCTTGCGGGACAGCGCCATCACCTCCTCGGTGCCCTTCTTGTACTTCTCCCACAGCTTCACCCATTCATCGTACATCGCGCGCTCTTCCGGCGAGGTGATCATGGGCTGGTAGGCCGCGCGGATCCTGGTGTTGGACTCGACGACGGTGGCCAGCGTCTTTTCCATCGCCAGCTTTTCCTCCAGCGTCTCGCTCAGCATGTGCTCGCGGATCACGTTGCGGTAGGTGATGACGCCGGCACGCAGATCACCCAGCGCGCGGACGCTCGGCAGCCAGCTCGTCGTGATATCGACCGTGTCGGCGTCGATGGACCGCATGCTCTTGACCGCAAGCAGCCCCATGCCCGTCATCGCAACGAGCAGGAAGGCCACCACGGTGATGATCTTGGCGCGGATCGAGTATTTCGCGAGCATGGCTTGAGTCTCTTGGTTTTGAGCGCGGAAAACACGCCGGGCGACGACAGGGCGGAGGTGTGAATCACGCGAGCGATGCCCCGCAGGCATCAAACTCGTCACTCCCTGAGGTTGCGTTAACGTGCCGTCCGGTAAAATTACGGGACCAGACCGTCTACATCGAAAGTTGGATCCGCGAAGCGATCAGCGCATCAGCTGCAGCGCGTCGGAAAAGAATTCCGTTCCGCCGAAATTGCCCGACTTCAGGGCAAGCAGCATCTCGCCTTTGTCGGCGCCCACGGCGCGCAAAACCGGCACGCCTGCAGCGATTTCTGCGCCGACGAGGAATCCGGGAATGCGAAGCCGATCGACGACGGCGCCCGAAGTTTCGCCACCGGCGACCACCAGCCGCCGTACGCCCGACTGCACCAGCCCCTCGGCGATGTCGGCCATCGCCTGCTCGATGGCATGTCCGGCTGCATCGCGGCCATGACGAGATTGCAGAGCTGCGACCTGATCGGGGGTAGAACTGCTCGCGATCAGGATCGGGCCGCCAGCGATTCGATCGCCGGCCCAGGCCAGCGCCTGCCGTGCCTCGGCCGGTCCGGCGATGATCTGTTCGGGATCGAGATGCAGCACCGCCATCGTCTTCTCGGCGTTCGCAACCTGCTGCAGGGTCGCCTGCGAACAGCTCCCGGCGAGGCACGCCGCCGGTCCTCCGACCGCAGCATCAGACACCGCGCCGGCCGAACCAGCCTTGACCTTGCCGGACGCGACCAGCGCCCGGGCAAGCCCGAGCCCGATGCCGGAAGCACCGACCGACAGGTGGTGGTCCAGCGCAACGCCGCCGATGGTTTCGAGATCGCGGTCGAACACCGCATCGATGATCGCCGCGCCGACGCCATTCCTGGCAAGGTCGGCGAGGCGCCCGCGAACGGCTTCCGCGCCGCGCGAGAGCGTGGCGAGATCGACCAGGCCGACTTTGCTCCGGCTCTGCCGCGCCAGCACCCGCACGAGATTGGAGTCATGCATCGGGTTGAGCGGGTGGTCCTTCAGCGGACTTTCGTTCAGCGGCACGGAGCCAACGAACAGGTTGCCCTGATAGACGGTGCGGCCGGTCTCCGGAAAGGCCGGCGTCACCAGCACGATTGCGTCGCCGCAATCGGCGCGCAGCGCATCCATCACGGGGCCGATATTGCCCGCATCGGTGGAATCGAAGGTCGAGCAGATCTTGAACAGCACGTGTCCGGCGCCGCGGCCGCGCAGCCACTTCTCGGCGGCGCGCGAACGATCGACCGCAACATCGGCCTGGATCGATCGGCTCTTGAGCGACACCACCACCGCGTCGACCTCGGGCAGTTCGAGGTCATCGGACGGCACGCCGATGGTCTGCACGGTACGCAGACCCTGACGGGTCAGCGTGTTGGCGAGGTCGGAAGCGCCGGTGTAATCGTCGGCAATGCAGCCCAAAGACAATTTCACGGTTTTACTCCGGCATAGGGCTTGAACCAGCCGAGGCCGTCGGTGGTCTTGCCGCGCGGATTGTATTCGCAGCCGACGAAGCCGCCATAGCCGAGCCGGTCGAGCTCGGCGAACAGGAACGGGTAGTTCAGCTCCTCGCCGTCAGGCTCGTTGCGCGAGGGAATGCTGGCGATCTGGATGTGGCCGATGATGGGCATCATCTTGCGCAGCCGCATGGTGACGTCGCCATGGATGATCTGGCAGTGATAGATGTCGAACTGCAGCTTCAGGTTCGCCATCTTGAGTTCGGCGATCAGGTCGCGCGCGAAGCCGAAATCGTTGAGGAAGTAGCCGGGCACGTTGCGGGCATTGATCGGCTCGATCACGACGTCGAGGCCATGGGGCGCGAAGAATTCCGCGGCCCATGCGACCGATTTGTAGAACTGCTCGACGGCCTTCGCATCGCTGCGGCTGGCGATGCCGGCCATCAGATGCAGCCGCTTGACGCCGGTTGCTTTCGCGTAAGGAAGCGCCGTCTCGAGGCTTCGCTTCAAATCGTCGAAACGCGCCGGCAGCGCCGCAAATCCCTTCTCACCGGCGTCCCAATTGCCCGGCGGCAGGTTGAACAGCGCCTGCGTCAGGCCATTCGTCTTCAGCCGTTCGCCGACCGTCTCCGCCGGATGGTCGTAGGGAAACAGGAATTCGACCGACGTAAAGCCCGCCTTCGCCGCCGCCTCGAAGCGGTCGAGGAACGGGACTTCAGTGAACATCATGGAGAGATTGGCGGCAAAGCGCGGCATCGAACGTTCCCCTTCCTGATCTTGCTGCTATTTCGGCTCGCCGGGCAGATGCGTGCCGGTGACCCTGGCATACATCCGCGCCACCGAGGCGTCGTCGTCGCGGCCCATGCCGGATGCGGCGGTCATCAGAAACATCTGCAGCGCGGCGGCGGAGACCGGCACCGGGAATTTTTGCGAGCGCGCCATGTCCTGGATGATGCCGAGGTCTTTCACGAAAATCTCCACCGCGCTGCGCGGGGTGTAATCGCCGTCGAGCACGTGCGGCATGCGGTTCTCGAACATCCAGGAATTGCCGGCGGAGGCCGTGATAACCTCATAGACTTTCCGGATGTCGAGGCCCTGCCTGGCGGCGAACGCGATCGCTTCCGAGGCGGCCGCGATGTGGACGCCGGCCAGTAGCTGGTTGATCATCTTGAACGCCGCGCCCTGGCCTGCGTCATCGCCGAGTTCGTAGAGCTTTGCCGCCATCGCATCCAGCGCCGGGCGGGCCTTTGAAAACGCGGCCGGGCTGCCGGAGGCCAGAATGGTGAGCTCGCCCTGCGCTGCGCGCTGCGCGCCGCCCGAGATCGGCGCATCCAGATAATGCCGGCCGCTCGCCTCCAACTGCTTTGCCAGCCGCCGCGCGACATCGGGGTCCATGGTGGCGGAGGAAACGAACACGGCGCCCTTCGCCAGCGTTTCCGCCACGCCATTGGCCCCGAACAGGATCGCCTCGGTCTGCGCGGCGTTGACGACCACGCTGACGACGATGTCGGCTGTTTTCGCGGCTTCCGCCGGCGTGCCGGCGCCCTTGCCGCCGTCGGCCACGAACCGCTTGACCGCCTCGGCCGAGACGTCGCAGCCGGTGACCTCCAGCCCCGCACGGCGCAGCGAGGTCGCCATGCCGTACCCCATCGAGCCGAGGCCAATGACGGCGACGCGCGGTTTTGCGGATTCTGGCATGCGGCGGTTCCTCAAGTTTCTTGACAGGCTTTGCCTCTGGGTATCACGGCTTGGCCGCGCTGCCAAAGCGTGGGACAAGACAAAAAACGGGACTTTCCGGAATGCCGAAATGAGCGAAGCAGGGATACGTGAGGAAATCTGCCGCCTCGGCCGCTCGCTGTTCGAGCGCGGGCTGACGCCGGGCTCCTCCGGCAATATCAGCGTGAAGCTCGACGACGGCGGCTGGCTGGTGACCCCGACCAACGCCTCGCTCGGCTCGCTCGACCCGGCGCGGATGTCACGGCTCGGCCCTGACGGCCGGCTGCTATCCGGCGATGCCCCGACCAAGGAAGTGCCGCTGCACACCGCGCTCTACCAGACCCGCGGCGCCGCGCGCGCGGTGGTGCATCTGCATTCGACCCATTCGGTGGCGCTGTCGATGCTGCCGGAGATCGATCCGCGCGCGGCGCTGCCGCCGATGACGCCCTATTATCTGATGAAATGCGGCCATACCGCGCTGGTGCCCTATTATCGCCCCGGCGATCCGGCGGTGGCCGACGCGATCAAGGGGCTGGCCGGGAAGTATTCGTCGGTGCTGCTCGCCAACCACGGGCCGGTGGTGTCGGGCGACACGCTCGAAGCCGCCGTCTACGCGATCGAGGAGCTGGAAGAGACGGCGAAGCTCTACCTGCTGCTGCGGGGGCTGAACCCGCGGTATCTCTCACCGGAGCAGGTGAAGGATTTGACTGACGTGTTCGGACTGACGCTGCCGGAGCACGGGCACGACTAGCCTCTCCACGTCGTTGCGAGCGCAGCGAAGCAATCCATGCCGCGGCGCGGGGATAGATGGCAATGACGGGGATAGGCCGTCGCGACAAATTGCGATGCCGGATACGCTCACAATCCCAGATACGCCTTCCTTACATCCGGGTTGACGCTGATCTCGGCCGCGCTACCCTGCATCAGCACGCGGCCGGTCTGCAGGATATAGGCGCGGTCGGCGATCTCCAGGCACTCCGACATGCGCTGCTCGACGATCAGCACCGTCATCCCGGCATCGCGGATGCGCTTCACCGCCTGGAATATCTCATCGACCAGTTTCGGCATGATGCCCTGCGACGGCTCGTCCAGCATCAACAGCCGAGGCCGCGTCATCAGCGCGCGGCCGATCGCCAGCATCTGCTGCTCGCCGCCGGAGAGCGTTTCGGCGCGCTGCTCCAGCCGCTCCTGCAGGCGCGGGAAAAGCTGGAACACCAGTTGCAGCGGCTCCTCGCGGTTGGCCTGGCCGCGGAAAAGATAGCTGCCCAGCCTGAGATTGTCGCGCACCGACAGGCGCGGAAACAGCCGGCGGTTTTCCGGCACATAGGCGATGCCGCGCGAGGTGATGACGTGCTGCGCCATGCCGTCGATGCGGGTGCCGTCGAACGAAACAGTACCGGAGCGCGGCCGTTCCGCACCCGCAATCGATTTCAGCAGCGTCGACTTGCCGGCCCCGTTGGCGCCGGCGACGCAGACGATCTCGCCCTTTGCCACCTCGATCGAGACCGCCGAGATCGCGACCAGTCCCTGATAGGCGGTGGTGACTTCATGCACCGACAGCATGACGGTCTCCCAGATAGGCGCTGATGACTTTCGGATCGCGAACGACGTCGGCAGGCTTGCCCTCGACCAGCACCTTGCCGAGATCGAGCACGATGGCACGGTCGACCAGCGGCATCACGATTTCCATGACGTGCTCGACCATCAGCACGGTGACGCCGGTGTCGCGCACCTTGCGCACCAGTTCGACGCCGGTCCTGGCCTCGACCGGCGTCAGGCCGGTGAGCACTTCGTCCAGCAACAGCAGTTTCGGCTCGGTCGCGAGCGCGCGGGCGACTTCGAGGCGGCGCTTCTCGGAAGGCACCAGGTCGCTGGCGAGCACGTTGGCGCGCGGGCCGAGGCCGCAGAACTCCAGCACCTGATGCGCCTTGCGGCGCGCGTCGCGCATCACGGTTGACCGGACCAGCGCGCCGACGATGACGTTGTCGATCACGGTCATGGTCTCGAAGCTTTTCACGACCTGGAAGGTGCGGCCGACGCCGCGCTGGCAGCGCTCGGCGGCCGGCAATGACGTGACGTCCTCGCCGTCGAAGATGATCGAGCCTTGGGTGGGCGGCAGCACGCCCGCGATCAGGTTGAACAGCGTCGACTTGCCGGCGCCGTTGGGGCCGATCAGGCCGACGATTTCGCCGCGCCCGACCGAGATCGAGACGTCGCTGTTGGCGATCAGGCCGCCGAAGCGCTGCCAGACGCCGCGGGTTTCCAGAAGCGGCGGCGTCATCGGGCCGCCTCCTTGCGCTTCAACGAGAACAGCCCGACCAGACCTTGCGGCCGCGCCAGCGAGATCGCGAC
>JAFAGM010000007.1 GCA_023422775.1 Pseudomonadota bacterium
CAAGCGTCAGGCTTTGCATCGACGCGATGCCGAGATAGCAGACGCCGAATGAGGTTACGGACAAGACACAGATCACTCTTGCTGTCATGTCCGCTTTGAGTCCTAAAGCAACACTCGATAGAGCGCCTGGACTATCTCTTCCACGCCTTGTCTGCCTCTCTCTTCGAGGAGTGGAAAAAAACCAGGATCCTACGGCGATTTCGGTGCAGACCATACGCATGCCTACTTCTGTTCACCAGGCTTTCGAGCGACGATCCAGGGATGCCCAGCGATATGGAGGAAGCGCGGATTGCTCTTGAAAACCTCAGATCGCGTCCCACCCGCACGCAGCTCTTCACCAATGCTATTTTCGATGCGCTGTAACTCTTCGGCATCCGCAATGATCTGCTCAGCACCTTCTGCGGGCACCACAACCACACCGTCGCCGTCGGCCAGAATGAGATCATCCGGCGCAATGGTCACCGGAACGCCGGTCTGACCCGGCAATGTCACCGGCTTGTCCGCTTCCACAAGGCGCCAGCGCCTTGCACCGTTGATCGGTGTTAGGGCGCCGACGAACATCGGAAATCCGAGATCGCGAATTTCGTCGGCATCGCGGATTGCGCCATCTGTAACGAGGCCGAAGGCCCCTTCGCGTTGCAAACTGTAGGCGACAAAGCCGCCAAGGCACGCACCTGTCACGTATCCACCCGTCGCGATAACGATCACCGATCCAGCCTTGGCTGAACGTTCGAATGCATCGGCAGGGAGCGGTGATCTGACATGCTTAGCACTGACGATCGGCTCGCCGCGCAGGCACGATGCCCGACCAGCGAACTTCGATCGTGGCGCGAGCGCTACGATGTGAGACGCGAGAGCCTGGTTTGGCAGTCCGGCTTCGTCGAGCACGTCACTGACTTGACCGCTCTCCAGTTTTGAGAGCCGCTCGACGAGAGAATCCACGGGCGACGTCATTAGAATCCTCTTCAATTGGTCAAGTTGACGCCGATCGCAGCAGCCGTGGCGAGTACCTCGTCTACAACCGATTTGCTCAGCACGATACCCTCAGCGCGCTGGCGCTCTTCCTTGCGGAATTCGATCTCACCCGGCATCAAGATTTCATCCACGCCAGGCGCCAGCTCAGATGCTTTCATTTCATCGATGTAGCCATCCATGCGTTCTTTGAAACCGGCGACATCTATGAATGATCCGATATCGATGGCGATCACGAAATGGCCGTTGCGCTGTGGCGTATCGAGGTCGTCGTAAAGATTGGTTAGCTCGCGACCGATGGCGCCACCGGTCAAAAGACCGGACAGGATTTCGCACATCAGGATGAGCCCCCAACCCTTGTGTCCCCCGATGGGCAGAATCCAACCGCCGTCGCGAACCCAGTTGGGGTCCGTTGTCGGACGTCCGTCGGCATCCACAAGCCAGCCGGGCGGCAACTCCATGCCCTTCTCTGCGTAATAGAGGATCTTGCCGCGCGAGCTCATGCCAAGAGCTGCATCGAGGAGGATCGGGCGATGACGGGCAGTCGGGACACCGATGGTGATCGGCAATGGCCCCGTCAAAGGCGTTTTGCCACCCCAGACTGGCATGATTGGCGAGCCGTTCGTGGTCGCGATGCCGATCATATCTGATTTGATTGCCTGCAAGACGTAGGGTGCGCCTTCGCCATTGTGGTTTGAAGAGCGTACGCCTACTGCGCCGATCCCGCTTTTGCGTGCCTTCTGAATTGCAAGGTCCATCGCGCGTGTCGTCAGCACGGCTCCCAGGCCATTTCCGCCATCAATCAAGGCTGTGCCAACGGTTTCCTTGACAATCTCGAACTTGGAGATCGGGGAGAAACCGCCTTGCTGAAGACGCTTGATATAGACCGGCAAGCGCAGGACGCCGTGTGAATTCATACCGCGCAGATCCGCCGCAAGCAGACCATGCGCAACAATCTCCGCGTCATTGGCTGGAACGCCGACCTTTTCCAACATAGCGACGATGACACGATGAAGATCTTCAAATCTTAACCGATATCCACCGTCTTCGCCTTTCAACGGCAAGGAAAGATCTCCAGGCGATGCACTATTCGAAACGGACATGTCAGAAGGCCTTCTTCGCTACCTGTATTTGTCGACAGCAGTATTCTCACCAATCCCAGTGTGCCATGGGCTGACCCGCAACCGGCGACCGGAACGTTGGCAATCGGTCTCCCAGCAGCACGCCGAGATAGGCGGTTTTGAGATCGGCTCCGCCAAACGCGATGCTCGCGATATTTCTAAGTTTTCGCGATTTCACCTGGTCGATGTGGGCCTTGTGCATTTGCCCTGCCTGGTACGCCGCCTCGACGTTACGGACATAACTGGGATCGCTGTCTTCCAGCATGACTTGCCGAGTGCCATCCGGCATGATGCGGACCAGCCGGTTTGACACGAGACACGTGAGCCAAATGCCACCTTCGATATCGAAGGCCAGTCCATCGGGAAACTCGCCTTCTCCGAATTCGTGAGCGGTTTCGCGCGACGACAGCGTGCCATCCTCGCCTATCGCGAAGCGCGTCAGCTTGCGCGCATATGTTTCCACGACATGCAAAACATGACCGCTCGGATCGACGCGCAACTCATTCGCAAACCCGATGCCGTCCGCCACGACGCGCGCGCCGCGGCCATCGAACAGCACGATGTAGCCATCCGCGATATCGGACCGGAACGCTTTCGTGCGAGGACGCTGGCGCGTGCAAATCGTCGCCCACAGTCGGCCCTGATGATCATGCAGCACAAAATTGACCGCCGTCAGTTGCTCGTCGCCAAGCCGTTGAAGGATCGGAGAAACCTGCCCGTTGCGATCCAGCCGGTAGATGCCACCGTCGTTCTCACCGAGATGGGCGATGGTGAATGATCCATCTCTGTTGAGGGCAATTCCATTCGGATGCAGCGGACCTTGCAGATCCAGCGTTCCACCGACGTAAAGACGATGTGTTCCATCAATGGCCAGATGGGAAACGCCACCTCGGCGATCTGCCGTGAATAGGTCTCCGGATCGCGTGGCAACGACGCACTCTGGCCGCGCCAGTCGTGAGCCATAGAAGGATATGTCATCGAGTGAAATCATTCTGAGGTCTCAGTGATCGAACATTCTGGACGGCAGCCACGTCGCCAACTCCGGCACAAGTGTGAGCAACAGCAGGAAACCAAGGATTAAGCCGTAGTACGGCACCGTTCCGCGCAGAATATCTGCCAAAGGCGCATTTGAGATTTTCTTGATGACAAACACATTGATGCCGAACGGCGGCGTGAGCTGACCTAGCTCGATCAGCACGACCAAAGAGATCGCGAACCACAAAGGGTCGATGCCGTAGGCGACGACGGTTGGATAAAGCAGAGGCACCGTGATGACGATCATCGCGATGCTCTCGATCAGGCAGCCGAGAACCACATATAGCACGAGCAGCGCCCCGAGGAAGGCGTAGCGATCGAGCTGCAGTGAAAGTATATACTCCGTCAATCGCGTGCCGAGATTGGCATTCTCGAAAGCATAGGCGAAGACCATTGCCGCAACGACAATAAACAGTATCGCGCAACTCGAGCGCAAAGATACTGAGACGGATTCACCTACAGCCTGCCAAGAGAACTGGCCTAAACCCGCGCCGATTACGATCGCAAGGACACATCCCAGTGCGGCGGCCTCCGTTGGGGTGGCGTAGCCAAAATAGATGCTGCCCAGCACAACGACCATGAGAACGGCAAACGGGATGAGGTCGAGAAACGCTCGGATCAGTGAGATTTTCGTATCAGGATCGATGACACTGGTGTCGCGGGATGGCCGCAAGAGGGAAGACACCCCGATAAACAGCATGAAAATAGCGGCGAGCGCGATGCCGGGCACAACCCCGGCCATGAACAGCTTGGCAACGGAAACTTCAGTGAAGCTGCCATAGAGGATCAGAGGAATCGACGGTGGAATGAGAATGCCGAGCGTACCGCCCGCCGCCAGCGACCCATAAGACATGTGTTTGTTATAACCGCGCTTCTCCAGATTAGGCAGCGCAACTGTGCCAATCGCGGCCGCAGTCGCTACCGATGAACCGCAGATCGCTGCGAAAAGGGCGCTCGAAAGAATATTGGTCTGCAGCAGCCCGCCCGGCACGCGCCAAACAAGGCGCGCTAGTGAGCGATAGAGGGGCTCGGTGACCCCGCAGCGGAGCAAAACGTCCGACATAAATATGAACAGCGGGATGGCTGTCAGAGTAAAGCTGTTGGTTCCGCCCCAAAGGACAAAGCCTAGCGCGTTGAAGCCGCTCCAACCATCGACAGCAGCTATGGCGATAAGACCGCTGATCAGAATAGCGAACGGCAACCACATGCCACCCATCAGCAGTGCAAACAGCAAGCCGAGTACTAGGACGAGTTGAATTACCCAATCCATGGCCTAGGCTCCCCGCTGCATTGCAACGGCGTTCTCAATCATCCTGCACACCAACGCGACAGCGAGAATCGAAAGTCCCAGCGGCATAAATAGCTGTGGAACCCAGAGCGGGGTTTCCAGCAATGTCGGTGCCACGGTCCCGCGGGTATAACTCGACCACACAAAACGCGAAGTGAAATAGTTGACGATGATGACGGCGACCAATGCGATGCCATCGAATAAGATATCGGCAATCGCCCGTTGATAGCTCGGGAAGAGATCGTAAATCATTTCGATGCGCATCAAATCGCCACTGCGGTAGCTGCCGACAAAACCCAAAAAGCACAGTGCGACGAGCAGATAACCAGCGACCTCCTCAGACAATTGCAACGAAACGCCGAACATATTGCGAGAAACGATCTCGCCAAAAACAATGGCGATCATAGCCACGAGCGCGACGCCGGCACCAACGCGGCATGCGGCGAATAGAAAATTTGTCAATGCAGACATTGAGGACAGCTTCTCAGCGCTCGTTGATATGAAGCGGCGGTCGCATGAAATCCCACACGGCCGCCGCGCACAAAGGTTATCTGCCGAGTGCCTTGCGCATGGCGTCCAGACCGGCGACGGCTTCGGGGCCTTTTTGTTCAGCCCAGGGCTTCCAATAGTCAGCAATCGTGGATGCCGCTGTTTTCATTTCCGCGTCGGTTGGAATGGTCACAACCATTCCAGTCTTTCGGAATTCTTCGGTCGCAGTGTCTTCGCTGTCACTGAGTTCTTTTTCAACCGCAGCAGCAGCTTCACGCGCAGCCTTTATAAGTTTTTCTTTATCTTCGGCGCTCAGGGCATCGAATGTCCCCTGATTGACGATAAACAGGCTATTGGTCCAGTTCACCGGCAGGCGGTAATTGTGCGTGAAGAAATCACGCCAGACGCGACCGCCGCCCGCACTCGCAGTCAGCACACCATTGATCACGCCCGACTGGAGAGCCGAAGGAACATCCGGCGGAGCCAGAGTGACGGGAATGCCGCCAAACCGTTTCACAAACTCACCCTGTTCCGGCGAGGAAACCCGGATCTTCAGGCCCTTGATGTCTTCGAGCTTCGTCACCGGCCTGGAGGAGAAGAGCACCTGTGCAGGATAATGGTATTCGGCCAAGAGCTTGACACCGAGACGCGCCAGTTCCTTGTCAGCGTAGGGTAGCCAGATGGCGCGTGCCTTGTCGTAATCAGCCGCGCTGTCCATCATGAATGGCAACCGGATGAGCCCGCCTATTCTGATGTTGCCAACAAACGCCATGTCATCAGCGATTTGCAACACATTATCGCCGACAGCCTGCGTAATTGAGCTGGCCTTAATAGGCAGGGATCCGCCAACGTTCGGCTTAATGGCAATCGCACCGTTTGTCGCCTTCTCGAAATCGGTGGCGAGCTTCTGAAGTCCGCGATAGGCCGGCGTCGTTACGGCATCGATGTAGGTGTAGCTTTTCCATTCCTTGGCGATCGCGCCGCCACTGAGGGTTAGCGACACTGCAAGAACTGCGGTTTCCAATACTCTCTTGGCGAGCGACATTTTTCCTCCGTGCTTCGATTGCTTTTATGTTGCGCAAACAAGTTGTCTGCGAAGATTTGATATACGCTAACATTTGCTGTTAGCGCTTGTCATCGCCTTGTGTCAATGAGAAACCGGTGCGATGGCACAGCAATCAAAAGAGCGCCCGCATCGCCCTCGCCTGTCTGCGAAACAGTCGAGTATGGCAGACGTCGCTCGTCATGCGGGGGTATCGGCGATCACGGTATCCCGCGCTCTGCGGCATCCGGAGCAGGTTTCGCAGGCCACGCGTGATCAGATTTCAGCCGCGATGGCAGAACTGGGCTATGTGCCCAACCTGATCGCAGGTGGACTTGCCGCGACACGCACCCGCATCGTTTCTGTCATTGTACCATACATCACACACGGCGTGTTTGCCGAGGCGATCCAAGGTGTCTCTGATGCGCTGCGCGATCGCGGATATTGCGTTCTTCTGGGCAACAGCGCGGGCTCGATGGTCGAGGAGGAGCAGATCGTTCGCATTTTGCTTGGTCATCGCCCTGCTGGCGTGGTGATCCAGGGCGCAAACCATACCGAAGTTACCCGTCGCCTCCTGAGTAACGCCTCAATTCCCGTCGTTGAGATAGGCACTTTGCCGAGGCACCCTATTGACATGGCGGTGGGGTATTCGAACTTCGAAGCTGCCCGCACTATGACGTCCTACCTTATTGATCGCGGACACAGACGTATCGGTCTGGTGACTGCGCGCCCAACTGAGAACGATCGCGCCGCCGATCGTTTGGCTGGCTATCGTGCAGCACTGAGCAAAGCGAAGATAAAATACGATCCTGACCTAGTGGTTCATACCGAGTTCGGAATCGGCGAGGGCCGAGCGGCGTTTCACGCCTTGATGCAGCAAAAACATAAGCCCGACGCCATTTTCTGCGCTTCCGATCTTTGGGCGGCCGGTATGATCGGCGAGTGCATCCGATCAGGTATCTCTGTCCCGGGTGATATCGCGATTGCTGGCTTCAATGATCAGGAAATTGCAACCGAGATTGTACCTTCAATCACCACCATTCGCGTTCCCCGATATCAGATTGGGCGTATTGCTGGCACGCAGATCATCAAGCGTCTGGATGGTCATATAACGGATGAACGAACTGATCTCGGATTTGAACTCATACCGCGTGCCAGCGCTTGAGGTGCCCTATATCTCGGGTGCGAGGAATCGTCGAGGCCAGTTGGCAGCATCGTCTGCCAGCGGAGATACTCGCCTTTCACAAATCTGCCGATGCCAGCTCCTTGATTGCCAGGAAAGCCGACTTCTGACGCAATGCCGCAACAAGCGGACATGATCGGTGACAACACGTTTGTAGCCGATCGAGAACGGTGGGGACCTCCGCTTCTGGGACGTCTCTTCCAAATTACTCAATGGAGTGAGCGCCGTGAGCAGACTGCAGATTGTCGCGTCCGCTGCACCCACTATTGACCAGTAATAGTCCGCCAGCGTCAATTAGCATGTCCTAGATCTACGAAACTGAGCCATCGCAAGCGCTTGCCGACGGAGGACGACCATGACGCCCGCCAATGAGATTGACGAAATCCGGGCATTATTGGGTTCGAAACCAAGGCCCATCGGGTGGGTGGAACGACGAAATCGTCTGGACGAGGTTGGATCGA
>JAFAGM010000081.1 GCA_023422775.1 Pseudomonadota bacterium
TCACATGGTTGCGGAACCATTCGATGCCACGCTCTTCGGCGAGGTTGTTCACGGCGGTCGGATTGCGCCTTGTATCGATCGGGCCGCCCATCAGCGTCATCGACAGCGGCACGAACGGATCGCGCGCGGCTTCCATCACGGATACCGCAGCGACCACGGGCACCGAAGGCTGGCACACCGCGATCACATGCATGTTGCCGCCGAGCACATGCAGCATCTCGATCAGGTAATCGACGTAGTCGTCGAGATCGAAGCGGCCCGCGGCAAGCGGAACCATCCGCGCGTCGGACCAGTCGGTGATGTAGACTTCATGCGTCGGAAGGAAGGCCTCGACCGTGCCGCGCAGCAGCGTGGCGTAGTGGCCGGACATCGGCGCCACGATCAGTACGCGCGGCTGGGGATTGCGCAGCGGCCGGGTCAGCTTGCGATCGAAATGCAGCAGGCGGCAGAACGGCTTTTCCCAGATCGTGCGGATCTCGACCGGCGTGCGGACGCCGTTGACCTCGGTGAAGTCGAGCCCCCATTCCGGCTTGCCGTAACGGCGCGTGGTGCGCTCGAACAGTTCGCACGCCGCGGCGATCGATTTGCCGAACTGCGTATGCGACCAGGGATTAAGCGGATTCTGAAACAGGATCTTGGTGGCGTCGGTCACGGCGCGCGCCGGGTTGAGCGACGCGTGGCCCAGTTCGTACATCCAGTACATCGGCGTCGTCAGCGCCGGACTGCCTTCGGCCACCAGCGGCGGTGCGCCGCCAAACTCACCAATCGGCATCGAGTTTATTTCCCTGTTTGCGCCGCAGCATACTGCCGAATGCGTAATTATGCGTCAATGCGCCGCCCGGTAGATCTACGGGGTCAAAAGGCCAAAAAACCAGGGAATCCACCGGAAACTATTAACTTATTCACCACCCGAGAGGAGGGAACCGTGATGTTTGGCGCTGCGTAAAAGGGCAAGGAAGGTCGCAAACGAGGCGACGAACAGCACCGCATTGATGGCAAGCGACCAGACCATCAGGTCGGCTCGAAACACGTGATCGATCAACAACGCCCGCATGCCCTCGAACACGTAGGTCGGCGGCAGGGTCCAGGCCAGCCATTGCAGCCAGCCCGGCAGCACCGCGACCGGATAGTAGATGCAGGCCAGCGGCATCACGCCGAACATCAGCGTCCAGACGATGCTCTCAGCCCCCAACCCGTTGCGCAGCACCAGGCCGGAGACGAAAATCCCGACCGACCAGCTTGTGAAGATCAGGTTGCAGAAGAAGGCGATCAGCGGCAGCCCGATGGCGAAGAAGTTGAAGTCGAAGAAGAACAGCGCCAGCAGCGTCATCGGGATCACGCCGATCGCGAGCCGGATCAGGCTCATGATCATCAGCGAGATCAGGAACTCGATCGGCTTCAGCGGGCTCATCATCAGGTTGCCGAGATTGCGCGCCCACATTTCCTCGAGGAACGAGATCGAAAAGCCGAGCTGGCCGCGGAACAGGATGTCCCACAGGATCACGGCGCCGATCAGCGTGCCGCCGGCGCGCGCAAAGAAGCTATCGTTCTGCGCGATGTAGCTCTGCAGAAAGCCCCAGGTGATGATCTGCAGCGCCGGCCAGTAGACCAGTTCCAGCAGCCGCGGCCAGGACGACATCAGGAGGTACCAGTAGCGCAGCACCATCGCGTGGATGCGATGCATGGAGAGACCCTGATGCGCCGCGGCCTTGAGGGCGAGTTCGTTCATGACGCCGCCTCCCGTGCCCGCCCGCGCGCAACGTCGAGGAACACTTCTTCCAGCGTGGCGCGGTTATAGCGCACCAGGATCTGGTCGGGACTGTCGTCGTCCTCGACGCGGCCGCGCTTCATGATGATGACGCGGTCGCACATCCGCTCCACCTCCAGCATGTTGTGCGACGCCAGCAGGATGGTGGCGCCGTGGGCCGTGCGGTAGTCCGCAAGATGCTGACGCACCCAGTCGGCCGTATCGGGATCGAGGGAAGCCGTCGGCTCGTCGAGCAGCAACAGCTCCGGCTGGTTGATCAGCGCCTTCGCCAGCGCGACGCGGGTCTTCTGGCCGGCCGAGAGTTTTCCGTTGGCGCGGTCGAGGAAGTCCTTGAGGTCGAGATCGGCGGCAAGCTGCTCGATGCGCTCGCGCAAATTCTCCACCGCATAGAGCTTTCCGAAAATGGTGAGGTTCTGACGGACCGTGAGCCGCATCGGCATGTCGACATAGGGGCTTTCGAAATTCATCCGGCCGAGCACGTCGGCGCTTCTCTCGGGCATCGGATGGCCGAGCACCTGGATGCGGCCCGACGTCGGCAGCACCAGTCCCATGATCATGGCGATCGTCGTGGTCTTGCCGGCGCCGTTGCCGCCGAGCAGGCCGGTAATGCTGCCGCGCCTGATCCGGAACGACACGTCGTCGACGGCGCGGGTGGTCTTGTAGACCTTGATCAGATGCGCAACGTCGATCGCGGCCTGATCGGCCGCGGGCGATGGGGCGGGCGTTGTGTCGCTATCGTCCATTTGGGCCGTTCATTGGGCCATTGCGGCGGTGAGCGCAAGGCTTTGCGGCGGTCGCAGGGGCCTGCATGGTTCGAGACGCCGCTTTCGCGGCTCCTCACCATGAGGGGATGGTGTTTCTCCTCATGGTGAGGAGCGCGGCGAGCCGCGCGTCTCGAACCATGCAGGCCCCTGCTCCTCTCGCCAATTTGTGATCGCGCGTCCGCGCAGCTAAACTGCAGACATGACCGACGTTGCTGCCTCCGATTTCCGCCATCCCAGTCGCTATGTCCGTCTCGATACGATTCTGCGGCTGCGCTGGCTGGCGGCGCTCGGCCAGCTCACGGCGATCTTCGTCGTCGCGCAGGGACTGGAATTCGACGTCGCCGTCATTCCCTGTGTCGCCATCGTCGGCATATCGGCGCTGCTCAATCTCGCGCTGCAGATCGCCTTCAACCCGATGCAGCGGCTGGAGCCGGTCTATGCGGCGGGTTTGCTCGCGCTCAACATCGTCGAACTCGCCGCGTTGCTGTTCCTCACCGGGGGGCTGCAGAACCCGTTCTCGTTCCTGTTTCTCGGCCCGGTGCTGATCTCGGCGACGGTGCTGCCGATCCGGATGACGGTCGCGATCGGCCTGCTCGCGGTCGCCTGCGCCTCGGCGCTGGTGTTCTTCCATTTACCGCTGCCGTGGGACGCCGACGATCCGCTGGTGCTGCCGCCAATCTACCTGCTCGGCGTCTGGCTCTCGATCCTGCTCGTGATCGGCGTCACCAGTCTCTATGCGTTCCAGGCCACCGAGGAAGCGCGCAAGCTTTCCGATGCGCTGGCGGCGACCGAACTGGTGCTGACGCGCGAGCAGCATTTGACCCAGATCGACGGCCTTGCCGCCGCCGCCGCGCATGAGCTCGGCACGCCGCTGTCGACGATCTTCCTGATTTCGCGTGAGCTGGAGAAGACCGTCGACGGCAACGAACAGCTCGCCGCCGATCTCAAGACCTTGCGCGAACAGGCGCAGCGCTGCCGCGACATCCTGGCCAAGATCACCCAGCTCTCCGCCTCCGGCGCACCGTTCGACCACATGCCGTTGTCAACGCTGATCGAGGAAGCCGTGGCGCCGCATCGCGATTTCGGCGTTGCGATCAAGGTGCGGCTTGCTGTCGCAGCAACGCGCGAGCCGGTCGGCGCGCGGAACCCTGCAATCCTGTACGGCGTCGGCAACATCCTGGAGAACGCCGTCGATTTCGCGCGGACGACCGTGGAGGTTAACGCGTGGTGGAACCAGGATGCGGTTGAAATCGTCGTCTCCGACGACGGCCCCGGCATCGCCCCGGACATCCTGAGGCGGATCGGCGAACCCTATTTATCACGGCGCCGAAGCGCCGATGAGGCCCAGCGCGCCGGGCTCGGCCTCGGCGTGTTCATCGCCCGCACGCTGCTGGAACGAACCGGCGCCAGGGTGTCGTTCTCAAACCGAACCTTTCCCGATCACGGCGCCGTGGTTCAGATCGTGTGGCCGCGCGCCCGCTTCGAAGCTGATGAAAGCGCTGCCGCCCCCGCTGTTTAGGGCGGTTCCAGGCACGGAGAAACCGGCGCGATCGACTTTCTGCGGCCTTGGCAGGGCCGCTTTGTGACGCCATATCTAGGCTATCCGAAACCCGGGGGATGACCAGCCTTGAACGCCATCACCGAACTGACCGATCACGCCGACCGCTCTCTCCTGATCGTCGAGGACGACAAGCCGTTTCTGGAGCGCCTGTCGCGCGCGATGGAAACCCGCGGCTTCGCCGTGACATCATGCGATACCGTGTCCGACGGGCTCGCCGAGATCGGCAAGGCCGCGCCGGCATTCGCCGTGGTGGATTTGCGGCTCGGCGACGGCAACGGGCTCGACGTGGTGTCGGCGCTGAAGCGCAAGCGCCCCGAGGCGCGCGCGATCGTGCTGACCGGCTACGGCAACATCGCGACCGCCGTCACGGCGGTGAAGATGGGTGCGGTAGACTATCTCTCGAAGCCCGCGGACGCCGACGACGTGGTCGCGGCTTTGCTTGCCAGCGGCACCGAGAAATCTGAACTGCCGTCGAACCCGATGTCGGCGGATCGCGTCCGCTGGGAACACATCCAGCGCATCTACGAGATGTGCAACCGCAACGTCTCCGAAACCGCGCGGCGGCTCAACATGCACCGCCGCACCCTGCAGCGAATTCTCGCCAAGCGCGCGCCGCGGTAATTCCTGTCTATCCCCTCATGGTTCGAAACGCAGGCTTCGCCTGCTCCTCAGGATGAGGGTCGGAGACCGAGTTTCCGCCTCAAAACTCCCCATGCCCCTGCGGATCGACCAGCCGGTTGATCCGCAGCGCAGCGGCCATCGCAAAGCGCACCGTCATCGATTTGCGCGTCGCCGCCGGCAGGCGATGCTCGGGCGCCTCGCAATGCAGGTGTGCGCCGTAGGCGTCGGCAATGATCAACCCGGTATCTTCAGGGAATATCTCGCAGGGCAGATCCTGAGTGAAGGCAAAGAACAACCGGTCGCAATGCATCCGGTAGTCCTGCCATTTCTGGTCGGCGCGCAAATCCTCCACCGACGACTTGATCTCGACGATCCAGATGTCGCCGCGCTCGTTCAGCGCCACCAGGTCGGCGCGCCGGCCCGACGGCAGCGGCAGTTCGCTGATGCAGGAAAAGCCCAGCGACCGCAATAGCCGCGCCGTGCCGCGCGCGATCGCCAGCGCCGTCTCCGACTGGCGGCGGTCCGGCGGGGGTACGAGACTGACCTGGCGGGCGGGTGATTCCATCGTCAAGAACCCTATCCGATTTCGCAGCAACCACCCAGCCAGCCACGTCCCACATATGGGTCCCTCGCGCTTCGCCTGGCCGGGACGATCAGGTATGCCGGCCGACCGCCAGCTGGTAGATCGTGACGATCACTTCGAACAGGATCAGCAGCACGATAGTCATTTCAAGCCGCAGCGAGCGCCGGGTGTCGATGATGTCGGTCAACACCTGCGCGGTCTCGGCAATCACGGCGAGCTTGCGGTTCAGCGACTCTGCGCGCTCGCTGAGTTCGTATTCGTCTTCCAGCCGCGCATAGAGCCGCTCGAGGCGCGGCTTGTCCCAGAGAATGTCGGGCTTTTCCGAGACCGCGACTGGCCCGGTCACCCGGTGACGCACCGACAATGCGTTGCCGATATGCTTGAGGATCGAGCCGCGACCGCCGCTGATCCGCCCGCTCCGCGCCAGTTCGCGTGCAAGCGGTTCGGTCGCGTCGACAACGGCGGCCACCTCGCGTTCGTGCCGCGCGAGGACGACGCTCTTGGCCAACGCCTCGGCGACCAGGATCAGCCGCTCCGGCGAGAAGTCCTGCAGGCAGATCGGACCGCCGGGCGCAATCTGCTCCTCCTTGCCACCGGACAGTTCGATGACGGCAATTTCCTCGTCGCGCCGCTCGAACGGACCCGTCATGCGCGATTGCAGTCCGCGAAGGAAATCGTCTTCTTCGAGGGCGTTGAGGCCGATCAGGACGACGACGCCGTAGCGAAACAGCACCGCGACGCCCAGTTCATTGACGCGAAATGTCAGCGGCGTCGTCGCCAGCACGTCGCCGCGCTCAAGGCCCGACGTATTGAGCCGGTCGCTGATCGAAAACGCCCGTGCCGTCGTCCGGGTCCCGCCGAGCGGCGACTTGGAGGCCTGGTTCATGGACTGCGCATCCCGGCCGAAATCGCCATCTGACCGATGCATTTCCAGCTTCCGCCACTAAATACTGCTTCCGCAACCCTATCACGGACCGGAACCGGGCACATATCGGTTCGTCGGCGTGTTGACCCCTTTTCAGTGTGCAATATGGTGCCTGCCATGGATGACAAAACCGAGACCCAGGCCGAAACCCAGGCGAAGGCCGGCGCGATGATCGTGCCGGTTACGCTGTTCGAGCAGAACTGCACCATTATCTGGCACGAGCCTTCCAAGAAGGCCGTGGTGATCGACCCCGGCGGGGACGTTCCCAGGATCCTGGAAGCGATCAAGCAAACCGGCGTGACGGTCGAAAAGATATGGCTGACGCACGGCCATATCGACCATGTCGGCGGCGCGGCCGAGTTGCGCGACACGCTGCAGGTGAAGATCGAGGGCCCGCACATCGCCGACAAATACCTGCTCGACAACGTCGTCAGCAGCGGCGAGCGCTTCGGTATGACTGGCGTGCGCAATTTCGGACCCGATCGCTGGCTCGACGAGGGCGATCAGGTCACGATCGGCGAACTCACCTTCGACATCCTGCACTGCCCCGGCCATTCGCCCGGCAGCGTGGTGTTCTTCAACAAGGAACTTCGCTTCGCCCATGTCGGCGACGTGCTGTTCAACGGCTCGGTCGGCCGCACCGACCTGCCCGGCGGCAGCCACGCCACGCTGATCAACTCGATCAAGGAAAAGCTGCTGCCGCTCGGCGACGATGTCGGCTTCATCTGCGGCCATGGCGCCGGCTCCAGCATCGGCCAGGAGCGGATGACCAATCCGTTCATCACCGGCGAGATGTGAACCTGATTCCGCCGGCCTGAAGTCCGGCGCGGCTGTTTCGGGGGCTATTTCATCAATCCCGCGGCCGTCAGCGCCCGGGTGATGACGGCGCCGACGTCGATGCCCCGGCGCCTGGGTTCGCGCGGCACCGGCCTGGTCTGCCGGACCGGCTTGTTGGCCCGCGACCACAGCCTCGCGGCGACATCCAATGACTGCAGCGATGCCGTGGCTGCCGACGGCGTGACCTTCGGCGCGGGTGTCGAACCCATCGCAGGCGCATCGACGGCCTGATTGAGGCGCTCCGTCAGGCCGAAGAAGTTCGCGATGTGATAGGATGACGAGATCCCGGCCTCGATCAGGAACGCGCCTTCTGCGCCATAGGGCTCGTCATTGCCGGCCAGCCCCAGCGGCGTGCCGTGGGCCATGTCGGTGATGGTGTAGGACTCGACGACGGTTTCGCCGTCGGCATTCCACCACACCTCGCGCGGATGGCCATCGACTTCGCCGGTGGACATCGGCTCCGGCGGCAGGCCGTGAACGTCGAGCCACTGCTTGACGATCTCGTTGGCATTGCCCGGGTTCACCGTGCGATCGGCGCTGCCGTGCCACACCGAAACCTTCGGCCAGGGCCCCCCGTGCTTCGAAGCCTTGCGCACGAACCCGCCCAGTTGATCGGCCGGCCGCGATGTCGACTGCATCATGCCGCCGAGCGCTTCCCGGACATTGCTGGCGATGCCGAACGGCAAGCCGGCGATGATGGCGCCGCCCGCGAATACCTCGGGATAGGCCGCCAGCATCACCGACGTCATGGCGCCGCCGGCGGAAAGGCCGGTGACGTAGATGCGGCGCGAATCGATTTTGTGGTCAGCGACCATCCGCGCGATCATCTGCCTGATCGAGGCGGCTTCACCGCGCCCGCGCGCGACGTCACCCGGATTGAACCAGTTGAAGCAGGTGTTGGCGTTGTTGGCGCCCTGTTGTTCCGGCATCAGCAGCGCAAAGCCATAGCGCTTGGCAAGCATCGACCATCCAGTGCCGAAATCGTAACCGGCGGCGTTCTGGCCGCAGCCATGCAGCACAACGACGAGCGCAGACGCGCGCGGCAGCGGTTCGGGCACGAACGCGAACATCCTGAGCGCGCCGGGATTGGTGCCGAAGTCGTCGATTTCGACGAGAGGGCTGCGGATTCCCGTCGATGAATTCAGGCCATAGATTCCCAGGCCATTGAACCCGCTCAATCGCGGGAAATGGCGCAGGAATTCCACGTTCTTGGCGAGAGACAAATGCTGCTCCGGGAGTGATTGCTCTTAACGCACACCCTGAACAATTAGTTGCTGCACTGCAAAATAAAAAGACCGTGCACTGTCATTCCCCACAATCAAATTTTGCGGGTTGACGTGAATTTGTCATGCCGTGATTCGGCGCATCCACGTCAGCAATGAGAAGCGACGATGCGAACGGCCGCGGGCAGCATCAGCAACGTCTCGATAGCCGCACCGACGAGTTCTTGCTGCTCGTTGTCGCAAAGCAGCTGGCCACAATAGTTCAGCACGGATCCTGGGCGTTTTCAGGTACAACGGCTTGTCGGCAGGCTGCAGCAAGCGAGGCGATACAACACCGCAGATTCCACTATGGGTCGCTGGTTGAAACGGCCATTTCCGCTGCTATCGTGGCTTTGGCGACAGATGCCGGAAATTTGCCGGGTCGGTAACACCAAGAGTCGCAGGCGATCGGCACGAAATCCAATTCCGCAGACTTGCGGCGAGGCGGCGATGGCAAAACTGGACGACACCGACCGGCAAATCCTGATGCTGCTGCAGGAAGACGACCGCCAGCCGCTGGCGGCGCTCAGCGAGAAGATCGGCGTCGCCGTTTCCACAATCAACGACCGCATCAAGCGGCTGGTTCGTACCGGCATGATTTCCGGCTTTCACGCCCGCATCGCGCCCGAAGCGGTGGGGATGAACCTGCTCGCCTTCATCATGGTGAGCTGGAGCAACCCGAAGGTCGAGGCGAGCTTTCTGGAAAGGGTGAAGGCATCGCCCGACGTGCTGGAATGCCATCACATCACCGGCGCCTGGAATTATCTCCTGAAGGTCCGCGTCGGCACCACGCGCGATCTCGAACGGTTTCTCACCGACACCATCAAGGCGGTGGATGGCGTGGAGCGAACCGAGACGCTGATTACGCTGTCGACGGCAAAGGAGAACTGGAACGTGAGCCTCTAGGACGCCGGCTCCTGCGATCCCGCGAGCGACGCGCGAACGCCAGGCGGGTTGATTCAATCCGCCAAGGGGACGCCGAATTCCGGGCTACGGCATGCTGCCCATCTTTGCGCGACAACCATGCGCGGACGGCCCGGCTCGAAGCATTGCCTTGCCCTTCCCCACCCCGTACCTTGCGACGTGAGAAATCCCAAAGAACAAAAATTCCGGAGAGAAAACCCCATGTCACGCCTGAAGTTCGGAGCCTTTCTCGCCCCCCACCATCCGATCGGCGAGAATCCTCTGCTGCAATTCCGCCGCGACCTCGATTTCGTCGAGCAAATCGACGCGCTCGGCTATGACGAGTTCTGGTGCGGTGAGCACCATTCTTCGGGCTGGGAAATGATCGCCTCGCCGGAAATGTTCCTCGCCGCCGCCGGCGAACGCACCAAGCGCATCAAGCTCGGTACCGGCGTGGTCTCGCTGCCCTATCATCACCCCTACAATGTCGCGCAGCGCATGGTGCAGCTCGACTGGATGACCGGCGGCCGCGCCATCTTCGGTTCCGGCCCCGGCGCGCTGGCCTCCGACGCGCATACGCTCGGCATCGACCCGATGACGCAGCGCGACCGCCAGGACGAGGCGATCGCGATCATCCGCCGCCTGTTCAAGGGCGAGCGCGTCACCGCCAGGAGCGACTGGTTCACCATGCAGGACGCCGCGCTGCAATTGCTGCCGCTGCAGGAGGACATGCCATTCGTGGTGGCCTCGCAGATTTCGCCCTCGGGCATGACGCTCGCCGGCAAATACGGCATCGGCATCATCTCGCTCGGCTCGATGTCGACGCAGGGCCTGATGTCGCTGGGGACGCAGTGGGGCTTTGCCGAGGACGCCGCGAAGAAGGCCGGCACCACCGTCAGCCGTTCCGACTGGCGCGTGCTCCTGAGCTGGCACATCGCCGAGACCCGCGAAAAGGCGCAGCAAGAGGCCGGCGCCGGCCTGATGCGCTGGCACAATGAGTATACGGTCCGCACGCTGCAGCGGCCGGGGGTGGAGCCGTTCAAGTCGCCCGAGGACGCCGTGGAGAAAACCGCGGGCGGCGAGAATGCCGCCTCGACGATCGGCACGCCGGACGATCTGGTGAAGACCATCAAGAACCTGCTGCATGTCTCGGGCGGCGTCGGCACCATCGTCGGCTTCGTGCATGACTGGGCCAACCCGGAAAACACCCGCCGGAGCTGGGACATGGTGGCGCGCTACGTGATCCCCGAGATCAACGGCTACATCACCAAGCTGCGTGAATCACAAAAATTCCTGATCGAGAACCGCGCAGTGTTCGAGCGGGCGGGCCAGGCCGTAATGGCAAAGATCATGGAAAACGAAAAGGCCGCCGCCGCG
Organism: Pseudomonadota bacterium; assembly: GCA_023422775.1. Taxonomy (GTDB): domain Bacteria; phylum Pseudomonadota; class Alphaproteobacteria; order Rhizobiales; family Xanthobacteraceae; genus Bradyrhizobium. The sequence continues at coordinate 10,602 of JAFAGM010000081.1, forward strand.
CTGCCGCTCACCGGCCCGGGCCGGGTGGCGATCCCGACCGTCAACGCGCCGGACCTGCAGAAGGAAGCCCTCAAGCGCAAGGCGTGACGAAGACGCCCGAACAACAATTGGTGAACGGCGCGGAGCAGTGTTCCGCGCCGTTTTTCGTGGATGAGACAAAGAGTTGTTTACCGGCCCGGGCTATGTCCGAACTCGCCGCCGGCCGTATTCAGGCCGCGACAAAGCCGCCGGCGCAGTGGATAATATTTGCGACTTCGTGGCTCAACCGGAGCAATTGCCATGTCGATGCAGGGTATCGCTGCCCCCACCTACAGCTTCACGCCGCCAAAGCGCAATTCGCTGACGCATATTCCCGGTGACGAGGGCTGGCCCTTCATCGGCAAGACGCTGGAAGTGCTCGCCGACCCCAAAGGGCACATTGAGAAGAACGCGGCGAAATACGGCCTGTGCTACCGCAGCCATCTGTTCGGCGAGACGAGTATCGTGTTGCTCGGGCCCGACGCCAACGAGCTTGTCATGTTCGACCAGGCCAAGCAATTCTCGTCCGAGCACGGCTGGGGCCGCATTCTCGGCCTGCTGTTCCCGAATGGCCTGATGCTGCGCGACTTCGATGAACACAGGGAGCACCGCCGCGCGTTGTCGTTCGCCTTCAAGAGCGAGCCGATGAAGTCGTATTTCACCGAACTCGACAAGGGCATCGCCGCCCGCGTGGCGCAATGGAAGGCCGGGCCGCGCAAAATGCAGGTCTACCCGGCGATGAAGCAGCTCACCCTCGACCTTGCCGCGACTTCGTTCCTGGGGGCCGACATCGGACCGGAGGTCGACGAGATCAACCGCGCCTTCGTCGACATGGTAGCCGCGGCCGTGGCGCCGATCCGGAGGCCGCTGCCGGGCACGCAGATGGCGCGCGGGGTCAAGGGCCGCAAGCGCATCATCGCCTACTTCGCCGAGCAGATTCCGATCCGGCGCTCCCGGGGCGGCGGCGACGATCTGTTCTCGCAGCTATGCCAGGCGACGCATGACAATGGCGCGCTGCTGTCCGAGCAGGACATCGTCGATCACATGAGCTTCCTGATGATGGCCGCGCACGACACGCTGACCTCGTCCCTGACTTCGTTCGTCGGCGAACTCGCCGCTCATCCCGACTGGCAGCAGAAACTGCGCGACGAAGTCGGCGTGCTCGGGATTGCGGCAGACCAACCCACCAGCCTTGACCATCTCAACGCCATGCCGCTGACGGAGATGGCGTTCAAGGAGGCACTGCGGCTGAAGCCGCCGGTGCCCTCGATGCCGCGGCGCGCGGTGCGCGACTTCTCGTTCAGGGGCTATGCGATTCCGGCCGGCACCATGGTCGGGGTCAACCCGCTGTTCACGCACCACATGCCCGAGATCTGGCCGGATCCGGAAAAATTCAATCCGCTGCGCTTCAACGACGAGTCCCAGCGTGGCCGGCATCGCTTCGCCTGGGTGCCGTTCGGCGGCGGCGCCCATATGTGCCTCGGCCTGCACTTCGCCTACATGCAGGCTAAATGCTTTGCGCGGCATTTCCTGCAGAATCTCGAAGTGTCGCTGGAGCCCGGCTACAAGCCGGACTGGCAGATGTGGCCGATCCCGAAGCCGCGCGACGGATTGCGCGTGGTGCTGAAGCCGGTGTGAGAGCGGTCAGCGCTGGCGTCGGATACGCTGTCGGACCTCATCCTGAGGAGCCGCCAACGGGTCGCGCGAATGCGCGCCCGATGACAGGCTCTGCGGCGTCTCGAAGGATGAATGGCACGAGCCGGGCCTCATGGTTCGAGACGGCGCAAGCGCCTCCTCACCATGCGGGTTCAACGGTCGGCTGACTACTCCACGAACGTCGTCAGCTGCGCGCCCTCGTCGGCGACGAACACCGCGATCAATTCGGCAGGTTCGGTGTTGCTGGCGTTGGCCGAGACCAGATGCACGGCGCCGGGCGGCTCGAAGAACGATTGGCCGACCTTGAAGGTTTCGACCGGACCGCCGGCGAGCTGCGAACGGATTTCGCCCTTGGTGATGTAGGCGGTGACGGTGCCGGCATGGCGATGCGCGCGGGTGAAGCCGCCGGGGCCGTAGAACACGCGTACGATGGTGACGCGCTTGCCCGGCACGTTCGGCAGCGCGTGCGAGGCGATCGGCTCGACGACGTCCTGTGTCGAACCGGACGAAACGCTGTTGGCGCAGAGCGGCTCGATCACCGCCGAGATCGCATCCATGGTCGAGGGCAGCGCCTTGCCGATGACGAAGGCGCAGGCGAGGCCGGCGATGACGGCGAGGTAGACGGGCCGGCCTTCGGTCAGCGGCGACGGGCGGAACGTTGCCGACATCTGCGTCTCTCCTTACCCAATCGAATATTTAGCCGTCATTGCGAGGAGCGTAGCGACGAAGCAATCCATTCTTTCTTTGTAGCCGCATGGATTGCTTCGCGGAGCCTGTCATCGGGCGGGCATTCGCCCGACCCGTTGGCTCGCGATGACGGGCTATCTCTACCCCGCGCCCTGATCGAACGCCTTGCGCATCGTGACGTAGCCCTGCTGCTGCTGGCTCCAGTTGCGGCCGCCGGTCATCGCGCCGTCCACCACCAGGTCGTGGCCATTGACGAAGGAAGATTCGTCGCTCGCCAAAAACACCGCGGCGCGGGCGATATCCTCCGGCAATCCGGCGCGCGGGATCGGCTGCGCGGACTTGAAGGCTTCGCGCATCACGGCGGGTGTCTTTTCGGCGTCCTCCACCGACAGGCCGAGCGCCTTGCCGAAGATGCCGGTCGCGATCGCGCCGGGCGAAATGGAGTTGACGCGAATGTTGGATTCGCCGAGCTCCATCGCCACGCATTTGGTCAGGTGGATGACGGCCGCCTTTGCCGCGCCATAGACCATCGACGACGAAAAACCCGCCAGCCGGCCGGCAATGCTGCCATTGTTGATGATGCTGCCGGAGCCCTGCTTCCGCATATGGGGGGCGGCGTGTTTCATGCCGAGCATCACGCTGCGCACCAGCGTCGCCATCGCGGCGTCGAACTTCTCGACCTCGAGACCTTCGATGCCGCCGGTCTGCGCCGGACCGCCGGCGTTGTTGAACAGGCAATCGATGCGCCCGAATTTCTCGACCGCAAGCGCGATCAGCGCCTGCATCTGCACCTCCTCCGTGACATCGGTCTGACGAAAGACGCAGTTGGCGCCGAGTTTTTTGGCCAGCGCCTCGCCTTCCGGCGCGCGGCGCCCGGCGATGACGATTTTCGCGCCCTCGGCCACGAATATTTCGGCGGTATGCAGCCCGATGCCGCTCGTCGCCCCCGTAATGACCGCGATCTTGCCGTCCAGCCGTCCCATGTCGTCCCCCTGCCGGTATCAGTTTGGCTCAATATTCCCGCCCGCCGCCGACAACGCAAGCGAGCTTGTTCCATTCCAGTTGCGGCCGCCGATCCGGCAGGCGGCTCGCGTTCACGGTGAAATCCCGGAATTTCCCCATGCTTGGCCTTATTTTGGATTCGCGGATCACGTGAAGTGACAATACCGATGAAGAAGTTGATCGACGAGTTCCGGTATGGCTGGCAGGGAATTTCCCAACCTTCGCCGCTTTTCAGCACCGGTTTCGCAGTGGGCTGTCTTGCCCTGGGGACCCTGGCGCGGTGGGGATTGGCCCAGCTGCGTCCGGACGTGTTCTTCACGCCGTATTTCCCGGCGGTATTTTTCGCTACTGCCGTCGGCGGCTCCCGGGTCGGCATGGCGACCGCGCTCGCGGGAGGAGCGCTCGGCATGGCAGTCAATTTCGGCAGCGAGCATGCCGATCCTGCGCGATTTGCCCTGATGCTGATTTTCTGGGTGGTGTGCGGCTTCACCATCTGGGGGGTCGAGCATTACCGGACGATCGTCGGGCAGCAGCGGGAAATCTCCAGGCGCCTGATCCGCGAGGAGGAATACCGCAAGCTGCTGGTCGACGAGCTGCAGCACCGGCTGAAGAACAAGACCTCGACAATCCACGCCGTGCTGCACCAGGTCCTCCACGACCAGCCCGAGGTCTGGGGCACGATCGACCACCGGATCCGCGCGCTGTCGGCGACCGACGATATGGTCGCACGGATGGACGGCGTCGGCTGCGACATCAAGGACATGCTGCGCTCGGAGCTTGGGCCCTACGGTCACGTCCGGTTCAACCTGAACGGCGACCCGCTGTTTCTTCCGGCCAAGCTCGCGGTCAGCCTCGCGCTGGTTTTCCACGAACTGGCGACCAATGCCGGGAAGTACGGCGCATTTTCCTCGGCCCGCGGGCTGCTGCAGGTGTCCTGGTCGGTGTCGGATGATCGCCTCAATGTCACCTGGGACGAAACCGAAGGCCCCACGATCGAACAGGTCGGGCCCGCCGGCTTTGGCACCAAGCTGCTGGAATCGGCGCTGCGTGCATTCGACGGCAAGACCGACATTCGCTTCCTCAAGACCGGCGTTCACTGCACGATGCAATGCCGAATCCCGGCAAGCTGAGCCTGCCTGCAACTTTCGTTCAACGACGCGGGCGCCTGGGCCGCAACGGCTGCCGCAGGCGTTCAGGCTCTTCGTTGACACTCTGTTAATGACGATCGAGCCGACCGCCGCTCCAATGTGGCGCTTGCAGGAATGTCACGGCTTTTCAGAGTTCCACTTAACCAAACCTACAAGGGACTTTGCCAGAATTCGCGGCCATGTACGGCTCTCAAAAGAATGATTTTCAGTCGGCGACGACGCAGGCTGCCGATGAAGGCGCTTTCGATTCCGATTTGAGCATCCTGCGGGATGTATTGAGATTGCTTCCGACCGGGGTGACGGTTCAGGACGAGCAAGGCGAGTTTCTGCTGGTGAACGAGGTGGCCGCTGCCCTGCTGCAGAAGGCCGCCGCCGCGCCCGTGGCCTCGCAACTGAGCGAGCGCCAGGATACCTGCCTCGAACTGCTGCGCACCGGCAGCTCTGCCGTGCTGGAAGAAGCCGTCAGCGACGGGGCGAACAAGCAGGTTTTCCTGACCTCGCACCGGCCGGTCCGGATCGCAGAGCGAAACCTTCTGATCTCGACTTCCGCCGACATCACCGAACAGAAGGCGCTCGAAGACAATCTGTTCCGGTCATCCTATTATGACCAGCTGACCGGCCTGCCGACGCGGCGCGTGATCGAGCATCGCGTCAACAAGCTCCTGAAGCGCGAGAACGCACAGGGCCGTTTCGCGCTGGCCTTTCTCGACGTCGACAATTTCAAGCACATCAACGACTACTACGGCCATTCGGTCGGCGACGCGTTGCTGATGGAGATGGCCAAGCGGCTCGGCCTCGACCTGCGCGAGTCCGACATCCTGTCGCGGATCAGCGGCGACGAATTCATGCTGCTGCTCAATCCGATCCAGAGCGAGAGCGAGGTCGCGGAATTCATCCACTTCATCCTGCAGCGGCTGAAAGCACCGTTCTTCATCGACGAGTCGGAAATATTCGCCTCCACCTCGATCGGCGTCAGCCTCTATCCGGATCATGGCCGCAGCTATGACGTGCTGCGGCAGAACGCCGATATTGCAATGTACCGCGTCAAGAACGGCAGCAAGGGCGCCGCGGTGTTCTTCGACTCCAGCATGGAGCGCGAGGCGCTGGCGCGGATGAAGATCGAGCAATCATTGCGGCTCGCCATCCTGGAGAAGCGCTTCTGCTGCGCCTTCCAGGCCAAGGTCGACATCCGGACCAGGGAGGTCAAGGGCATCGAGGCGCTGGTGCGCCTGCGCGACGATGAAGGCGTGATACAGGCTCCCGGCACCTTCATCAACCTCGCCACCGAACTCGGGCTGATCGACGAATTGACCCATCTCGTCCTGGCGGAGATCGTCAAATCGATCGACCTGATCAACGAAAGCTTCGGCGCCGACACCACGATCAGCATCAACGTCGCGGCCAAGCAGGCCGGCAATCCCGAATTCATGCGTCCGTTCGCGCAGGCGCTCGAGGCGACCGGATTTCCGAGCCGCTTCATGATTGAGGTGACGGAAGATGCTTTCGTTACCAAGACGCATTTCCAGGACGAGATTCTGCCGATCTTCCGCAAGCTCGGGATCGGAATCTCGATCGACGATTTCGGGATCGGCTATTCATCGTTGTCGGCGCTGGCCGACATCACCGCCGATGAAATCAAGATCGACCGCTCCTTCATCACCGACATCCATCAGCGCCCGCGCAGCCAGGGTATCCTGCGGGCGATCGAGTCGCTGAGCGAAGCGCTGGGCATGACCGTGATCGCCGAGGGCGTCGAGACCTACGAGGAACTGGCGTATCTCCAGGCGGCGACCAAGATCCGCTACGCGCAGGGCTTCTACTTCGCCCGTCCGATTTTCCTGGAGGATCTCAAGCTGACGCCTCCGCGCGCCAGCGAAGCGCGCGCCGGCCTCGCCAGCCGGCCGGCGCCGGAAGGCCGCCCGGCCTATTCGCGCGGTGGCGGCTATCGCCGCTGAGCGGTCACCTGGCCGGCACAGGCAGCGGTTTCACGCTGTCGTTTTGACGTTAACCCCTCGGTAACCGGATTTCCTAACGGCTTGTGACCGGCCTGTATCGTATGCAAGTCCCCCGGAGAGAAAGGGGAAATGCTCGATCTGCTTCACCAGGTACAGGACTTGAAGTCCCGAACCGCGGCTATCGGACGGCACCTTGCCGCCACGATCCGGGGGCCGGTGCTGTGGCTGACGCTTTGCGGCGGCCTGCTGGTGGCGGCGATCTTCTTCGGCACCATCATGATGGCCGGCGAATTCCGAGAACGCGCGCTGGTCAACAGCGAGCGAGAGCTGGAAAACACGGCTCTGGTGCTCGCGCGCCACTTCGACCAGCAGTTCGAGGACGCCAACACCATTGCCGCCACCCTGATCACGCGGCTGAAGATTTCCGGCTTCGCCTCCGAGACGGATTTCAGGGAGCGCATCGCGAGCCCGGAGGCCCATGAGATACTGAGGTCCAAGGCCGGCGTTCTCTCCTATCTCGGCGACGTCTCCATCTTCGATTCCGACGGCGACATGATCAACTGGTCGCGACCGTCCCCGGCGCCGGCTCACAATATTTCCGAACGAACCTACTTCAAGACCTTCAAATTCGATCCGCGATCGGCGTCGATACTGACTGAATCCGTCCGCAGCCAGATTGCGGGCAACATGAACTCCATCATTGCCCACCGGTTGAGCGGCGAAGACGGCGTCTTTCTCGGCGTGATGACGCGGCGTATCGATCCCGTCAATTATGAGAAGTTCTTCGCGCCCGTCGCGCTCGGGACCGGCGCTTCCATCTCGATGTTTCATACCGACGGCACCATGCTGTCGCGGTATCCGCGAGTCGACGAACTGATCGGACAGAACTTTGCCAATGCGCCGTTGCTGCGGCGTGTCCGGGACCACGGCGGACAGCAGTCGCTACGCATGCAAAGCCCGGTCGATCAAACGGAACGGCTGGGAACCGCTACTCCGCTCGAGCATTACCCGGGCGTCGTGGTCGCGACCAACACGGTTGACGCTGCATTGGCGGATTGGCGCGAGCAGACCAAGTTCCTCGTTCTGGCGGCAGCGATGACGGCGGCAGTAATCGCCCTGACCCTGTTCCTGATCATTCGCCAGATCACCCGGCAAAGCCGGGAAGCCCAGAGGCGGCTGGAAGCGGAACGGGGGCGGCTCGACACCGCCCTGAACAACATGATCCAGGGCCTGGTGACGTTCGACGCCTCGGCGCGCGTCGTCACCTTCAACCGCCGCTATATCGACATGTACGGCCTGTCGACCGATATCGTGAAGCCGGGCTGTCCTTTCCGCGAGCTGATGCAGCATCGCAAGGACACCGGCTCGTTCGCCGGCGATGTCGAACGGTTCTGCGCCGCCATCATGCGAAACATTGCCCGTGGCCAGGTCGACCACAGCATCGTGCAATGCCCGGACGGGCGCTCCTTCATGGCGGTCAGCAAGCCGCTGGCGGACGGCGGCTGGGTCGCCACCATGGAGGACATCACCGAACGCCGCCGTCTCGAGCAGGAGCGTGACCGGAACTACGCCTTCCTGAGCCAGATCATCGACCACATCCCGTCGCAGATCACCGTGAAGGACGTGCACGACCGCCGCTATCTGCTGGTCAACAGCGTGGCCGAGACCCAGTTCGGCATTCCGCGCGACCTGATCGTCGGCAAGACGGCCAAGGATATCTTTCCGAGCGCCTCCGCCGACGTCATCGCGGCGGACGAAGAGAAGACGCTGCAATCGCCAGACGGCCTGTTCAAGGACGAGCATGTCTGGGAAAGCCAGGCGATGGGGCCGCGCTTCATCACCTCGCAGCGGCTGGCGATCCGCAATCCCGCGGGCGAGCCACGTTACCTCATCAACGTCGTCGATGACGTGACCGAACGCCGGCTCGCCAATGAACGGATCGCGCATCTGGCGCATTACGACGCGCTGACCGACCTTCCGAACCGTGTGCTGTTTCGCGAACAGATCGAGCGCGAGCTCGCGAACGTCGTGCACGGCAGGCAATTCGCCCTGCTCTACATCGACATCGACGAATTCAAGGGCATCAACGACTCGCTCGGGCACCATGTCGGCGACGAACTGCTGAAGGCCGTCGCCGCCCGCATCAAGGACTGCCTCGAATCGACCGATCTGATCGCCCGGCTGGGAGGCGATGAGTTTGCGGTGATCCATACCGCCGTCGGCGACCGCACCGACGTCGAGGAGTTCATCACGCGGATTTACGAGGCGATCCGGCAGCCGTATCAGTGCCTCGGCCATCACCTCTCGACCGACGCCAGCATCGGCATCGCGCTGGCGCCACAGGACGGCACCGATCTGGACCAGTTGATCAAGAACGCCGATCTTGCGATGTACGCCGCCAAGGCGAGCGGGCGCCGCACCCACCGGTTCTTCGAACCGGCCATGGACGCCCGTGCCAAGGCACGGCTCGCGATGGAGCAGGATCTTCGCCAGGCATTGGCCGACGGCGGCTTCGAACTCCACTACCAGCCGCTGCTGGATCTCGCGAGCGGCGAGGTGACGGGCTGCGAGGCGCTGCTGCGCTGGCGCCATCCGGAGCGCGGCATGGTCTCGCCGGCGGAGTTCATTCCGGTCGCCGAGGATACCGGCCTGATCAATGAACTCGGCGACTGGGTCATGCAGACCGCCTGCACTGAGGCCGCCGGCTGGCCATCCCATGTCCGGCTGGCCGTCAACGTTTCACCGATCCAGTTGAAGTCGCCGACGCTGGCGTTGCGGATCACCGGCGCGCTCGCCGCCTCTGGCTTGCCGCCGGACCGGCTCGAGATCGAGATCACCGAGGCGGTGCTGATCCATGACGACGAAACCGCGCTGGCGATCCTGCATCAGCTTCGCGCCATCGGCGTGCGGATCGCGCTGGACGATTTCGGCACCGGCTTTTCCTCGCTGAGCTATCTGAAGCGGTTCCCGTTCGACAAGATCAAGATCGACCGCTGCTTTGTCACCGACATCGAGGACAACGGCTCGGCGGCGATCGTGCAGGCGGTGGTGAGCATCGCGGCAGCCCGCAGCATGACCACCACGGCGGAGGGCGTCGAGACCGAACAGCAGCGCGGGATCCTGCGCCGGCTCGGCTGCAACCAGATGCAGGGCTATCTTTTCAGCGCGCCGAAGCCGGCTTCGCAGTTGCGCGCGGTGCTGGGTATCGCCGCCGATGGCATGCGGGCTTCGGCCTGACGCCAGATTCTCTTCTGACGCGTTTTCTTCACGCTAGGCCGCCCAGCGGCCGCGATTGTTCTCCGCGAGGATCGGGCGGATCAGCCTGCCGAAACGCTCGGCCTCCTCGTCGTGCAGGTAGCCCGACAGACAGAACGAATGGCAGCCGGCATCGATGAACTGCTGCAGCGTGTCGGCGCATTGCGCGGGATTGCCGACCACGGCGATGCCGGCGCCCGGGCGAACTTTTGTGATACCGGTCCACAGATGCGGCAGCAGGAGATCGCCGTGCTCGCGGGCGAGCTGCTGCACGCGCATGTTGGCTTCCGACTTGTTGTAGAGCGTCTTCATTTCCTGCTTCTGCCGCTCGGTGGCGTGGCGCACCAATTGGTCCGCCGCCTCCCAGGCGTCCGCCTCGTTCTCGCGGCAGATCACCTGCAGCCGCATGCCGAAGCCGATGTCGTTTTCACGGTCATGCGCGCGGGCCATCTGCCTGATCTCGGCAATGTTCGATGCGATCCTTTCCGGCAGGTCGCCCCAGAACAGGTGCACGTCGGAATGTTTCGCCGACAATTCCCAGGCCTGGCGCGAGCCGCCACCGAGATAGAATTTTGGAAAGGGCTGCTGCAGCGGGCGCGGCCGTATATGCGCACCCGACAGCGTGTGGAACTTGCCTTCAAAATTCACCGGTCCCCGCGTCGTCCACAGCGCCTTGATGATCGAGACCTCCTCCTCCATCAGCGCGTAGCGTTCTTCCTTCGGATAGCGCACGCCCTCGCCTTCGACCTCGCTCTCGTTCTGGCCGGCGATCAGGTTGATGCAGATGCGCCCGCCCGACATCTGGTCGAAGGTCGAGATCATCTTGGCGAGCAGCACCGGATTGATGTAGCCGGGCCGCGCGGCGATCAGCGGCTTGATGCGGGAGGAGCGCGCCGCCATGAAGGCGCCTGTAATCCACGCCTCCCAGCACACAGAGCCCACGGGGATCAGCAGATACTCGAAGCCGGCCTGCTCCGCCGCGGCCACCACGCGGTCACACAATTCGGGAGAGCCCGGAATCTGCGCCTCCATCAGGCCGTAGGCGGTGGTGTCGCCGTGCGTGGGCAGGTACCAGCCAAATTCGAGTGGACGCATGATGGCCTCTTCCATTGACGCGCTTGCTGGGCGCCTGTTGCTTGATCGGCGTCAAAATCGTGTGCTCGAAGCAGTCTAGCGTCTCAACGGGCGGCCGCAATCGGGTTGAACGGCGGCGCCTGCAGCACTATTTCGATTTCGTCGGCGCTCGCGCCAAGGTGGAGATGTTCATGTCCCCGGTCTCGTTGCTTCTCAATATCATCTGGATCGTGCTGGGCGGCGCGTGGATGGCGTTCGGCTGGCTGGTCGCCGCTGTCATCATGGCGATCACCATCATCGGCATTCCCTGGGCCCGGGCCGCCTTCAATATCGCGGCCTACACGCTGTTTCCGTTCGGCTTCACGGCCGTCTCGCGCGACGCCTACACCGGGCAGGAAGATATCGGCACCGGACCGCTCGGGGTGATCGGCAACATCATCTGGCTGGTGCTGGCGGGTTGGTGGCTGGCGCTTGGGCACGTCATCACGGCCATCCTGCTGGCCGTCACCATCATCGGCATTCCCTTTGCCTGGGCGCACCTCAAGCTCGCCGGAATCGCGCTTTGGCCGATCGGCAAGATCATTGTTCCGGCGTAGCGAACGACGGAACTTTCGTTGCGACGCTCGCTACGAAGCCGCCTGCTCGGCCGGCGGCTTCAGCCGCTCGAATTCGGCATCGCTGATCTCGGTCTGCGCGACCAGCACGCTGCAGCGCAGGCGCTTGACGAGATAGCTGCCGATGGAGCCGAACCAGCGCGCCAGCGCGCCCTGCGGGCGGTGGCCCACGACGACGAGATGCGCGCCGATCTCCTCGGCGACCTCGGCGATCTTTTGTCCGGCATCCCCGACTTCCAGCCGCGCATTCGGCGTAAAGCCAAGCGCCCTCAGCCGATCGCAGCCTTCGTTCAGGATGGCCTTGTAGTCCTCGGTCTGCAGTTCGATCGGGATCGTGAGCCCGGCCTCCGGCGTCATGATCGAAGAGACCTCGACGACAGCCAGCAAAAACACCTCGGCCCGGCACAGCTGCGCGAGCTTTGCGCCTTCCCGCAACGCGCGCCGCCCCTCGACCGACCCGTCATAGGCGAGAAGAACCTTCTTGTACATCGGACGTCCCCATCGATGGTGAGAAGATCAACGAAGGTTAGCACCGATTTGGCCGGGCGGATCAGGTTTTTGATGGCGGCACGCCCGGTGTCCTGCCTACTTTGGTCTCTTATCCTTATGAAGTGCCCCGACTCCTTGCGAGTTGATCCGACCCTGCCCGGTTCAGGCGAAGGTTGCACCGCAGCTCAACCGGATCGTGCCTCACGCGGCAGGCCGGCGGGTTCGGGCGGCCGCTTTGTCACCGCAGTCCCGGTGGCGAGGATCGCCGCGATGGCGGGATTGCCCTCCGCCTCCAGTGCATCGATGGCCGCTCGGGCCCACAAATAGGACGCGTCGAAAATCTCCGTGTGGAGGTCGAAATCCGTCACATCGATGCCATCGGGAACCGGAGGCCGCATCACCGCATCGAACGGCCCGGCCGGCAACGTGTCATAACGCTGATGGGCCACGAGGCTGCGCCAGAGCACGTTGACGGCACTTGGTGCGGCGGGAAGCAGCTTTTTGCGGAACGGCGTCAGCATCGCTGCGATCAGTTCGAACCGCCCGGGCAGCGCGCTATAGTCGACGTCAAACATCTCGGCCGCCGGTTCGCCGAAGTGCACGATCAAGTTGGGGCCGCTCTTCAATTGATGCATCGGCGCCAGCGGCACGTTGTCGATCAGGCAGCCATCGACCAGCATTTCGCCTTTCGGCGTGTAGAACGGCGGCAACAGGCCCGGGATTGCGCTCGAGGCGCGAACCGCCTGCCAGAGCACCCCCGTCCGGATCAGTTCCAGATTGTGGGTCGACAGGTTGGTCGCAACGGCGGCGAACGGACGCCAGCAATCCTCGATCCGGCAGTCGGCGCCATATTGCTCGGCGAGCGAGCGATCGAACGCCTTGTGATCCAGCAGCGAATAGCGTGGCCAGGTCGGCCGCCGAAGGCTGCGACTCCTGACGAAGATCTCGTGCGTGCCGCGTTCGAGATGTTCGGCCTCGAGGTTCTTGGCAAAGCCTGCCGCCATCGCTGAACCGACGCTGGTGCCGACGAAGATGTCGAACACCGCGCCGCGCTCGCGGAAGGCCTGGTAGATTCCGACATGCGCCGTACCGAGGCTGCCGCCGCCGGCGGCGACAAATCCGATGGCCCGGCCGGACAGAAACCGGATCAGACTCTCGATATCGGCCTGGTCTTCGAGCGCCACATGGTGATGCATGAAGCACGGCAACCGGGCGAGCCAGGCCGCGGTGCCGCTGACCTCGCCGTGCCGCCGGTCGTGAATGCGCACGACGCGCCGTGCCGATGCGGGGTGCACCTCGCAGGCAAAAGCCTCGATCTCGGTCAGTGCCGCCGCGGGCGCGTCGCCGCGGCAGGCGAACACGACCATGTCGGCCTGGCGGATCGCCTTGCGCGCCCAGACCGATGTTTCGCGGCCCCCCATGTAGACCACCAGCGGGGCCACATGTTCGAGGTTGTTGAGCCACTCGGTGACTTCGGAGGCGTCGAGTTCGCGCCGCGGAAACATCGCCCGCAGGCGCGAAAGGTCGACGATCTCGGCGCCGGCCGCCGCCAGCCCTTCGCGCATCCGGGATTCGAACGCCGCCGGCAGCGGCTCCGATCCGCCATCGATCAGCGCCACGGTTCGCGCCCTCGGCGAGGCGCGAACCGGGATGAGGCGCGCGGTTTCCTTGGCAAAGCGCCGCGCCAATGCCGCCATCAGCGCCTCGACGACGGCAGGCGTTTCCTCGGCGAGCCTCTGATAGGCGGCACGGGTCAGCACCAGCACGCTCGTATCGCGAATGGCGATGACATCGGCGGTACGCGGGATATTTGCAAAGAAGCCGATCTCGCCGACCAGCTCGCCGGCGCGAAGCTCCGCGATCGGCTCGTGTTCGCCCGCGCGCCGCACGGCAAGCGCGCCATGCAGCACCATGAACAATGCGTTCGAGGGTCCGCCTTGTGCGACGAGCATTTCCCCGCGCACCAGATCCTGACGGACCATGGCGTTGAAGGTCTTGAGCCGCTGCTCCGAACTCAGCGTCCGCAACAGCGCGAAATCTTCCAGCACGTTTCCCCACCCAAGTGTCGCGCCCGGTCCACTCATGGCGGTACCCAGTCGATTACAGGACGGCGATGTTAGCCCCGGGTGGACGGCACGGCGAGCGATATAAGGGGCCAAACGAACACGACTGGCCGCGATTTGGGCTGCCTCGGCCCCGGCCCCCCGCTGGACGAGCCCCGCAACCGAGCCTTTCCGGCACCTAACTGGCCGTTGCCGTCGCCGGACCAATCAGCTAAATGAACCCCCGTCGCACCCGTAGCTCAGCTGGATAGAGCGTTGCCCTCCGAAGGCAGAGGTCGCAGGTTCGAATCCTGCCGGGTGCGCCAGCAAAATCAGCGACTTATCTGAGTTGCCAGATTTAGAACGAAATCGAAACTCACCAAAGACTCACCAGGAAAAATCGAAGACGAGAGTAGCGGCCGCGGCGAGCTTCGCCTCTTCTTGGAGGAAGGTTGCCAGCTAAGGCGATTGAAATCGCAGTTTCGCCGCGAGACACATGGCGGCGCGCTCGGCGTAGCGCCTGTCCTAGCGAGCAGCGGATCGCAAAATCGTCCTGGCAGTAATGCTCGCAATAGCGAGGAGCAACGCGAGCTTCACGCACTCGATCATCACGTAGAACGTGTGGAGCGAAGACGGCGCCAGGGCGCCACCTTGCAGGATGGTCTCCACCCGCGCATCGAGTACCGGCAGCATCCAAAACGTTTGGGTCAGAATGAGGAGCGCAAGGACCGCCCCAAGACTTATCGCGGCTCTCGTGCCCAATCCCCATAGCAAGAGCAGCAGCATCAAGACTGTAAGCGCGATTTCGCAGCGATTAAAAATGAGAAAGGTCTGGCGTCCAACATCCAGCGCCACTGGGAGCGTGAGGCTCGGCGCCAGAAACTTCACCGGCGTGGCGAGAAACGACACGCCAACCAGGAAACCCGCCCACGCCGACGCAAGCATCAGGACAGCAAGAAGTCTGCCCGCGGTTCGGTCAGCAACCGGCATCAGACCTGCCCTTCGCGGCTTGCATCACCGACGCGACGCCAACTTCCTCACGCAGTTCTCCGTTCTCCATCAAGACAGCGCGCCACATGCGGTTGCCGTATCGCATCGACAGACGCCACGTTCCGGCATCCGCGCCCTCACCCTTTTCGACCATGCCGCGCATCAACTGCTGGTCCATAAGCGAACGCATCGCTTCCGCCGACATCCCGAACCGATCGGCGAGCGCGGCCGCGTCAAGCATGAAGCCGCCGGAGCCGAATTCAATATTCAGCGATTGTCGGGGGCGGACTTTGTGATGAACGTGTCCCATCATGATGCCAAAGCCAGACGCTGACCGACACCCGCACGATTTGTGACGAGGTCCGCGAGTGTCAGTTGATCGAGTTCCTTGAAAAACGCCTCCATCGCGCCCCGCAAGGCGCCGGTCAGCCGGCAGATGCCTGTGAATACGCAAGTGGCAGCGCCGTCGCCCAGGCAAGCGACGAGTTCGACATCGGTCTCTAGCTTCCGCACGACTTGTCCCATGCGGATTTCCGCTGGAGCTTTTGCAAGCGTCAGCCCACCTCGGCGGCCGCGCACGCCCTTCACCAAGCCATGACCGACCAGCGACTGCGCAACTTTCATCAGATGATTGCGGGAGATCCGGTGACGATCGGCCAGTTCCTCGATCGTCACCAGCCGGTCGTCCATCACCGCCAGCGACATCAGGATGCGAAGCCCGTAATCGGTGTGAGAGGTCAGCCGCATGGCAGGCTCCATAAAAGATGCATTTACAATACCTCTTTTTCGAACTAATGAAAGAGCAATCGAAACTGGTCTTTCGGTGCGCCTATGCACTCTGGTTTTCCGCACGAGATCTCAGAACCCCTCGTCGAGCGGCTCGTCAACGCCTTCTATGCGCGTGTTCGCGCCGACACAGTTCTGGGCCCCATATTCGAGGCGCGCTTGGCCGGCCGCTGGGACGCACATCTCGGTAAGATGGTGGATTTCTGGTCGTCGATCGCGCTGAAGAGCGGCCGCTACGCCGGCAACCCTCATATCGCGCATCAGCGTCTCGGGCTCGAACCCGCCCATTTTGAGCGTTGGCTCAGCCTGTTCGAAGAAACGGTGCGCGAGGTCTGCGATGGATCTGCCGCGGCGTTCTTCATCGACCGGGCGCATCGTATCGCCGACAGCTTGCAGATCGGCCTCAACATCGGACCCAAGGCGTTGCGATTCTCTACAGCCCCGACAACTCCGACCAGCGCAACCGGCATTTCGCTCGCGAGATCATAAATTTCCAGAGGCGCGAGTGAGACATCCCGCAAACCGCGAGGAACGGTGATGAGTACGAACCGATCGTCTAGCGATGTTAATCTTCCGGGAGCCGAGCTTTCGGTCAGGAAGATGCCGGGGCATTGGCTGCTCGCTCGCCTCGGCAAACGCGTGTTGCGGCCGGGCGGACTTGAACTGACCCGCCGGCTGCTGACGAACCTCGCGATTGGAAGTGCGGACGACATCGTGGAGCTTGCGCCTGGTCTCGGAACGACCGCTGCGCTCATCCTCGAAGGCCGCCCAGCCACCTACCGTGGCATCGAGCGTGACGAAGCCGCCGCCACCTACGCGCGGCGCGTCATCGCTTCGCGATCAGACGTCCAAGTGCTGGTGGGTGACGCCGAGGCAACCGGACTGCCCGGAGATTCTGCCAGCGTCGTTATCGGCGAGGCGATGCTGACCATGCAGCCGCAGGCGCACAAAGCGGCCATCGTCACGGAAGCTGCTCGCCTGCTAAGGCCCGGCGGTCGATATGGCGTCCACGAACTTGCAATTGTGCCTGACGATGTGCCGGACGAAGTTAGGCAAGAGATCGACAACGCGCTGTCGAGCGCGATCCATGTCGGCGCGCGGCCGCTGACCGAGGCCGCGTGGCGAGCACTCTTTGAAAGCGCTGGCTTCACCAACCTCAAGGTCGATTTCGCGCCGATGCACCTGCTTGAGCCACAGCGGCTGATCGCTGATGAAGGTCTCGGGCGGACGCTGCTCTTCGCGGTCCGCGTTCTGCTCAACGGAGACGCGCGGAACCGCGTTCTGACCATGCGCCGTGTTTTTCGCAAGCATGGCCAATGGCTGCGGGCAATCGCGATCGTCGGGCAGAAGTCGGAGCCCACCGGATCGGCGGCAGCATGAGTGAGCTGCCGCCCGGCCTTGTCGCCTACAGCCGATCCCCCGAGTTCGACCAGGACACACTTCCGGCTGCCCTGCAGCGCGACCACAGCACCAAATCCGGCACATGGGCATTGATCCATGTGCTCGAGGGAAAACTTCGCTATCGAATTCATGAACCGCCGAGCGAGACGGTGCTCGAACCCGGAAAGCCTGGCGTCGTCCGACCCGAGCAGGTGCATGAAGTTCACCCCATCGGACCCATCCGGATGTTTGTCGAGTTCTTTCGGGCCGAGGGCACCTCGTAATTAAGCGTTGGCGGCAGTGCCGCCACGGCTCTAATAGAGATTAGTCTTATAGTCGCGCGCCAGCCCCTTCCGCATAAGACCGGGCACTGAGACGGCGCTGCGAAGGATACTCGCCTGTATTCCGCGCTCCTTGCTGAGTTTCACATGGCCGACGAGTATCGCAGCGGGATCGATCGCGCAGTTCCGCGGCTTGGCAGGCCAAAGCTGAGCGCGACCAAGAGCGGGGCTATCGACGATCAAGATTTCCGGGCTGTCAATGCGCGTGGCCAGCAGCGGCGTCTTATCTTGGACAGAGAGGCTGGCTCGCGCACGCTCATCCTTTGTGATGCGCGCTTCGCCGCGAAGCAAGGCAACGCGCGGAGCGCCCGGGATCAGCGCAGCAACGGCGATACGCGGCTGGATCAGGATATTTCGGAAGCTGTCGGCACGTCGATTGCCCGGTCGATCGGCAAACCAGACTGCGTCATTCGCAACGCGAGTCATTACGCCCGCCGGGTCACCTTTCGGGCTGAGATCGGCACGGCCTTCGGTATCAACCGTACCGAGCGCGATGAAACGGCTGTGCGCAAGAAATTCTCCGGTATCCGACGGAGCCGCCCGTGGCTGCGCGCTCCAGAAATCGGAACGGATCAGCGCCTTGGCGCAATGGATGTAGCACTCCTCAACTCCGATCTCGATCGCGCCATCACCGACAGCCGTGACGCGGCCATTAATGCGTAGCGTCTCGCCCACGGTCGGAACCAGAGACAATGCGCCGAATCCGCATCCCTCACGCGCCATTGCCGGGTGGTCCATCAAAGCGATCGGAAGCCGCAGTCGCCCAGTATCTGGCGCGCCGACGAAGCCCGGCTCGCCGCCAGCGAGAGAGACGGCGATCCCATCTGATGTTCCGAACGCGGCGAAGATCAATGGTGATTCCGCCAGCCAACGGCATGCGCCAGCGTCAAGGTGATCTATCACCTTCAGGTGAATCGGCCCTGGGGTCTTACCGATGCATGCTTCGAGCGCTGCAACATCGGCGACTTGTCCGGGCAGGTTGGTTTCTCTGCTGGTCATTCGTAAGACCGGTTCAATACTGGTGCGCTTCATCGCTCTCAGAGTGGCGACCGAAGTTAATAGATGGGGCTTCGCTCCGATTTTGAAGCGGCGATATTGCGAACCAAGTACTCACACACGCACGCGCATTAGAAATATGGTCGAAACTCTCGGTTTTGATTTCGTCTAAATCTGATGTCGCAATTAGAACACCTCCATCACAACAACAGTTTTGTTGACTCGCCAGTACGACGCGCAGACTCTCGTCTGTTCCGGCGAGTTGCTCGCACACGCGCGATTAAGCACAGACGGCCGCGGTGCAAGCCGAAAGAAATTCAGGTGCGGGATGAATCGACCAATTGCGCACACAACAATCACACCGACCCTGTCGCAACTCGATGCGGGCGAGCGGCTGTTTGTCTGGGGATTCCGGGCCGTCGCGCAATGCCACAGGCTTGGATGGCCGAGCATGACCGAACTGCAGCGAGTCTATGATCACTTCGGAGTTGCGGACGCCGTGCCGTCCCTCGACGCGATGATTGAAAGCTTTTCCTGTACGGCCCACACGGCCATCGAACTTCACTGTCCTGGATGTCCATGCCTGTCGGGCAGCGAACACCTGCTGCTGCAAGCTGCAGCGGCAGCTCAACGCGGCGAGAGCGAACCGGCGCGACGCCGCTTTGAATACTGGCTTCCGGAGATGGCAGCCGACTGGATATTGGGACCGACCTGCGGGCTCGGGCGGATCTTCGCCAACCGCGGCCTTATGCTGCGCCTGCGTCACATATCGCCCGCTCCGCTTCCGGCCACGATGGCAATGCAAACTTGGCCAGTGGGATCGCCGACCTTACATTGAGGATCGCGGTGTGCCCCGACGGCTTCTCGGCCACCTGCCTGTCAGTCCTTCGGTTTGTCGCCGCAGGTTATGCGACGGGGGAAGCAGCGTGCTGGGAAGCGGCGTCGGTATAGCGTTCGGGGTTGATGAAGCGAACTTGCACGCCCGCGAAACTTGGCGCCGCGGCAAACAAAGACGCAACCAGCGTTGCGATAAGAAGAGACTTCCGGACCATAGCGAACCTCCGGTTTCTTCGGGGAAGTAAGCACGCCCGTCTGCAATTCCAGGCCCGCTCTGCTTTCGGTAGCAGCTACATCCTGAACCGGACCGGAACCACGAGCTGTACGATCTGCTGGCGGACTTCGGGCGGCGCAGGTGGCAGCGGTGACGCGCGCTCGATCATCGCCAGCACCTCGTCGTCGAGTTCAGGACAGCCGGATGAGCGGACAATGTAGTAGCTGAGTACGCGACCCTCGCGATTCATGCCGAAGCTGAGAAGTGCTGTTCCCTCTACACGCCGAGCACGGGCGGTCTCGGGGTAGCGCTTGTAGCGATCAAGATGGCCCATCAGCCTGAGCTTCCAGGTTGATGGCACATCGGATGGCGCGGTGCTTGCCCCAACCGTCCCCGTGAAGTCGTCGGCGGGCGAGTCGAGGACACCGGGTGGGTCGGGATTCGAGGCGACAACCTGTGGCGTAGCGCGGCGCTTGGCAGACGACGTCTGACGTTCGGCAATCTTTGCAGGATGAACCGCTGGCTTGCGAATGGGCATCGGGACGATCGTGGGCGTCGGTGCGGCGAATGCAGCAAGCGGAGAACCGATCTCCTGCGGCTGTTCGATGGTCGGACTGGTCAGCACCGGACCGTTTGCCGCAGCAGGACTCTCATCGTCGATCGGCGCCGGTTGGAGCGAGGCCATCGTGCTGCGACCGGGCGGCGCCGCGAATACGATTTCGACGGTGATCACCGCGGGCGGCTCGTCGACGATCATTTCGGTGGTCGACTGGTAGCCAAGCGCGAACAGCACCGCGAGATGGCCGATCAGCGCGACCGTCGTTGCGCCCGTGTGCGCGATGAACCGCCGTACCCAACCGCTCTGTTCGATTGCGGCTGAGTTTCGGATCATTGGCTCACGCGCGTCCGGCGACCTGAACGACACGCAGGTCCGAAAGCGAGATGGTCTGTGTGGTCGCCGCAAGCGCCGTCTGCAAAACCTCGACATCCGTGCGAGGATTCGGATGCCAGCCGCAAGGACATGCGTCGGCGCGATGCTCGTCGGCGATCTCCTTGTAGATCGATCCCACGGCAGACGCCGCGAGACTCATCACCGTCATTGGAGGAAGCCGGCTGGCGTGGAGCACGCTGCAGAAGGCTGCCATGATGGCGCGATTCAGTTCGTCGCGGGCGGCGTCTGTGTCGGGATCGGGCGGCATGCGGTCGCGCTCCTTTTCTTGTTGGTCGGCTGCTCCATCGCAGCGACTCCACTCGCGCCATTTCGGCCACGCCATTTCCGCGAGCGAGCGATCCCGCACGGTCGAACAGTGCGGTGCATCATAAAGCGATACGCC
This sequence comes from Pseudomonadota bacterium, assembly GCA_023422775.1. Lineage (GTDB taxonomy): Bacteria > Pseudomonadota > Alphaproteobacteria > Rhizobiales > Xanthobacteraceae > Bradyrhizobium. The sequence goes on from JAFAGM010000081.1 coordinate 31,420, forward strand.
CGCGCGCAACTATCATCAAGCTATTGTTTCTATTATATAATTTGAATGGTTCGAAACTACGGCGACCCTGGAATCGCGCGCAGGTACGAACGGCTGGCTTCGGCAGCCGGAAGCTTATGAAGTCGCTCTGCTTTTCCGCACTTTGGCGAAAGCCCGGTCCGTCGCCATGAACCGCTCGATCATCGGTGCGACGATCTTGGCCGGATCGGGAGCGGGCTGGCCGCTCTCCCGTCCGATGGCTTCCGCATAGGCGACCAGGTTGCGATGAACCGCTGCAGGCAATTCGATCGCGAGTTTGACCGGCTTGTCGTCTTCGATGGTGGCGAGTTTCAGCTTGCTCATCGGCTCGCCTCCTGCTGGCCATAAGGCGCCATCACGAGATCGCGGTTGACGATCACGCGCACCGGGAAGCCCTGCCGGATGGTGAGCGTCGGTTGGATATTGAGTTGACGGCGCACGAGCTGCTGGCCGGTGTTGTTGATGGAATCCTGTGAGCCGCGGCGTAGCGCGCGGACGAGGTCGCTCTCGTCGCGGTCCGAGCCGACTTCCGCGCCGACGCTGAGCAAGGTCGAGAGCGCCGCAGCCTTGATCAGATCCCACCAGTGATAGTCGACCTCGTCCTCAAGTCCGGAGAAGCCACGCGCATCGGCACCTTGCTGGCGCTCCAGCACGATCGACTTGCCGTCGGGCAGCATGATGCGATTCCAGACGAGCAACACGCGCTTCTGACCGAACGAGATCTGGCTGTCGTACTGGCCTATCAGCCGCGAACCTTGGGGGATAAGCAGGAATTTTCCTGACGGCGTATCGTAAACGTGCTCGGTAATTTGCGCGGTGACCTGCCCAGGCAGATCGGACTGGATACCGGTAAGGAGCGCTGCCGGAATCACTGTGCCGGCCTGCACGACATAGGGCGACGCCGGATTCGCCAAGCGATCCTGACTAACGGTGCGACGATCGATCGGGCCATTGACGAAGGCAAGTTTGCGATCCTGCATGTTCTGCATGGAATTGGGATCGAGCGGCGGGGCTTCCGCCGGCACCGCAAGCGTAGTGCCTGGCGCTGCAGTCGCGTTTGCCGGCGTGACAGGTGACGCGATGCGGATCGCGGTCGCTGCGAAGAGTTTGCTGAGACGCGCGGCCTCGATCTCCTGCAGGCGGCGTTGTTCCTCGGGCGTGACGCCCGGCTGCGGCAGCGGGCCACCCGGCGGGATCGGCTGACCCTGATTCTGCGCGTTAAGGATCGGCCGGCCAAGGTCGCCCGGCAACGGCGGCCCGAGTTTGGGGATGCCGGTGTAGTCGCGCGGCAAGCCCGTCAGGCCATCGGCGGTCGGCCGGTTCTCGGTCGAGTAGAGCTCTTTGTTGTCCTGGTCGGCGCGTCGCGTCTGAAGGGCGTAGATCAACGCCGCCGCAATCGCGAGACCCGAGACGGCGCCGAGGCCAATCAGCACCTTGCGCGACAACCGCGTGACCTGCGGCCGCTCGGGTCGCAGACGCAAGTCGGGCGTGACGTCCGGTGCATTCTGCGTTCCATCGGTCATGACCGACGCCTTCCATCGGTTCGGACAATACGGACGCGGCGCTCGCTGTTGCTGTCGCCGAGGCGCAGTTCGGCCGCGCCGAACAGGCGGTCGACGATGTAGTAGTTCTGGCGGGCGCGGTAGTTGACGAGCTCGGTGTCGCCGCCGGCCCCTATAATAAAGAGTGGCGGCATCTCGCCCTGCCGGATGCCCGACGGGAATTCGATATAGACCTTGATGCCATCGTCGAAAGCACGCAGAGGGCGCCACGCCGGCGTATCGCCCTCGATCTCGTAGCGGAAGTTCAGCGACGAGATGTCGACGCCGGTCGCGATCGGCTGGGTCGCGAGGGCGGTCGCATTCTGCCGGCGCAGCGCGATGAGCTGATCCTGCGGGTACTGCCACGACACCGAAGCCATGTAGGTCTTTTCGGTCGAGTTCAGCTCGAGCAGATAGGTGCGGCGATCGGTGTTGATGACGAGATTGGTCTGCAGATCCGGCCGCGTGGGCTTCACCAGGATGTGGACCTGCTTGGTCTCGGCGGTGCCGCTCTCAGTGTCACCGATGATCCAGCGTACGGTGTCGCCGGCGGCAACGGGGCCGGAGCCGACAAGCTGCTCGCCCGGCTGCAAGGCGACGTCCGTCACCTGCCCCGGCGCGGCATAGACCTGATAAAGCGCGCCGGACGAGAACGGATAGACCTGCACGGCATTGATGAAGCCGTTGCGCACCGGCTGGACGCGCGCCGCCTTGTTCGCCTGCGTGATGCGGTCCTTCGGATCCTTGGCCTCCGGGGGCGCCTTGGCGCCCGGCACCGGCTTCAACTGACCGGGCAACGGTAGCGGTTTCGGAAGCTCGACCACCTGCACCGGCGCTGGCGGTTCGGCGGCCTGCACCGCCGGCACAAAATCATCGTAGGTGATGTCGGGTGCAAAGAGCTTTTGGGCACAGCCGCCGAGTCCCGCGGTGCCGACCAGAAGAAGAGCCTTGAGCAGCTTATGTTTATGGATCGGCGGCTTCATTGTGATAGCTCCTTCGACCAGTTGATGGCGTTGACATAGATGCCGAGCGGGTTCTGCTTCAGACGGTCGGCATCGCGTGGCTGTTGCAGGGCGATGGTGAGGATCGCAGTCCAGCGCTCGATGCCAGCGAGCTGCCCGTTCTCGTAAGCGCGCTCGAACCAGGCGACGCGGAACGAGTCCGGCGAGGCGCGGATGACGCTGGACACCTCGACGGCGATCTGACGTTTGCCGACCTTGGCAAAGGGATCGTTGACGCGCGCGTAGTCGTTGAGCGCCGAGGCGCCGCGGTCGGTCGTGAACTCGTAGGCGCGGAGCCAGCTCTGTCGCACGATCACGGGATCAGCCGGGATCGCGCGGACCTGCTCGATGAAGCGCGCCAGATGCCAGGCGATCTGCGGATCGGTCGGCCTGTAGTCGGCGATCGCGGGACCGACAGCCTGCGCCTCGCCGAGCTTGTCGATCTGAACGACCCACGGCACGATTGAGCCGCGCGCCGACTGCCAGACCAGGCCAAAAGCAAGGCCCGCCGAAAGGAATAGCGAGCCGAACGCCATCAGCCGCCAGTTCTTGGCCTGCACGCGGGCAGAGCCGATGCGGTCATCCCAGGCCTGCGCGGCGCGCTGATAGGGCGTTTCAGGTTCGGGCGTTGCGCCGTAGCGCACGGACGGTCTGCGGAAGACATTCATCAGCGTTCATCCTGTCTGAGGGAGATGGAGGCGCCGCCGCCGTGGCTGTCGCCGGAGCGGACGGCATGCGCGGCGGCCGTTGCGCCGTGGCTCATGGTCTGGTGGCGCTTCATGCGTTGCGCCCAGGCGGGCGGCGAAGATGGACTCGCGCCGGCATCACCGGCGTTCGCGCCGCCGATCGTGCCCATTGTCGAGGATCCGCCGGTCGCCGCGGCGGCGCTGCGTGCGCCACCGCGATAGCTCTCGGCCATTGCGCCCGCCGCACGACTCGCTGCGCGGCTAATCGGCTGAGCTGTGGCGGCGGCTCCCGCGCGCGCAACACCGGACACACCGGATGCAACGCCCGCCGCGCCGCTCTGGCCGGCCGACGCGAGGCTGTAGGATGTTGACGCACCGCCGGCGAGCGCGGCACCGCCGCGCGCGGCCGCGGCGGTCGCGCCCATCGCCGCCCCTGCTCCCCTCACGGCCATGCCGGCTGCCGCGCCACCCGCCATGACGGCACCACCTGCGGCCACGGCCGTTCCCACCGCGGAGCCCGCGCCGAGTTGCGGGCCGCCCGAGATCAGGCCATTGGCGATGCCGGGCCCAAAGATGCCGAGAGCAAGGAGCGAGAGCGCCGCGAGCACGATCGCCATCGCGTCTTCGACGGTCGGCTGGTTGCCTCCGAAACCGGCTGTGAACTCCGAGAACAGTGTCGAGCCGATGCCGACGACGACGGCGAGCACCAGCACTTTGACGCCGGACGAGACGACGTTGCCGAGAACACGTTCCGCAAGGAAGGCGGTCTGACCGAACAGACCGAACGGGATCAACACGAAGCCCGCCAAGGTGGTCAGCTTGAACTCGATTAACGTCACGAACAACTGGATCGACAAAATGAAGAAGGCAAGCAGCACCATCACCCAGGCGAACAGCAGCACCACGATCTGGATGAAGTTCTCAAAGAAGGCGATGTAGCCCATCAGGCCAGAGATCGATTCCAGGATCGGGCGTCCCGCGTCGAGCCCAACCTGGGCGACGCGGCCGGGACGGAGCAAATCGGCCGCGGAGAAACCGGTCCCGGTCGCCTTCAGGCCGAGGCCGGCGAAGCTTTCGAACACGATCTTCGCGAGCGCGTTCCAGTTGCCGATGATGTAGGCGAAGACGCCGACGAACAGCGTCTTCTTGACCAACCGCGCGATGATGTCTTCGTCGGCGCCCCAACTCCAGAACAGCGCCGCGAGCGTGATGTCGATGACGATCAAAGTCGTGGCCAGGAACGCGACCTCGCCGCTCAACAGACCGAACCCGGAGTCGATGTAGCGGGTGAAGACTTCGAGGAAATGATCGATGACACCGGTGCCGCCCATCAGCGCGCCTCAGCCGGTTTGTTGTTTGGTGCAAAGAAGCGCCGGCGGTTCTCGGCCCAGACGCGGCGGCAGGTATCGTCGGCCGCAAGTTGCTCCGCCGTGACGTCCCGGCAGCGCGCGAGATCGGCTGCCATCGGACCGCTTTTCGTCGCTGGAGGCACAACATCGTGGCTTGCATCATCGGTTCGGCTGGCCTCACCGATGGCGATGATGGTGGCCGCCACGACAACAGTGATCGCGGTGAAGCGCAGAAAGGAGCGAACGGCCGCATCACGCCCGTTTCCACCTTCTCCGTTGTCGCGCAGCCAGGCTTTCATCACTGGAACATCCGCACTGTGGTCGGACGGTAGCCAGCGCCGGGTGTCAGGAAGCGGCGGAGCTGCTCACGGCCCTGCTCCTGCGCGGCGGCGCGTTGCGCGGCTTCGAGGTTCTGTGCGCGGCCTTGCGCCGCGACGGCGGCGGTGAGATCGGCAACCTGCTGTGTCTGCAAGGCGATGAGCTGGTTGCCGGCCTGCGTTGCCTGCAATGCGCCTGTCGCGGATTGGCTCGCGGTGACGAGCGACGACATCTCCGCGCGGTTGGTATCGAGATTGGCGACGACACCAGCATGGACCTTCATCGCGTCCTGAAGTCCTGCAACGGAGTTGCGCCAGCGTTCGCGGGCACCGTCGATCAGCGCCTGATCGCTGGCGGTCGTCGAGGCCGCGCCGTAGGTCGTGGAGAACGCGTGGTCGATCTGTCCAACGTCGTAGGCGATGCGTTGGGCCTGACCGAGGAGCTGCTGGGTGCGCTGGATCGACCCAAGGATCTGATTCAGCGAAGATTGCGGCAGGCTCGCAAGGTTGCGAGCCTGATTGATCAGACTCTGTGCCTGATTCTGCAGCGACGTGACCTGATGACTGATCTGCTCCAGCGCGCGTGCCGCCTGCAACACGTTCTGCGCATAGTTATTGGGATCGAACACAATCTGTGCCGATGCCGGCGCGGTGAACGACAGTGCAAATGCAACGGAAACTGTCGCGGCGATAACCACAGCGCGAAACCGCGAATGCTTGATGCTCATGATGCCTCCAGATTGGTCAAGTCAGGGATGAGGTCGGCGGCCCAGAGAAGGTCATGTGCGGAGAGCCAGCCTTGAACGAAGCCCTCGTGGCCAAACTCAGCGATCACGCGCTCGATGTCCGCGTGATCGGCCTTGGACGAAGCGGCGCAGAAGGCGAGCGCGACCGGACCGAGTCCGAGTTCGAACAGCCGGTTGCCGCGGCGGGATTGGCAGTAGTAGTCGCGCTTGGGTGTCGCGCGCGCGATGATCTCGATCTGGCGATCGTTCAGGCCGAAGCGCCGGTAGATCGCGGTGATCTGCGGCTCGATCGCGCGCTCGTTGGGAAGGAAGATGCGGGTCGGACAGCTCTCGACGATCGCGGGCGCGATCGGGCTGCCGTCGATGTCGGAGAGCGACTGTGTGGCGAAGATGACGGACGCGTTCTTCTTGCGCAAAGTCTTCAGCCATTCGCGCAACTGCGCTGCGAAGCCGCCGTCGTCGAGTGCGAGCCATCCCTCATCGATGATGAGGAGCGTCGGGCGACCGTCGAGCCGCCCCTCGATGCGATGGAACAGATAGGCGAGCACCGCGCCGGCGGCGCCAGTGCCGATCAGGCCCTCGGTCTCGAACGCCTGCACGGAGGCTTCGCCGAGCCTTTCCTGCTCAGCATCGAGCAGCCGCCCGTAGGCGCCGCCGATGCAGAACGGCCGCAACGCCTGCTTGAGCTTCGCGGACTGCAACAGGACGGCGAGTCCGGTCAGCGTTCGTTCTCCCACAGGAGCGCTGGCGAGTGAGGTGAGCGCGGCCCAGAGATGTTCCTTCAACTCGGGCGTCACCGTGACCTGCTCGCGTGAGAGAATGTCGACGACCCAATCGGCGGCCCAAGCGCGTTCCGGGGTGTGGTGGATGCCGGCGAGCGGCTGGAGCGAGACCGATGTTTCGGCACCGTCCGACAGACCGCCGCCGAGATCGTGCCAGTCGCCGCCCATGGAAAGTGCGGCGGTGCGAATCGACCCGCCGAAATCGAATGCAAAGACTTGCGACTTTGGATAGCGCCGGAATTGCAACGCCATCAGCGCCAGCAGCACCGACTTGCCGGCGCCGGTTGGACCGACCACCAGGGTATGCCCGACATCGCCGACATGGAGCGAGAACCGAAATGGCGTCGAGCCCTCGGTTCGGCCAAAGAATAGCGGCGGCGCCGCAAAGTGCTCGTCCCGCTCCGGCCCGGCCCAGATTGCGGAAACCGGGATCATGTGGGCGAGGTTCAGCGTCGAAACCGGCGGCTGGCGCACGTTGGCGTAGACGTGGCCGGGCAAAGAGCCGAGCCAAGCCTCGATCGCGTTGACGCCCTCCGCGATGCAGGTGAAGTCGCGGCCCTGGATGATCTTCTCGACCAGCCGCAGCTTCTCCGCCGCAACGCTGGCATCCTCATCCCACACTGTCACCGTTGCGGTGACGTAGACCTGGCCGACGTCATCGGCCCCGAGTTCCTGCAATGCCATGTCGGCATCGGCCGCCTTGTTCGCTGCATCACTGTCGACCAGGACCGACGCCTCGTTGGTCATCACCTCCTTGATGATGGCGGCGATGCCCTTGCGTTTGGCAAACCATTGCCGCCGGATCTTCGTGAGCAGCTTCACGGCCTGCGTCTTGTCGAGGAGGATCGCACGCGTCGACCATCGGTACGGGAAGGCGAGACGGTTCAGTTCATCCAGGATTCCGGGATGGGTCGCGGTCGGAAATCCAATGACCGTCAGTGTGCGGAGATGAGCATCGCCCAGGCGCGGCTCCAGTCCACCGACCAGCGGCTGATCAGTCAGCAGCGCGTCGAGGTGCATCGGCGTCTCGGGGGCGCGAACGCGCTGGCGCTTCGTCGAGACGGTCGAATGGAGATAGGTCAGTGTCTCCGAATCATCGAGCCAATCGACTTCCGGTACGAAGCCGTCGAAGAGTTGCAGCACGCGATCGGTACGGTCGATGAAGCCGCGGAGCAATTCGTGCGGATCAGCGCCGGTCTGATCACGCCCCTCGTAGAGCCAGCTCTCGGCGCGCGACGCATCCTCGGCGGGCGGCATCCAGAGGAACGTGAGGTAGTAGCGGCTCTCGAAGTGAACGCCGGCCGCTTCGAACTGCTCACGACGCTCGAGATCGACTAGGGCGGACGCGGCCTCAGGAAAGATGCTGTCCGGATAGACGGTTGCCGGACTGCGCTGCGCCTCGACGAAAATGGCCCAACCGGAGCCCAAACGCCGGAGGGCGCTGTTGAGGCGCGCCGTGGTGCCGATCAGTTCGGCCGGCGTCGCGCTGTCGAGATCCGGGCCACGGAAGCGCGCGGTGCGCTGGAATGATCCGTCTTTGTTCAGAACCACGCCCGGCGCGACCAGGGCGGCCCAGGGCAAATAGTCGGCAAGGCTTGCGGTGCTATTGCGATACTCGGAGAGGTTCATCATAGAGCGAACCTCACGACCGGAAATACGCGGGGTAGCGCAGATGCCGGCGCACCACATCGACGAATTGCGTGTCGCGCTTCGTCGCCCAGACGGCTGCGAAGTGACCGACGGCCCAGAGCGCGAGGCCGATGAGCCACAGCCGCAAACCGAGGCTGACCGCCGCGGCAAGCGTGCCGTTGGCGATGGCGACCGCGCGCGGCGCGCCGCCGAGGAGGATCGGATCGGTCAGCGCGCGATGGACCGGCGCATGGAAGCCGGCAACGGGCTCGCTTGCCTGCGTCACAGCAGCGCTCCGCCGCCGAACGAGAAGAACGACAGGAAGAAGCTCGACGCGGCGAACGCGATCGAGAGACCGAACACAATCTGGATCAGGCGCCGGAACCCGCCCGAGGAGTCGCCGAATGCCAGCGTCAGCCCGGTGACGATGATGATGATTACGGCGATGATCTTGGCGACGGGTCCTTCGACCGAGTCGAGAACCTTCTGAAGCGGCGCTTCCCAGGGCATCGAAGAGCCAGCGGCATTAGCCGAAGACGCCGAAATCACAGCGATTGCAAGAGCAGCGGTAAGCGTTGCGACCTGCGAGCGCAGGCCGCGGGACAATGCGGTCATGGGTGGTCTCCGTTGGATGTTGATGTTCCGCCCGCCTCGGACGGGAGAACGAGGTAATCGCCTGTTGTCGAATCGAGTCCGGCGATGAACGCGAGTTCGGCGAGGCGGCGCTGCGAACCACGCCCCGCGAGCACCGCGACGATGTTGATCGTCTCCGCGATCAGAGCGCGCGGCACCGTGATGACGGCTTCCTGGATGAGTTGCTCGAGGCGCCGCAATGCACCGAGCGCGGTGCCGGCATGGATCGTGCCGATGCCGCCGGGATGGCCGGTACCCCATGCCTTCAAGAGGTCCAGCGCCTCGGCTCCGCGCACCTCGCCGATCGGAATGCGATCGGGGCGCAGTCGCAGCGAGGAGCGAACCAGGTCGGAGAGCGTGGCCACGCCGTCCTTGGTGCGCAGCGCGACAAGATTCTGCGCCGCGCATTGCAGCTCGCGGGTATCCTCGATCAGCACCACGCGGTCGGATGACTTGGCGACTTCTGCGAGCAGCGCGTTGGTGAGCGTGGTCTTGCCGGTCGAGGTGCCGCCGGCAACGAGGATGTTGCGGCGTTCGACGACAGCTTTGCGGAGGACCCCCGCCTGCGCGGCTGTCATGATCCTGGCCGCCGCATAGTCATCGAGCGTGAAGACCGCGACAGCGGGTTTGCGGATCGAGAACGCCGCCGCGGACACGACCGGCGGCAGAAGTCCCTCGAACCTCTCCCCCGTTCCGGGCAACTCGGCGGAGACGCGCGGTGCGCCGGCATGCACTTCCGCACCGACATGATGCGCGACCAAACGGATGATGCGCTCGCCGTCCGCCGCACCCAGCGTTGAACCGGTATCGGACAGTCCTTCGGAGAGACGGTCGATCCAGAGGCGACCGTCGGGATTGAGCATCACCTCAACGACGGCAGGGTCTTCCAGGAAGGTGGCGATGTCCGGCCCGAGCGCCGTGCGCAGCATGCGGGCACCGCGCGTGACCGCTTCTGCCTTGGGTGTCGTGTTCCCCATTTTGCCCCCGGCGCTGCACCGGCATCAGAAGATGGGCCGGACATCGGGGACGAATAGAAGAAGCAGGACTCGGTGCCGCGCAACAAGAGTCAGATGCTCATCGTAACGAAGCGAAAAAATACAGGAGCCGTCGTAATCTGCCCGCAACGCGAGGCCGACTTCGACGTTCTCACGGTGTAGGCGATGGCCTTGATGGGCGGTTCGATTCCAGACCAGGGAAAGCGTGAGGCTCGGAATCGCAGTCCCATCTCGGTCACATCGCCCCTGCATTGTTATGCTTAGTTAGTAGGGAGATAGGAGGATCGCTATGCAGATAATCCTGATAAGCCTTGTGGCCATACTTTTAATGGCAAGCGATGCGATTGCCGGACGAACGGTCACCGACGAAGAACGAACGCGTCTGGTGGCGGCGCTGACAGCGCAAGGCTGTTCTGGCGGGAAGATGGAGTTCGACGACGGGAAATTCGAGGTCGACGACGCCGTCTGCGCAGATGGCAAAAAGTACGACCTCGACTTCGATACATCATTTCTTCTGATCAGAAAGAAGATCGAGGATTAGTCCTCAACTCTTGGTTTTATCGCAGCGAGAGCGTTCGCGTGTCGTCAGCAGTCGCCACTGCCAATGGGACCGCTGGATGGGTCTGCAGCGCGGTCAGGAATTGCTTCAGAGCCGGGTTGTCGTTGTTGCGCCGGTAGTAGGCGACGAAACCGAGACGGGTCGGCCCATTGCCGTCGCGCACTTCCCGAAACACGACCCCGGGCCACGGTGGGACGCAGGACGACTCGCAGGCGAGCGTGATACCCCGCTCCCCGTCGACGGCACTGATCATTGCACTGTGGTGGGCTTTCACATGCTTGATGACGGGCCGGTCGCCAGGCAAAGCCAGCTTGCTGAGCAGGATATCCCTGATCTCCGGCCCCGGATCACGCAGGCTCATTACGAAACGCTCGCTCTTCAGGTCGGTCCAATACACGAAGTCGCGTTCGGTAAGTGCATGTGTTTTTGGGAATGCGACCATGACTCGTTCGGACCAGAGGCTCAAATGCGCATAATCGCGATGGGCCGGCTCGCCAAGAACGAGAGCGATGTCGATGGTGCCGCGGTCGAGAAGCGGGATGAGCGCGATGCGGTCATCTTCAATGAGGTTGATGTCGACCCGCGGATGCTGCTGAGCAAAGCTGAATACCGTGTCACGCAATGGGCCAGCCAACGCCGTATAGAATCCGATCTGAAGCCGGCCCGCGTCTCCGACTTTGGCGGCTTTGGCACGGTTCTCCATCCCCTCCAACTCGGCGAGCACGCGTCTTGCCGAGGCGACGAAGGCTTCGCCTTCCGGGGTCAGATACGCACCTCCAGTGGTCCGCACGAAGAGCAGGATTCCGAGACGGTCTTCAAGCTCGCGAATGCGTTTGCTCAGGGTTGGCTGGGTTATGTTGAGCGAGGCCGCTGCGCGACGAAAACTGCGGTGCTCAGCAGCAGCGACGACATAGCGCAGATGGGGAACTTCCACGCACATGGCGGGCCTCCTCTCAGTTCGGAGGCCGCAGTGAGGCTCCCCTCTCCTCGAGCCAGAGCTGGATCTCGGCGGCCGTGGCGCTGCCGATACCCGGCTCGGCGAGAAGCTCGTCCCACGAATAAGCGGAGACGATCCTGAGCAGGTTCTTCGCCCGCGTCGGCAGCGTTCTGCCCCCGACCCGGGCGTGGCGGCCACGGAGCAGCGCCTTGACAGCGTGGCGGGTCAGGCGTCTGGTTGCATCAGAATTGTTGATCTTGGGACTCAAGGCGCGCGCATCCTCCAACGATATCCGCAGGGTTTCCCCGATTGCCGCATGATCGAAGTCGATCATGTGCAGGATCGCAATCTGGTCGCGCAGCCGCGCGAGCAAGCCGCGGGTGGTTCGCCGCATCGGCTGAAGTAACGGCCGCGGCAGAGGTTTTCGGGCGAACATCACAACGGTGCTTTGCATACGAGCCTCCCTTTGCTTTTTTTGATCAGATCACGAACCGGGGTCCTTACCTTGCAAGTTGAACCATTCGATCGAGTGCGGCGCCGAATCCATTCAACGACACATTGAAGGTGACGGCTTCGCCGCTCGACAAATTGAGCGATGCGACAACGAGCTTGCTCCCCTTGCGCATGGCATCGGTCGCCACCATCGGAAAGCTCACCGGCAGGAGGCAACCCTGCGGCACGCAGGTCGAGAACCGCAGGCCCTTGCCGAGGTCCTTGTCATCGAGCTTGAGGATCGCGCCGCTGTCGAGATTGAGTCCGAACGGCATCAGGATGGTGCCATCGGTTTTGCCATCCGCTGGTGGGCGAAGCTCAATGGCATAGATGCGCTGTCCGGTCTGGTTGTTGCCCTGTGCCTGAGACAGAAGGCAGGTCTTCTGCCGATCGGCGATCCGGCAATCCACCGTCCAGTCGCCATAGGTCTCGTTGATCGATGACGCGCCGTTCGGCAGCGTTACAGCCGGCGTCGCCGGTTGCTGCACGGCTGGAGCTTGCGCGCGAGCGGCAGGACGTGGCGCCGGCATCGGTTGCTGTGCAAACGCCACATTCGTCATCGTCGTCAGGACGGCGGTGACGAAAGACAGCAATAATTGTGAAGCGGGGCTTCGAGAGATCATCGGCTGAACCTGATTGGAACGGCGAGGATGATCGAGCCGCTGCCGACATTGGGCGGCGGCGCTGGTACCGGGCTGGCGCGGCGCGCGAGCGCGACGGCTTCAGTATCGAGAGCGGCATCGCCGGAGCCACGAACGAGACGTGCGCTGAGGACGCGGCCCGACCGGTCGATCGTGAAAGCGACGATGGCGGTTCCGGTGCCTGTCGCGCCGGGCGGAAAGCGTTTGTGACGGTTGAGGTGCGCCATCAACGCGCCGCGCCAAGATGCCGGCGACATCGAGGGATTGAGCGAGGCGCTGGCGAACGGTGCAGCGGCCCGGTCGGCGCGCTGTGCCTGTGAGGTTGGAGGCGCCGTCGTCTGCGGCGCGCGGTGCCTCTTCGGATCGCGCGGCTTCTTCTTTTCGAGGGTCTTCGGTTTGGGTGGAGGATTCTTGACTGGCTCGGGTTTGGGTTGCTCCGGCGCGGGACTGAGCACCGCCTCGGCATTGGACTTTTCGGGAAGCTTCTCGATCGGCTTTTCGACCGTCTCCTGTTCGACAGGCTCTGGCACGTCTTCAGGCTTCTCGACCGGCTTCTCCGGCGTTTCGCGCACAGGCTCCATCTCCGCCTCAGCCATCTGGGGACCAGGCGCCACGTCCTCGGGCGGGGCCTCGGACGAAACCGCGAGCGGCGCGAGTTCGATCATTACCGCGGGCGGCGGTTCACCCGCCGCCATCGCAGGTTTCCAGTTCAACGTGATCCACGCACCGCCACCGTGCGCGGCGACCACAAACGCGACCGCCGCGGTCCAACGCAACGCCGAGAGCGTCGTGATCTTGTGGCCGGACCTCCCGTCGGGATCGCGCCAGTCAATCATGGCTGCGCAGGGCCTCCGATCTGGGACGCAGGCGCCGGACCTGTGATCTGTCCGATATCTTCTAACCCAACGAGCGCGATCTTCAGATACCCAGCCTGCCGCAGCAGGTTCATCACGCTCATCAGCTCGCGATAGGCCACGACGCCATCCGCGCGCAGGAAGATGCGCTGCTCCCGGTCGTTTCCGGTCTGCTGGTCGAGCGTGGCTTGCAGAGCCACTCGTGGTACGTCCTCATTACCGAGTGCGAGCGTCAGGTCCGGCTTCACGGTGAGGAACACCGGCTTGTCGGGTCGCGGCTGCTGCTGCGCGTTGGAAACCGGCAGGTCCACCGCGACATCTACGGTCGAGAGCGGTGCTGCCACCATGAAGATGATGAGCAGCACCAACATCACGTCGATGAACGGCGTGACATTGATCTCACTCACTTCGGTGAGATCGCCATCCTGCGGGTCTTTGAGGGTGACGGCCATCACATCACTCCGCCGCAGCACTTAGCGTAGAGGGTGTTGCAAGGGCGGATTCGTTTGACGCAATTCCCTTTTCCTGCCGCTCCAGATCGCGGGAGAGATGCTGCAGAATCTCGCCGGACGCATCGGACAGGAGCGCTCGGTAGCCCGCGATGGCGCGGGCAAACACATTGTAAATGATGACCGCGGGGATCGCGGCGACGAGGCCGAGCGCGGTCGCAAGCAGCGCTTCGGCGATGCCGGGCGCGACGACGGCAAGGTTCGTGGTCTTAGCCACCGAAATACCGATGAAGGAGTTCATGATCCCCCACACCGTGCCGAACAGGCCGACGAAGGGCGCGGTTGCGCCGATCGTTGCGAGCAGGCCGGTGCCGCGCGTCATGCTGCGGCCGGCGCTCGCCTCGATGCGCGACAGTGCGATGGCGAGGCGCTCTTTCACACCCTCGGCTGAAAGATCAGGCGAGCGCGTCAACTCACGCGTTGCCGCCTGCACGAGATCGGCCACGGGACCGCTGCGCGTCCATCCTGCCTCAATCGCTCTTGTCGCCTCAGTAAGGCTGTCGGCACGTTGCAGCTTGCGTGTCGCGCTGCGCGCCTTGCGTTTTGCTCCGGCGAGTTCAAGTGCCTTGGCGAACCACACCGTCCATGTCACCAGCGATGCGAAGGCAAGTCCTACCATCACCGCCTTCACGACGATGTCGGCCTGCATGAACATGCCCCATGGCGACAGATCGTGCGGGAGCGTCGCCGGCGCTGCGGCCGTCTGAGGCGGTTCCGCCGCAGAGTCGACCGGCAACGGCGTGGCAGGCTGCTCTACCGCGGGCTCCGCCACAGCGGGGGCTTGCGGTAGAGCCATAGAAGGCTGCGGCGCGGATTCCTGATCCTGCGCCACAACAGGGTTAGAGACATTTACCGTCAGCAACAATGCCGTAACGAGCGTGCGCGCGATGCTGCCTGCTGCCCTCACCGTTGAATTGATCGCCGCATAATGGACCATCGTTCTCTTTCTTGGGTGTTTGCTCTTTTTTCTGCTCCGGGATTGCCGCTGGCTGGCTAGCTCTGGAGGTCCTGAGCGGGCTGGCTTGCGGCGCACCTCCCGATAGGGAAGCTCGTTGAATCACTTCGGTCTGGCTCATTGATCGGACAATGTTCGAAGTCTGCGCAATGCATTCGGCCGAAGCGTTCTAACCAGCCCTGTCCCCGCAATTGCGTGGGGGCGGAACGCAAGCAGCAGCACAAGAACGATGCCGGCTGCGCTCAGCATGCCGAACCACAGCACCAGGCCGATGGACCAGCCCGCATGAATAATGCAAGCCGCCAACGCCGACGCGAGACTGGCAGTGCCTACGGCGCGCAAGAGAATTTGCGTGCGCTTGGACGCGGCGCGGTTCCACACCTGCCGGTGATGACGGTTCATCGCCAGCGCGAGCGCGACGAATCCGGCGTAGACAAGCATCAGGGCGATTAGTTCGATCATTCTGCAGGTTCCACTTTGTTGACCGCCGCGAACGACAATAACGACCCGTGCTTGGCCGTCGTGCCGCGTGCTTTACGAGACAACGCCCACGCGACGCAGCCGAACGCCGCGCCGAAGGCCAGCATGATCAGGTCGAAACCGGCCAGAACCCAATCGCCCTGCGGCAGCGTCACTCCGAGATGGCGGTTCGTCGTCAGAAAGTTCAATGCGGGCAGCAGCGCGTAGGCTGCCGCTGCAATCCACAACTGCTCGATCCACGCGCGCTGCACAGGGCGGAAGATTGGGTGCAGGAGCATTCCGGCCCATACAATGAACATCGCATGCGCTTCCCAGGCCACACGTCCGTCAAAACCGACGGGGATCAGCCGGTTGGCCCAGAAATAAGCCATAATCGCGATCAGCAATCCGACAATCGTGCCGATATTCAGCCGTTCGACGAGCATCAAGCCGAATGAGGGCTCGCCGGCACGCTTGAGTCTCTCGCGACGCTTGACGGTCCACAACACGAGCCCAGCACCAATCATCGCCGTGCCGGTCAGGCCGGACAGGAAATAGAGCCAACGGAGAACGGGGCCGGCAAACAGTCCTTCGTGCAGCCCCAGCAAAACGCCCCGTATCGCCTTTGGTGTTGATGGGATGCCTGACTGCACCTCTATCAACGCGCCGCTGACACCATTGAAAACCATCGTCTCGATGCGACGTAGGGGACCTGACGGCGCTTGACTGATCGTCACCTGCGCCCGCGAGTCGCCGGGGTACAGGATCTCCAGACTGCGTACACGCCCATTGCCCCATTGTGCCTCCGCCTCGGCGAGCAGCGACGTGAGCGGTGTCAAGGGCGCCGGCGTATTGGCGCGCTTGGGGGGCGCGGGCCAGCCTTCCAGTTCATCGAAGTAGAGTCGTTGACTGTTCTCCCCAAAGCCGTATGTCGCGGTAATCACCGGCGCCATGTAGATATACGCAAAGAAGATCAGCCCCGAGTATGTGATCATCACATGGAAGGGCAACGCCATCACGGCGAGGACATTGTGCGCGTCAAGCCATGACCGCTGCCCCTTCCGTTGTCGGAAAGTGAAGAAGTCAGTGAAAAGTTTCCGGTGAACAATGATGCCGGTCAGGATCGCGACCAGCATGAACATGGTGGCGATCCCGACCAACCAGTACGAAATAGTTGTCGGCAGGTAGTGCAGCCTGTAGTGCATCTTATAAAGCAACTGCCCGCCGCCGGTCGCTCGCAGTTTCAAGGGCTCGCCTGAAATTGGGTCGAGTTGCTCATTCCCGTTGGCCACGGCGGCATCGCGCCCGCTTCCCCGCCAAGATACACTCAAGCCGACTGCACCGCGATCTGCCGGCAGATTGATACGCCAGCGTTCGGCATCGGGCGCTTGCGTCCGCAGCCGTTCGACGGCCAGTTCCAGCATCTCGACCGTCTGCACCTGAGACGCTGGTGGCGGCAGTTCCGGGCGCATCCAGCGGTCGATCTCGACGTCGAAATAGCCCGCCGTGCCGGTGAGGAAGATGAAGAACAGCAGCCAGCCGAGCAGCAGTCCAGCCCAGGTGTGCAACCACGCCATCGATTGTCGGAATCCGCCCTTCATGGCCCGCTGGCCAGTTTGAGGAAGACCACGAGCGATCCAAACCCAATCGTCGGCAAGCCCAAGCCGATCCACATTCGTGATATCGAGCGCGCGCCGAAGGCCCAGAGAATTGCAGCGGCATAAACAGCGAAACTCAGCAGCAGACCCGACATTGCTGCCTCAGCGCGCGCCGTCGGAAGAATGTAGGAAAAAAACGTCGCGGAGACGGCTGCCAGGGCATAGCCGCCGAGTATAGCGGCCACCACGCGCTGGCTTACGGATGTGGCATGGCGCGTCATTTGCGCGCGCGCCGTCAAAAGTTGAAACTCGCCGAGAGTTTAAACGTCCGGGGCTCGCTTAGGATCAGCCTATCGGTGGCCTCCCAATAATTCGAGTTCAGGACGTTCTCAACGCCGGCACGGATGATGATGGGCTGACCGCCCGGCCGTTCAATGCGGTAGCGAGCACCGATATCCAGACGGGTCCAGGCTGGGACACTTTGTGTGTTTGCCGTATCGACATAGACAGCGCCGTTGCGAATTACACGACCGGTCAGTGTGAAACCAGGAATGAACGGGGTGTCCCATTCCGCGCCGAGTACGCCGCGCCACAACGGAACTCCAGTCCCCCTATTGCCATCGTCGATTCCGCCGACGGTGTTTAACAGGACGGAATCGATGTACGAGATGCCACCTAGGATGCGAAAGCCGGATGTGAACTCGCCGAACACGTTGAAATCGGCACCACGGTTGCGCTGCTCGCCGTTGATCCCAAAGACATTTGTCGCAGGATCTGTGTAGGAATTGGGAAGCGCGATCTGGTAAAATGCGAGCGTGGCGCCAAGAGTACCCAAATCGACCTTAACACCGGCCTCATATTGCTCCGCCTCATAAGGTGAGAAAGCTTGTCCGGCATTAGCTGTGCCCTGAGGTGCGATTGGACCACGCTGCAGACCTTGGATGTAGTTGGCATAGAGAGAGACATTTTGCCAAGGCTTGACGACTAGTCCGACCGACGGCGTGACGGCGCTTTGGTCGAAGCTAGTCGTGACGGCACCGGTGACGAAGTCGAAATTGGTTGCCTTGATTTCTTGGAGACGAGCTCCAACCGTCAATTGCACACGCTCATCAAGGACGGACAAGGTGTCGGCCAACACCATGCTCGACAACGTCTGGTCACTACTTTTCCTAACGCTGTCAAAGCCCGGCATAAGAGACAGATCAGGCGGCGGGCCGTACACGGGGTTATAAATATTGGAGACTGGGAACGGGTAGTTGGCACTGCCAGGATTGTACTTATAGCCTTCATTGAAGGTCGTGTAGGCAAGCACGACTTGGTGCCGGATCGGCCCCGTGTCGAATTGCCCTCGCAGCCCACCTTCCAACGTCGTTTGGTTCACCTTTTCCAGGCCGCCCAGAGTTAGATTGCCCGCCGCTAGGCCGCCTTGAGGATTAATAATGGTACGATTTGCCGTGAACTTGATGTGTTCCCGGTCGCTGCCGCCGACAGCGAGGAACGCTGTCCATTTATCCGTCAGGTCGTACTCGCCGCGCACAGTTCCGTAGTAAACGGCTGCATCGCTAAACTCGGACGGATCGAACCAATTGGTACGGTTGTTTGGCGCCGCAGGAACCGGCACACCGGCTGCTAGGCGGGTAATACGGCGAAGACCTTGTACATATTGCTTTTGGTATCCGAGATCGGCGGCCAAGCGCAAACGCTCCCCGCGATAATCAAGGCCGAGCGTCGCGAGCTGCTGCTCCCGGGACTGATGGTTAATCGGCGTATTGCCGTCGCGATAGACGCCGTTAAAGCGTACGCCGAATTCCTTGTTCTGACCGAAACGCCGGCCGATATCGACATGGCCGCCGAACTGGGAATTCATTGTGTAGTCCGGCGTGATCTGTGTCAGTGGTTCGTCGCCTGCCCGCTTGGGTACGACGTTGATCACACCGCCCACATTCCCGACCATCCCGTTGAGCAAGGAACTGGGTCCCTTAAGCACCTCAATCCGCTCAAAGGATTCGACCATGACCGAATCGCCGGAAGCTGGCGCGATGCCTCTCAGGCCATTGAACAAGACGTCGCAGTTGCAAACGCTAAAGCCGCGGATAATGAAACCGCTATGACCGGTTGAGGTATTATAGGTTGAAACAGATGGATCATTGTTCAGCACATCGCCGATGGAACGCGCCTGCTGATTCTCTATCGTCTTAGACGTGTAGTTGGTCTGGCTGAACGGCGTATTCATTATGTCGCGATTTCCAAGAACGCCGACTTGGCCGCCCCGCGCGACTTGCCCGCCCGGGTATTCCGGCGGGAGATTGCCGATCAGTGCATTCGGATTGCCGGCGCCCTGCACATCGATGGTATCGAGCGGGATCGCGCCAGGGGGCAACGCGCCGGCAGCGGTCGCCCCGGGACCTTCGATGGCCACCGTATTCGCGTTAGTGAAGCGATAGGTCAGCCCGGTACCTGTAAGCAGGCGACTGAGCGCGGCCGCTGGAGGCAATGTGCCGCTCGCGCCAGGCGAATTGATGCCGCGGACGATCCCGGCATTGACGAATACCTGTACGCCGCTTGCGGTCGAAAAGCGCACAAGTGCCTGCGACAGAGGTTGCGGCGAAATATCGAATGACGGCCGCGTGGACGCCGGTGCCGCAGCAGGACGAGTCTGCGAGAAGGCAGGAGCTTGCAGCGCGGAGATGGCGATCACCGCCGTCGTCACCATGAGGACGAATTTCAGCGAGCGCCCTTCCGGCTCCCGGTCGCATCTTGCATTTAGTCCCGCCCTGCTTGCTGGCGTTCCGTCTCTCTGCATCGCCCCACCCGCTTGTCCCGCGAACGGCGGGAATACGAAGGGCGTTACTTCAAGCCCTCATAAGGTTCGACACTTGAGAGGGCGAAACTAATGATCGGCGGGACAGAAATATTTTCAGTTCAGTTTAGAAGGTATCAAACTGAATAGACGAGCGTGAGCAACGGACCCGCCTGAAGAATCCGGATTGGCAGCGTGTCTGCGAGTGTTTGCAACGCGTTATCAGGCTGCTTGCTGCTGAAGATCGCGGTGACCGGGATGTCTCCGAGGCTACCGTCCGCCAGGACGATCCGGCCGCGACGGTAACGTTCGATCTCCGCCAGCACGCGCCGCAAGGGGACGTCCTGAAAGATGATCTGGTCCCGCCGCCACGCTTCCGCTGTGGCGAGGTCGGCCTGCGCCAGCGCGGCCGGCCCCCGCCTCGTGAAGCTGACCTGCCAGCCCTGCTCAACCTTCATCGCGGGAAACGCCCCACGCACCATCACCGCATTCTCGCTGACCACGACGGTCACGAGTTCGTCGACGTATTTAACGTCGAACCGTGTGCCTAGCGCCTGCATGGCCCCGTCCGCCGCATCCACCGTGAAAGGGCGTGCTGGGTTGTCTTTGACCTCGAAGAATCCCTGCCCGCGATGGAGCCTGACTTGCCGCTCCGCCGGCGTGAAATCCACCGAGAGCGCCGAGTAACTGCCAAGTTCAACGGAGCTTCCATCATCGAGCGGAACAGTTCGCCGTTCGCCGATATCGGTGGTGTAATCCGCAAAGAGATCGTCGCGGTTACGGAGATAGAGCGCGCTCGCGCCGATCAACGCGACCGCGCTGCCGAGGATCACGTTGCGGCGGCTGAACGCGCCTTGTGAACGGCGCAGCCGCTCGAGCTCGGGTTTGACGATATCGAATCGCTTCCATAGCGCTTCGGCATGCGCCAGCGCGGCGCCGTGGGCCGGATCCTCGGCCAGCCAAGCCTGAAAGGCCCGGTGATCTTCAGCAGTGGCCTTCTCGTCCCGCATCCGGACGAACCACTCCAACGCCTCCAAGACCACCGGATCTGTCGATTCTTCCCGCATGGCCCGTTCCTACCAGCAGGAGGGAGCCGTTTCGACACCCGGATCGGTGCGAAACCGCAACCTCTCTTTATAATGACACTTGAGAACGGGCAGGTAGGGATCGCCGGACGGCAATTATTTTCGCCCGAGGCGCCGATCGAGGTCGGCCAGAGCACTGACGATCTGCGTGATGACGGTATTTCGCGAAACGCCCTGGCGGACGGCGATCTCGTCGTAAGTCAGATCCTCGAACTTGTGCAGAATGAAGGCTTCCCGCCGCCGGGGTGGCAAAGTGGCCACGGCTTGGATGACACGGCGTAGCTCGCAGCGATAGATCGCCGCCATTTCCGGCGATGGTCTTGTGTCGGCGATGGCGAGGAAATCCGCTTCCGGAAGCTCGACCTCGGCACGCAGCGACGTGTTCCGTATATGATTGAGCGCGAGGTTGCGGGCCGTGGTGGCGAGATAAGCGGGAATATCGGCAACGTTGCCGTGTTCCGCATTGTCCATCAGCTTGACGAAAGCCTGTTGGACGAGGTCATCGGCCGTTGTTTTGTTTCTGACGAGACGCTTGACGAGTCGCTGCAGCCGCCCTTGTTCGGCGGCATACAGATCAGCGATATTAATCGCACGGGCACTCATCAAACCTACTCGGACGCGGTCTTTGCGAAGTGACTGCGCAAGCAGGCCTACTTGATCGTAAATTACCCCGCAATCTCAATAATTTAGATAGATTCTAAGCTCGACGACATTAGAGTTTTGATTGCATCTACGCGATCCCCGTAAGTAATTGTCATCAGGTGTTTATCTCGCGATGCTGAAGTCTTCGGATTTCGGCACAGCCTTGCGGCCGCCAAAGAGTGACGTCCCCATGTTGCGGCGCGGCAACATGTGAGGGTCTCCTTGTCGGCACGAAGAACGCCGCTTCAGTTGGTCTCCGACTTGGTTGCAGCGGCATCGACCGGCGATGAGCCGACATCCTCCCCGATTTCCTGCCGCAGTTTCGGTCCCGTGGCGAGCCGGCGCCCCAACGCCTCAAGGAAACTACCGTACCGCTCGCGGGCTTTCGACCGGGTGGCCGCTTGCGCGGCGTCGGGGACTTGCGGCGTCGAGGCAAGCCAGAACAGAACGAACACGGCGACCGTCTCGACTGCGATGCCGAGATCGCGTTCAAGCCTCATCATGCGGCGATCGACACGATCGAGACGCTTGACGGTTGCCGCCTCGCACCGTTCGTCCGCGTCGGGAGAGAGGAACGAGGCGATGGCGGCTTCGGCAATCATCGAGCGGGACTGATTGCGCTGTTCAGCGGTGTCGGCGAGTGAGTGCATCACATCGGGATCGAGATAGACGGAGAGACGGAGCTTCCTTTCCATGTCAGAGCTCGATGCCGTCTCGAGGATCCATCGCCGCTTGCCGCGCGACCTGTCGCATGGTGCGACCAAGCGTGCGCACGCGCACCGCATCGTCGTCGCTTTCGATGTTGTCCGGTTCAAACTCGTCGGGAAACGGCTTGGCGGGCTCCGGTGCGATGTCCTTATGGCGTTCCAGGCCGGGCTCGCGGCGAATGCCCCCATTGGCCGGATCGGTATTGCGTTGGATGCCGGATGACGGAGCCCCGCTCACGGCGGCGGCGTCGTTTTTGTTGCCTCCATCGGCAGGAGGCGCCGGTGGCCGGATCGGTGTGACCACGGACCAATTGTCGGACTTTGGTTGCGGCTTGGGATCGCTCGGCTTCGGCGGCGGCAAGATGCGCTCAATGAGACGCCGATCCTCGAAGTAGCGCGCCTTTTTGGCGCGGAGCGGCGGGACGCCCGCGACCATTACGATCTCGTCGTCGGGCGGCAGTTGCATCACTTCGCCCGGCGTCATCAGCGGTCTTGCCGTTTCCTGGCGGGACACCATGAGATGGCCGAGCCAGGGCGAGAGACGATGCCCGGCATAGTTCTTCATCGCACGCATCTCGGTCGCGGTACCAAGCGCATCGGATACGCGTTTGGCGGTGCGTTCGTCATTGGTCGCAAAGCTGACTCGAACGTGGCAATTGTCGAGGATCGAGTTGTTGGCGCCGTAGGCCTTCTCGATTTGGTTCAGCGACTGCGCGATCAGGAACGACTTGAGCTTGTAGCCGGCCATGAACGCCAACGCCGACTCGAAGAAGTCGAGGCGACCGAGCGCCGGAAACTCGTCCAACATCAGCAAGACACGCTGCCGTCGGTCGGTCGCCTTCAGATCTTCGGTCAGCCTGCGTCCGATCTGGTTGAGGACAAGACGGATGAGTGGCTTGGTCCGGCTGATGTCGGAAGGCGGCACGACGAGATAGAGGGACGCTGGCCTCTCCCCATCGACGAGGTCGGCGATCCGCCAGTCGCAACGCCGCGTGACCTGCGCCACGACGGGGTCGCGATAGAGCCCGAGGAACGACATGGCGGTGGAGAGGACGCCCGACCGCTCGTTGTCGGATTTGTTGAGCAACTCCCGCGCGGCCGAGGCGACGACAGGATGCGGTCCCTGCTTGCCGAGATGCGGCGTCGTCATCATTGCGACCAGCGTGGTCTCGATCGGACGCCGCGGATCGGAGAGGAACGACGCCACGCCCGCAAGCGTCTTGTCTTCCTCCGCATAGAGGACGTGAAGGATCGCGCCGACCAGGAGCGAGTGGCTGGTTTTCTCCCAGTGATTGCGCCGCTCCAGCGAGCCTTCCGGATCGACCAGGACGTCGGCGACGTTCTGGACGTCCCGCACTTCCCATTCGCCGCGCCGGACCTCGAGCAACGGGTTATAGGCCGCGCTCTCGGCATTGGTCGGATCGAACAGCAACACACGGCCGAAGCGTGACCGAAGGCCGGCGGTGAGCTGCCAATTCTCGCCCTTGATGTCGTGGACGATGGCGGAGCCTGGCCAGGTCAGGAGCGACGGTACGACCAGACCGACACCCTTGCCGGATCGCGTGGGCGCGAAGCAAAGCACATGCTCCGGTCCATCGTGGCGCAGGTACGCGCCGTCCAGCCGGCCAAGGACAACACCGTCGGGGCCGAGCAGCCCCGCTTTCTTGACCTCGTCGGCGTTGGCCCAGCGCGCCGATCCGTAGGTCTCGGCATTCTTCGCCTCGCGCGCACGCCACACCGACATGCCGATGGCAACCGCGATGGCGGTGAAGCCACCGGACGCGGCGATCGCTGCGCCTTCGAGGAAGATGCCGGGTGCGTATGCGTCGAAGAAATACCACCACCAGAAGAAGGCCGGCGGCGGATAGACTGGCAGACTCCCGACATCGAACCATGACGCGCCGAGCTGATGCTGGAACCCGAGCCGCCACGCCGTCCACTGCGTCGCGCCCCATGTCGTCGAGAGCACGATCGCGAAGACGGTGAGGATCTGGCCCCAGAGAATCCTGGTCGCGGACAAGACCTGTTCCTTTGCACGACGTTCGAGACACCGAGCAAAGACATTCGTCGCCGGGTTTCAATCGTAATTCTCGACGGATCGCAGAACGGCGTATGAGCGCGAAAAAATACTTGCGATCTGCGGACTGCCCGCGAGCAGTCGCGCGCGCAAGTCAGCGTGCTGCCGTATCCAGTCCCATCTGCCAGAAATCGGCTTCGAGTCGCGATGCCTTGCCGAACAGCGTGGCAAGCTCGGTAAAGCGCCGCTCCGTCATGGCCCGTGCTGCCAGGTCATCAAGATGGCGACGTGCGTTGTCTGCAACACCCTGATAGGCCTCGCCGGCATATTCGGCGATCCATTCGCGATAGGGATGGTCGCCGAGCGCATCGATGCCGTCAGGCGCCAGGTTGCGGCCGATCTCGGCATAGCCGATGACGCAAGGCGCGAGCGCCACATGCAAGTCGAGCAGATCGCCGGCCGCGCCGCAGTCCAGCACGAAGCGGGTATAGGCCACGGTCGCCTGATGCTCGGGCGCGGTCTCGATATCATCCGGCGAGAGTCCCCAGCGGCCGCACAGCCGGACATGCAGGTCCATCTCGTCGAGGATTGCGGAGAGGCCTGCCTGCGTCACCTTGATGTCAGCGAGTGCTCGGCTCTTGTAGGTGGCGAGCGCATAGGCACGGGCGAACTGGATCAGGAACAGGTAGTCTTGCACGAGGTAGGTGCGGAACGCTTCCTGCGGCAGCGTGCCCGCGCCCATCCGGCGCACGAAGTCGTGGTCGACATAGCTCTGCCAGTCGGCGGCGGCCGCGGCCTTCAGACGATCGAAGATGTCCATTGGTCAACCCTCGCTCTCGTAGGCCGCGTCGAAGAAGGCGCGCTCCAGCGCGACGGCCCGCAGGAAAAAGTCCTTGCTGACCGCTTCCTCCGCCGGCCCGACGCGATCGAACTCCGCGCGCAGGAAGGTGACGAAGTCACGGAAATCGGGATTGTCGTGCAGCGTAATCCATTCGGCATGCACGAAGTTCGACGGCAACGGTTTTGGCGCCTTCATGGCCCAGTCGAGATAGAGCCACTCCGCAACATTGAGCACGGCGAGCGCGGCCGCATAGGAGCGGGTCGCGGCGGCCTCGCGCATGATCGCCTTGAACCCCGTCGTCGCCTCCGTGTCCGGCGTCTCGACGCGCTCCTTCTCGGTGACGCCGAGCGCTTCAAAGGCGCGCAGGAAGTAGGTGTTCTCCTCGCCCGAGACCATGCCGACGAAGCGGCCGAAGCACAGCCGCGCTTCAAAGCTGTCCGCGGTGGCGATGGCCGCGCCGAGAAGCGTCAGGAAGCTGTCGAGGAACCGATGATCCTGGATCAGGTAGCCGGCCATCACCTTGTCGGAGATCGTGCCAACGAACAGCTCCGTGACGAAGCGGTGCTGCACGGCCTGCGACCAGGTCGGCTCGCTGGCGCAGCGGAGGGTCTCAGTGAAGCGTTCGGACACGGTGCGGCCTCGCGTTGAGGCCGGCGGAAGATAGGCTCGAAAATCCCATCCCTTCGCCGGCATGATCCGGATCAGGTTCGAAGGGTCCCCGCGCGATTGCGGTGTCTCAGCCCTCGGCCGGGCTCCCCTTGGTGACTGAAGTTGTACGGCAGCCGGCGGCGGATGTCACGGCTTCAAAGGCCAAGCCCACGCTGTCTGCCGAAACTCCAGTCTATGCCGCCATCTGCGCGGGCGACGCCGGAGACGTGCTTGCCGATATGCTTCTCGATGGAAGGTGTCCATGGCACGAGCTGGAAGCCGAGGCCGTCGTCGATCATGGCGAAGCGGCCGGACGCCAGCATGATGCGCTGGCGGTAGAGGCCGGTGACATATTCTCCGGTGGCCGACTTCCTGAACGGCATTCCCGTTTCGGCCGTGAGCTTTTCGCCGGTGGAATCGAGTTCGCGCCCTCGCAACGTCTTGAGGAGGTTGCGCGTATAGATGACCTGCTGCCCCTGCCGTCTCGCGAGTCCTTGTTCGATCAGGTGCTCAGTGCGGCTCTCCATTGCAGTTCGCACTTCGGCGCCGAACCCGCCGCTACCGAGTGGCGCGGGCTCGCGGGCGACGAACTGACGGTCGATCCAAGTCGCTCCCGACGCCCTCACCTGCATGCCGAGATCGAGGTCAGAGCGGACTGCAAGCGCAACACGGGCACGTCCCTGCGCATCCTCGAACCGGCGCAGTTCGACGATCGACCCGAGTGGCCCATCTCCGGCAGCATCGAGATCGGGCAGCTTGATGTGGTGGGTGCGCCCGTCCGTGCCGTCGATCACCGCATAGGCCGTTCCCTTCAACTCGTCATCGAGGTCGCGATCGATCAGCCGGCCCACGATCGGATCGGTCATGCTCTCGCCGGCAAGCACATAGCTTGATGCGCTGCGTTCCTCGCCTCGCTCGCTCAGTGCCCGGTGCATGCGCTTGATGATGTCGCCGCGTTCGCCAAGCTCCCGGAGCGTCGGCTCCAGTCGCTCGGAGAAGGACCAGATGCCGGGCTCGGCCTCGGATGCCAGCCCATATCGTTCGAGTGCCTTCAGCCGGCCGACGAACAGCGTCTTGTCGAGCTCGGCGCGGAGCTGGCCGGCGTCGGGCCGCAAGTCGAGGAGCCGGGTCGGGACCTCCTCGACCAGGATACGGTCGAGCCGCGTGAAGCGCTCTGCCGTCATCTCGGCTTCCAGCTTCTGCCGGAGTTCCAGGTCTGTTTCCGGACCCAACTCAAGCGTCACACGCTCCTGGGCACGGATACGCATGCCGTCGGTAATGTAATCTTGGGCGATGATGAGGTCTTTTCCGGACTCTTCCCTGCCGCGGATCAGCACATGGCTGTGCGTGTGGCCGGTGTTGAAATGATCGATCGCCACCCAGTCGAGCTTGGTCCCGAGATCCTCCTGCATCTGCTGCATGACGTCACGGGTGAAGCTGCGCAGATCCTCGATGCGGTCGGCGTCTTCCGGCGCGACGATGAACCTGAATTGATGGCGGTCCTCGCGGCCACGGTCGAGGAAGTCCTTGCCGTCGGCCTCGTTGGTGTCCGGCCCGTACAGGATGCCGCGACCGCCGTCGCGGGTCGTGCCCTCGCGCTGAAGATAGCGCAAATGCGCGTCCGCCTTGCGGCTGCCAATCTTCAACTTGGCGATATGCGCCTTCACGACGACGCGACGGAGTCGGTCGCCAGGGCCACGCCGCTCGACAGAGCGCCGGAGCCGGTCGGCGGCCGCCTGTCCGCGACCGATCCGGGAGCACTTCCCCTTCCAGGGGCGCCTCGCACCCGGACCCCGGCGCGTGCGGCCGCTGCCTGCTCCCACGCGGCTGGAAAATTCCGCGGGCGTCAGCGCGGCACCCTTCGCCTTCGCAGCCGCCTTCAGCGCCTGGTTGATGAAGGACGGCTGCCGTTTGCCGATGCGAGCGCCGCGTTCGCGGATTCGGCCAGGACGGATGCGGAAGTCGGAAGACTCGTCGCTCATGAGCACGAAGATGCGCGCATCATACCCGTCTGCAACATCAAATAGACGGCAGTCGTAGTGGTGCGCAAAAATACTGGCGATCGGCAGCGCTAGGCCGGCTGAGCAACACGGGTGCGGTACGTCGATATCGCCCATGATCCAAAGGATGGATTCGGCGCAGGCTGCGTTCAGCGTTGAAAATATTGGTGCAATCGAGAAACGCACATCGCGGCACGCGCGACGCTCCAGCGCTACTGTCAACTAACCCACGACCGCACAACCGCTTTCTTGCAAACGGGCACCGAAGGGCACCGTTTGCTTTAATCTTGCCCTCCAACGGTCGTGTTGCCGCTCTCCTCCCCGCTTACACACATTCGTGCGCCGGTCTTCGCTGTCCGACGATTGCCCGCGATGCGCTTCATCATGAACGCCCGGTGCCGATGCGACGCACGAACAAGTCTCGATCTTGCGGATTGCTATTGAATGGAGATGTCGCAGATGAACCGGACGATGGCGGTTCAGGTGCTGATGGCGCCGCTGTTGGGACGTGCTCCGATCCCTCCGTCGGAGGTCTGGATTTCGTCGGGAAGAGTGGGCTCGACCAGCTACGCGCCTGGTCGGCGAATGTCGTCGTGATGTCGACGATGGGCGTCCCGGTTCCGGACGGCGCGTCATCGGCCGTATCGAAGATCTCAGTGCTCGTGCCGCGCGGCATGTCGAAGTTCGGTGCATCGCCCTTCGCTGCCGTCGCCGCGACGTCGGTCGCGAACTTGATGTCCGGTCGGTCCCACGAGCCACGATAGGCTGCAACGGCGCAGAGGTTCGGATCGGTCTTGAGACGCGGATGCGCTTTGCAACGAGTGGCGAGCTTGGTGAGTTGGGACGCCGCCATCGCGACGTTGCGACATGGCAAAAGGACCGACGCGGAGACTCTCGATGGAGATACGGAAACGCCAGCGAGACCAACGCGCACGATGCCATCGACGGACAATTCGCGCGTTTCGCGGATCGCGTCACGCATGTTTCGATACACACGCGGGTTTGCCTCGCCCGGCATTGAGATCGCCCAGGGCTCGCCGGCCGAATGGTGCCAGACCAGCGCATGCATCAACTTCGGATCGACAGTGAGCGCGCACGCGGTCACGAGCGTAAGAAGGTCCATAACGTATGCTCCATGAAGAAGGCTCCTCCGCCCGCTGAGCAACGGGCCGATGCCATCGTGCTCGCGGCCGTCAAGGGCAAGGCGCGAGCGCCGGCCTGCGGCCGCCCTTGACCGCCGCTACGCGCGACGGCCGCGTGACCCTTGAGCGGGACGGAGGAATGAGTCGCGTTCTCCGCGAACAGAGGAATGACGGCAGCTTCACGCGCGGTACGCGGATATCCGACATTCCGTTCGCGCATCAGCGACACGGATCAGCTCCGCGCCTCGCGTTTGGTGGGGCGCGTCCAGAGCAGATGGAAGGCGGAGCGATCGCTGCCGGACTGGAACAGGTTGGCGCGAACCGGTTGCGGGAAGCCGGGATCGTCGATCTGCAGGGCAACGTACTCTCCGGCTTTCTCGCCGGTACGTGTCCAGCCCGCGCCGACTTCGGGTCCCTCCTCGTCGCCAGCGTGAATGCGGTAGTTCGGAGCGTTCTCGGTATCCGAATGATCGGCCGGCACGATGATCAACTCGATGTCGAGCGAAAGCGTGCGCAGACGTCCGGAGAATCCGTTTCGGGTGCGGATGAAGTTACCGATTTGTGCCATGTCATGATCCCTTCTGTTGGTGGGGTTTGTCTTTCGGCGCGGCGTCAATGTTTAGCGGCGCGCCATTGGAAACGGCCGTCACCGGCCTCGTCGGTCCAGACGGGCAGTGCGCGGCCGATGACCGAACCGCGCGGGAACGGACCGAAGTAGCGGCCGTCCACGCTGTCCGGGACATCGAAGTTCATGAGAAACAGTTCGTCATCGCCGATGCGGCGGCAGCCTTGCCAGACCGGCATCTTGCGGCCGGCATTGTCGCGTTCGCGAGCGTGCCCGACGATCGAGCCATAGGCGATGATGTCGAGGCCGTGGCGGCAGACAGTCTGGCCGGGAAGCGCTAGAACGCGCTTCATCATGGGCACACCCATCGGCAGATAACCGCGATCGGCCATGAACTCGGCGATGAGTGGCGGCGCCGCCACTGCGACAAGATGGGTGACGTCGAGATTGTCGGCCGGCTGCACGGTGTAGAGGCCGACCGGCGCGCTGGCGCTGGCGTTCCAGATCAGGGCTATCGGCGGATCGACGAATGCCGACGCGCCGACCGTTACCGTGGATAGCGCGGTTGCGAGCAGCGTGGCGATGCGGGTCATGAGCCGACCTCGCGCCGCTTGAGCCAGGCTTGATGACGTGTGCGCGTGTAATTGCGCGGCGTCTCGTTGACGGACAGTCGGTTGTGGACGTGCTGCCAGTAGTCCGGCGCAACATCGGCCGGATCGATGCCGAGCGCCTCGACGGCGTCAACGGCATGCAGCACACGCTCGACCTTGGGCCAACCGTCCATGCGCAGGAGGATGTCGCCGCCGGGGCGCACAAACGGCAATGTCTGGTAACGCTCGCCGGGAGCGATCGCGCGCACGATGTCGGCACGCGAGAGGACGGTGCCGAAGTCGTTGGCGGCCCAGCGCACGAAGCAGAAGATGCTTCCGGGCGTGAAACTGACGACGCGGCGATGGCGATCCAGGATCTGCAGTCCTGCCGGACGGCCGAAGCGGATGCGGTTCTCAATGCGCTGTTTAAACCAGGTCAACTCGACGAAGGTGAGACTGCCGTCTGTGTCATGCGCGCGCGAGACATCCGTGATCGTGACGCCCTTCATCGCCGGCCTCCCCTGGCGCGAGGAAAGCTCTTCAGCAGGAGGAGACGTAGCATGTAGGCGACGGTGACGCCGCGCTCGAACGCCGTGATCTTGATGCGGGCGCGCAAGTCAGGCGTGACGTCGATGGTAAGCCGCGCGGAGAAGGCATTGCGCTTGCGTCGAGCCTGTCGCTTCGCCTTTCGTGGCCTGGTCCGACGCTTTACAGCGAGTGGCCAGAATTTCAGTTTGTGCTTGCGCGGTCGCCGGGTCATGGCATCACCGCGATGTTAACGTGACGCGGTGAGGCAACGCCGTTACCAATAGCGGTGCCCGCCGTTAGCAAGAATCCGAAGGATTCTATGTTAGAGAAGTTAGACGGGTGATTTCGCGAGCCTGCTTCGCGGGTTAAGCAGGATTTGGGTTCCTGATAGGACGGGTCTGCGGTTCCCGATAGGACGGGTGTTCGGGTTCCTGATAGGACGGGTCTATTCACAGCTTATCCCCATCGTGTTGCGGCCGCGGCGCGCGCAGGCGTCGTGCGGACGGAGATGGATTGGTGACGGGCTGGAAGCTCAGGCACGGCGCGTTTTCGGCGCCGGCGATGCAGGCGAGTTGGTAGCCGGGCAGCGGCTGGCGGCGCACGATGTCGCGCAGTTCGAATGCGAAGCGCTTGTAAGGCGAGAGACTGCCGGACTTCAGATGAAGGTGCCGGAAGTCAAAGATCCAGCCATGACGCTGGCGGCCGCCATGCTTGCGCACAAGACGGTACAGCCAGCGCTCAAGTCCGCCGGTGAGTGCAAAATATTCGCGGTCGATGGTGAGGACGAGCGCGTCCATCATGACGCCGGCGTAGAACCAGTCCGGCAGGATCAGTTCGATACCGCGCGGCCGGCCGGCGCTGTCGGCACGCTCCTTCCATTCGTTGATCCAGCTAAAACGATGCCGCCGGCGTTCCGTCGGTTGACGGATCGAGGTGGCGACGGTTGTCGACTGCAGACGATCGAGGCCGGCCTTGAGCCGCTCGTAGTTCTGTGCGGAGTCGCCGCGTCCGATGAAGCTCAGAATCTCATATGGCGTCGCAGCCATCAGGCGCGATGTGCGCAGTCCGCGGTCGCGCGCATCGACGATCTGCGATGCGGCCCAGATCAGCACGTCGGCGTCCCAGATGGTCGCCATGCCGTGTTCGTGTGTCGCTTCGACAACGATCGTGACCTCCCCCATGTGGAAGTCGATCGGCCGGACGCGCGGCGTCTTGGCGAGTGAGAAGAACGGCCATGACATGAGGTCTTGCGCGTCGCGCGGCGGCATATCGCCGGGCCGGGCGCGGAACAGTTCAAGTTGATGATCATCGACAGGGTGGCGCATCAAGGCCTCCGTCAACGGCCACGCGGCGGTGTGGAGCGCGCCGCCAAAGCACCGCCCGAGGACGGCCGCGGGCCGGGATCGGAAGTGGAGTTGCGCGCGCGGTCGGCGGCCCAGGCCTCTAGGTCGTCGATGGCGTAAACGACGCGGCCGCCGAGCTTGCGGAAGATCGGACCTGTGCCGGTGCAGCGATGTTTCTCAAGCGTGCGCCCGGAGAGACCGAGGAACGTCGCCGCGTCGTGGGTCCGCAGGAAACGCGGCGTAACGCGAGGAGAAGAAGTGTCCAAGATGAGCCTCCGGGTCGTTTGCGGTTGCTGCCGGACAAGGCAACGGAACGGAGGCAAGCGTGACGGAAGATCGGCATCGTAGGAGAGACCCGCCGCAGGACGCCTCCTAAGGTGTCCCTTTTCGGTTTTGCGCTCGCAGAGTTCGGCGGATTGACTGCGGCTAACGCCGACGGAAGCGCTTTGCGCGGCCGGCGTCGCCGCGCAGCAGCGTCAGATAACCACCCTTCGTCATAAGCGTGGCGCGCGCGATGATGCGGTTGATGCGCTTGCGCAGCGCCGCGTTTGCCCATTCGATCGCGGGAATATCGCGCGCTTGCGGATCGAGGAGGATCGCGGCGATTTCGCGACGAGACACACCGTCATCAATGCCGTCGAGCGCGCGGAGTTGGAGCGTGAATCGAGCGCGCTGATGCGATGAGAGCTGCAGACTACGTATGAGAGGACCGGAATGCTCGCCGGCCAGGCGGCGCTCGAAGCGCTGAACAGCATGCATCCGGGCAGCGCGATCGTCATCATGCGGGATGACGAAGCTACTGCCGTGCGGATCGAGACCTCCGACGAACCAGACTTGGTGATACCCGTCGGCGTCAGCGAGGAGGACGTGACGACCGTCGTTGGTCGTCACGCTCGCGAGGATCGGCGAGAGATCGTCGAGAATGATGACTCGGGCCGCGGTGAACGTCTCAGGCGCGGGAGCAACAATAACAGCGGACGGTAAACGCTCCGGTCGCCAGATGGCAGGCAATTCCCAGGCAGCAATGTCGGGTGCATGCGGGAAAGCTCAACCCCCAGCGGAGGGCGAGCCTTTCCATTCCGGCATCGTACGCGAGTGCGCCTGATGCAATCTGATCCTGTGCGTTGCGGTAATCTTCGATGTAATCGTGATTGCGGCGGAGGAATTCCGCGGCAAATTGCGGGCGATCAAGTTGCATGAGTTTTTTGGCGGTGCTCGCAGACCGCCAGTCGGACGCAGGTGGCATGACTATCCTCCCCTCGACCAATCCTTTACGGATCGCAATCGTTGAGTATCGAGAGGATTGCAACGGGAGCTAGATATGAAGATTGAATGACGCGATAGCGTCAGATTCGCACAGCGCGCGTGCGATGCACGCGAAGCTATTGCAGGCGCGGCTCGAGAAGATGGCGATAGCCTTGTTCTCGCATCCAGCGTGCGCGCGCCAGATGGCTGTCATGAACAAGCCTTGCGCGGTCGGGTTCTTTCTCGGGATCAAGGCCGAAAATGACGGCGACGGCTTCCCGCCAATCGGCGCCTTCGGCCTCGGCGTCGAGCAGCCGGACGTAACTCGCCAGATGCTTTTCATCGTACGAGCTGACGCGATCGAGTTGCGGGGGGCGATCTTCGAATGGCGGAATGGTCACAGTGTTGCTCGCGCGCTCGGCCCTATTTACCATAGATTAACCAGCCATAATTGATTCCATATGGTACGCCTTGGCATCGCGTAGGCGGCATTACGCTATCGTCGCATGATATCGAGCTATGTTCGCTTAGCGGACCGCGTATTTCATAATGCGGGCATCGGTCACACCCGACCTCACGCGCCGCGCCGGAAAAACTCCACTGGGTCCGTTTCGAGCACGTCCGCGAGTTTCTCCAGCATGTCGATCGTTGCCGCATGCTGCTCGCGTTCGAGCATCCCGACATAGTTGCGGTTGATGTCTGCACGATCGGCAAGCTCCTCCTGCGACAGGCCTTTAGCCTGCCGCAGCCGGCGCAGATTTCTGGCGACGGTCTCGCGCAATCGCATGCGAGAGACGTCGCCGGATCACTAATATACTGCCACCCAGTATATTAGGGATTCGCCTCGGTGGCGAGTTTAATGCACTTGGAATCCCGGCCTGGATCGGAGGCAGCGCCAGCGCCCCCCGCACCGCAGTGCCGATGTGCGTCGCCCGATGGCTGGATCACCTCTTCGGAGAACCCCGCCCGGCGGACCGGGCGGGGTATCGCAAGGTCGGCTCAGTCGGCGTTGGCCTTGCGGCCACGAGACCAGATGAGCGTGTGGCTTTCGCCGTCTTCGTCGTCGAAGAGGTTCGCGTAGATCGGAGCGTTGAAGCTCGGGTCGTCCAGCTTGACCGACAGGTAGTTGCGGCCTTCGTTGGAGCGCTTGCCCCAGGCGGCGCCGATCTCAGCCCGGCCGACATAGACGCGGTGGCTCGGGGCGTTCTCGTTGGTGCCGTTGGTTTCGGGGACCATGCGCACGTTCTTGGCCTGGAAGCTGAGGGTGACGATTTCGCCGACGTAACCCTGCTCGGTCTTCGTGAAGGTTCCGATGTTCGCCATGATAGTTCTCCTTGCTCTCTGTTGCCGAGCCGCGACCATCGCGGTCTCGATGGCGACCGACAGGCCGGAGACGATCGACGCCGCATCCGAAGGACCGAAGCGCAGCGGAGGATGCCAGGCAGGCAACTTTCTTGTCTCGCGAGGAATGGGCGAAGCCCAGGGGAAGAAAGTTGAATGCCGGCATTGCGGCTAGTCGAGCGAGGCGCAGCCATTCTTCGGCCAGGTCAGGCCATCGTAGAGACCCGAATGGACGCGTTGCTCGAAGCAGGGATAGTGCAAGGAGAAGTCAGCGAACGTCACCACGACGAGACCACGCATGCGCCGATCTTGAAATCGCTCTGCCCTGCTGCAGGCGACGTCTCGCGTTCCCCAAGACAATCGGCGGCAAAAAACGCGCGGCCATCGCGACATCAGTCCGCCGGAGCCTGGCGCGCCGCGGCGACAAGCGATCCCCCGAAAGCACACTCACTGTCAGGTCAAGCCTGAAGGCACCCTGCTTCGGCTCTGCTCCGATCAGAACCCTCACCGAGCGATACGGCGCAGCACTCGACTCCTCAGGTCGCGGCGCCGCCGGCACTACGACAGTGCCAGTCTTCCATGCCCGCTGGACCCGTCGGGGGGAGATGCCGCAAGCCGCGTCCAGGCCGTCACGCCGATCACGACCGCACCGACTACGGCGAAGACTTGCCGCCAGAGATCGGACGTCATGGTGAGGCCGGAGAGCCCAAACGTTGCATAATAGCCGGCAAGCGCAGCCGGCACCGCGAACATCAATGCAACTGCGATGCGCAGGATGGGCGTGCGGACGAGCGAGAAGATCGTCTGCCCGATGACGAGCACGAATGCCGCGGCGACGATGCCGAAACCGATCGCGCCGAGCGGTCCAGTCCCGGACTCGTGGGCATAGAGACCAACGGTCATGCCGACGAAGAACGGCAGCGCGTAGATGGCAAGCGTGAACAGAACCCAGCAGAAGAAGCCGAGCCCGACGATGTTGAGGACGATTCCGAGTGCGAGCAGCATGGTGGATACTCCCGTGACAAAAGTTGCATGGGCTGCGCCTTCCACCACCACCACGGCGCGGCGGTGAGAATAGCGGAATTCGCGCGGCAGCAACAGCGACGGATCGGCTCCGTCGCCATGTTTCGTCGCGACATGCGTATCGCGAACGCAAGAGTCCCGGCGATTGAAGCGGCGGCGCTCACGCGCCGCTCTTTCCGAGTTTCCAGACCGGAATGCCGAACCTGCGCGCCTTGTCGGCTAGGTTTTCCTGAATGCCCGAGCCCGGTGCGACCAGGACGCCGATCGGCAACGCTTCGAGCATCACGTCGTTGCGCTTGAACGGCGCAGCCTTGGCGTGCTTGGCCCAATCGGGCTTGAAGGCGATCTGCGCCACCTTGCGGTGATCGGCCCAGCGGGCGGCGATGCGCTCTGCGCCCTTCGGCGATCCGCCGTGCAGGAGCACCATGTCCGGATGCTTGGCGCGGACCTGATCGAGACGATCCCAGATCAGGCGGTGATCGTTGAAGTCGAGCCCGCCCGTGAAGGCGATCTTCGGACCAGGTGGCAGCATGATTTCGGTGTCGGACCGACGCTTGGCCGCGATGAAGTCGCGGCTGTCGATCATCGCTGCGGTGAGCGTGCGATGGTTGACCATTGACCCGCTGCGCGGGTGCCAGTGCGATCCAGTGTGACGCGCGAAGTGTTCGGCGGCCTGGTCGCGGAAGAATTCCATGACGTTGCGGCGCTCGATCAGCGTCATGCCCTCGGCGGTGAGGCGCTCCAGCTCGACGGAGCGGATCTCCGAGCCGTCCTGTTCGCGCTGGCCGCGCCGCTGTGCCTGCTCGTTGTCGTCAAGCTGGCGTTCGATCCGGGCGTTGGCGCGATGGAAGAGATTGACGGTTGACCACAGCAGGTCTTCGAGGTCCGGTTCGAGGCGGGTGTCGTTCAATGTGGCAATCAGGGCGTCGAAGATGTCGGCGACGGCGCCGACGACATTGCGCGCGTCGGGAAGCGGCCGTGGGTCGGGTTCGTCTTGAAACGGCCGGTAGCCGTGCAGTTGCAGCTCGGTGAGAATGGTGTCGGTGGCGGATGCAGCGTGGGACTCGTAGCCGGTGTCGTCATGGTCGGTCGTCATGAGGTGCTTCCTTCTGTCGGATCGGCCGCGCCCATCGCGGCCTTCATGGCGACCAAGGGCGGCGGGCGGACCGGACCTGCACCGCGGCGCGAAGCGCGGCGGCCGGAGCGAAGCGGAGGATGGCGGAGGACGGCTATTTTGCTTCGCGATGCAAAGGCGCGCAGCGCCGGCGGAAAATAGCCGGCCGCAGCCATTGCCGGGCCGGGCCGCTTGCCGCAAGGTCGCCCTCTCAAGAAGGCCGTGGGCCGCGGCACTCTCCGACGGAAGCGCCTGACATACCGACCCGGCGGCAACGCCGCCGGACCCCACTCTCGCCCGTTCCGGCCAGCGCTCACAGACGCATGAAGCGGACAACGTCCTCGGGGACGAGTTGCACCCGCACCGCCGCCCGAAGTGCGTCGATGCCAAAGCGGCGCAGATCGGCGTTGAAGTCGTCGCCCTGCGGGGACATCGCAACCGCCTCGATCCGGGCCGCGAGCGCTCGGTCGAAAAGTCGATCCAACGCGCCGTCTCCGGCCGGATCGTTGTCGCGAACGACATAGAGCCGGCGCAGCGTCGCCGGGAACTGCATGGCGGCGAGATGCGCGGCCGAGAGTGCCGCGATCATCGGCATGTCGGGCATGACGCCGCGGAGCGACAGCATGGTCTCGATGCCTTCGCCCGCGGCCGCAATGTCGTGCGCGATGCCGAAGCGCACGGCATTGCCGAGGAGATGGCCCATCGCCCGGCGTGGCGTGTCGATCGGCGCCTTGCCGAGCGTGATGGGATCGAAGCCATCGGAATCGAGCCAGGTGCGGTGAGCGCCGGTGACGCGGCCGTCGAGGTCGGTCACGGCGGCGATCATCGCCGGCCACGTCTCCGTCGGCCTATCGCGATCGGGCCGATAGTAGCAGCGTGGGTGGAAGCGGAGATTTCCGGTTCCGTGCAGAGCCGTGATGCCACGGTTGCGCAAGTACGCTTCTACGAGTGTGCGTGCAATCGGTTGCGACATGGCGAAGAGACGCCGCGCCGATTCCGGCGAGCCTGCCGGGGCCAACGCGGGTCGTGGCTTCGAATGCACTTGGGCTTGCGGCCGTGGCAAGCTGAGGAAGCGACGCGCTTCCGCCTCGACATCGTGAAAGTTATCAAGCGCACATGTCGCTCCGATTACGTCAAGCAGGTCGCCATGCTCGCCGGTCGCGGCGTCGGTCCACTTGCCCGCGGCGCCCTTGCCGGATTCAGGACCACTGAGGCGCACGAACATTGAGCGCCCCGGCGTATTTTTGACGTCGCCGACCATCCAGTAGCGCCCTTCGCGGCGCCCGCTGGAGAGATAGTGTCTGCACACCGTCTCGGCGTCGCGCGCGAGGCGGCGTGCGAGTTCACCTGCATATCCCGGCATGGTCAGGCCGCCCGCTCGGCAATGCGCGCGACCGGATAGCGGTCGAGCACTTTGCGCAGGACATCCATGCCTGCGGCGTCGGTCGGTACGAACATGCGCAGTCTCCACGAGATGATCTCGTGGAAGAGCCCATAGGCCGACAGCCGCTCGCGCATGGCATCGGTGAAGCCGGTCAGTTCGATACGGTTCGCACCCATGACGCGGACACGACGAAGCTGAAGGCCTTCGGCAAGGTCGAGGATGGCCTTGCCGTCGAGCAATGCAGAATGCGCTGCATCCGGCGTGAGCGCCGAGACGCCGATATCGGTCGCATTGGCGACCCAGGCCGGCGAGACCTTGCGACCGATGATACGCTCGCCGGTATCGGTCTGGAGCCGATAGACACGTGTCGACTCGTTCGGCAGTCGTTTCCAGATCGGCAGCAAGAGACCGGCGACGATGTGGATTTCGCTGTCGGTGAACTCGGGCAAGTCGGCCAACTCGGCCGACCAGGCGCGCGCGAAGTGTGCGCGGTCAGCCTCACGCCAATGGGTCTGTGGCATCACGGTCAGAGCCATGACCGGATGCTCCATCGGCCGGACCAGCCGCACGCGACGCTCGACCTGGCCGTCGTCGAGCATCACGCTGCGGGCCGGCACCTGTACGGCGGCGCGGCCGGACTGCGCGTTGATCAGGAATACGGCGCGGGGATCGGAGCGATGCTCCAGCGCCTCGTCGAGCGTGACCGGCCGATTGCGCTGGCGCTGCGTGATGGCGAGCAAACGCGTCTCGGCCGCCGTGCCGGGATGCGTGTAGATCGTCTGCCGGGACGTGACGGTGAAACTCTCCGCCGTCAGCGTCTCAAGCCCGACATCATAGGTGCCAGACGCAATCGCGCCCTCGATCCGAGCGGTCAGCAATTGCTCGAACGCTGTGAACAGGATGTTCTGCAGGTCGATGGTCAGCGCTAGCATGCGGTTGAGCCATGTCGTGATCGGCGGCAGGTCGTCCTTGATGCCGTTCGCGTCGGTCAGCTTCAGCCCGGTCGCGTCCTCGAAGGTCTGAAGCGAGCAGCTTTCGACCTTGCCGATGACCAGCAGGAGATAGAGCTGGCGCAGCGCATCGCGGGCATAGTGGCTCTCGAGGTTGTCCTCGGGCCGGAACAACCCTTGCCCGCCGGTCTGGCGCTGGCCCTTAGTGATGGCGCCGAGCGTGTCGAGCCGCCGCGCAATGGTCGAAAGAAAGCGCTTCTCCGCTTTCACATTCGTGGCGATCGGCCGGAACAGCGGCGGCTGCGCCTGGTTGGTGCGGTTGGTGCGGCCGAGGCCCTGGATCGCGGCGTCAGCCTTCCATCCAGCCTCCAATAGATAATGTGTGCGCAATCGACGGTTCCGAGCCGACAGTTCGGCATGGTAGCTGCGGCCCGTGCCGCCAGCTTCCGAGAATGCCAGGATGCGCTTGACGTCATCCATGAACGCCTGCGTCTCGGCGAGATTGGCGGAGCCGGCCCGGTTCTCGACGACAAGGCGGTCGATCCCGTCCGACCCGGTCTTGCGGACGATCCGGCGCGAGCGGCCTGTGACCTCCGCCACCATGTCGGCGCCAAAGCGCTGCACGATCTGGTCGAGCGCGCCATGCACCGGCGGCAGTGACGCGAGCTTCTCGATCAGGCGGTCACGTCGATTGACTGCATCCCGGCACTGGACGGGCTGGCCGTCGCGGTAGACCGGCCGCGACGACAGATTGCCCTCGCTGTCGGTAAACGGGGCGTAGAGCTGGGTCGGGAAGCTGTGCGCGAGATAGTCGAGCACATACTCGCGCGGCGTGATGTCGACCTGGACGTCGCCCCACTCCTCGGTCGGAATTGCGGCAAGCCGGCGTTCCATCAGCGCCTCGCCGGTCGAGACGATCTGTATCACGGCGGCATGACCGGCCTTCAGGTCGCGCTCGACGGAGCTGATCAGCGTCGGTGTCTTCATTGCGGTGATGAGATGGTTGAAGAAGCGCTGCTTGGCGCTCTCGAAGGCCGAGCGCGCCGCGGACTTGGCCTGTGCGTTCAGCGTGCCAGTCGCGCCGGTGACGTTTGCCGCGCGCATGGCGGCGTCGAGATTGTTGTGAATGATTGAGAAGGCGCCCGCATATTCGTCGTAGATGCGGATCTGCTCGTCCGTCAGTTTGTGTTCGACCAGCTCGTATTCGACGCCTTCGTAGGAAAGCGAACGCGCCGCATAGAGGCCGAGCGCTTTAAGGTCGCGCGCCAGGACCTCCATCGCGGCGACGCCGCCCGCCTCGATCGCCTCGACGAATTCGGCACGCGTCGCGAACGGGAAGTCTTCGCCGCCCCACAAACCGAGACGCTGGGCATAGGCAAGATTGTGAACTGTGGTCGCACCGGTCGCGGAGACGTAAAGAACGCGCGCATTGGGCAAGGCATGTTGCAGCCGCAGTCCAGCACGGCCTTGCTGCGAGGCTGCGACATCGCCGCGCTCGCCCTTGCCGCCGGCAGCGTTCTGCATCGCGTGCGATTCGTCGAACACCACGACCCCGTCGAAGTCGGCGCCAAGCCAGTCGACGATCTGGCGGACGCGCGAGGCCTTCTCGTCGCGGGCGTCCGACCGCATGGTTGCGTAAGTCGTGAACAGGATGCCCTCGGCGAGCCGGATCGGCGTGCCCTGCCGGAAACGCGAGAGCGGCGTCACCAGCAGCCGCTCCATGCCGAGCGCCGACCAGTCGCGCTGGGCGTCCTCGATCAGCTTGTCGGACTTGCTGATCCAGACCGCGCGACGGCGGCCCTTCAGCCAGTTGTCGAGCAGGACGCCCGCGACCTGCCGGCCTTTGCCGGCGCCGGTGCCGTCGCCGAGGAACCAGCCGCGCCGAAATCGTATAGCGCCGCCATCCTCGTCGCGCGCCGCCGTGACGAGATCGAAGGTTTCGTCGACGGTCCATGATCCGGCGAGGAAATCCGAATGCGACTCGCCCGCATAGATGATGGATTCGATCTGCGCGTCCGAGAGCAGTCCGTCGGTGACGACACTCGCGGACAGATGCGGGCGATAACTCGGCACGGGAGGCGCGACGGACGCCATTGCGGCCGACTGCACGAGCTTCGTCGGGTGCGCCTGCGCGCCGGGAATACGGATCGACTGCAATCCGTATTCTTCATAAAGCGCATCCGTGAGTTTACGGTCTTCCGCAGCCGACCAGGTCACGGGCTCGTAGGTGAGTTCGACCGCCTCCGGCATGGTGACGGATGGCGATGATGCGACCGCGCGATTGACGTAGGCGCGAACGGTGCGTGGAAGGATCGGACGTTGAACCGCCGGAGCAGCGATGGTGCCCGCGATCGGCAAACGCGGCGGCACGCGCTCGCCGATCCAGCCGAGCAATGTGCCGACGTCCGGCGCAACACATAGCGACGGCGGGAATGAAGTCGAATCGTCGGCCGGCAGCCGATCAATCACGGTTAGCCGCGTATCGATCGTGGTGCCATGCTTCGCATAGACCGCGCCGTCGATCGCGGCAGAGAACACAACCCGCGCACGCTCCTGCAAATGCACGAAAGCATCGGTCCAGGCGGGGTTGTCGGACGCGAAGCCCGCGCCGGTGATCGCGACCAAGCGCCCCCCTTCGGGCAGTCGTGCCAGCGCGGATGCGATGTGGCGCAAAGCCGCGTCCGCCATGCGGCGATCGACATGCGCAATTGCCGAGAACGGTGGGTTCATCAAGACGACGCTCGGCACGACGCCGGCATCGAGATGATCGTCGATATGGGCAGCATCGAACCGCGTCACCGGCAAGCTAGAGAAAAGTCGATCGAGAATGCCGCTGCGGGTGTCGGCAAGTTCGTTGAGGACGAGCGTCGCGCCTAGCAGTTCGGCGAAGATCGCGAGCAGGCCCGTACCGGCGGACGGCTCCAGCACAACATCAGCGGGCGTGATCGCGGCCGCAACGCTCGCCGCATATCCCAACGCAATCGGCGTCGAGAACTGCTGAAACGCCTCGCTCTCTTCGGAGCGGCGCGTGTGGGTGGGAAGCAGGCGCGCGACTTTGCCAAGCATTGGCAGCATCGCCGCATCGGACCCGGCCTTCGTCCGTATCGCGGGGCCGAACCTGCGGATGAGCAGGACGGTCGCCGCCTCGCAGGCGTCGTAAGCCGTCTTCCAGTCCCATGCGCCGTCGGCGTCGGAGGCGCCGAATGCAGTTTCCATCGCAGCGCGAAGCATGGTCGCATCGATGCGCCGGCCGCGTTCGAGGTGAGGAAGGAGAAGGCGCGCAGCCGCGACGACGGCGGACGCCGGATCGATGGCGGCAAGAATAGGCGCGGCCGCAGGGGCGACCGCAGAAGCGGAAAAACGGGGCATGGACGGATCCTCGGGAGAGCGGGAACGGATCGGCCGCCCGGACGCTCTCTCGATCCGCGGCGGCTCAAACCCGTCCCGGCCCGCCTCTCCCTCTTGGCCGCACATGAATGAAGGGCCCGGCGCGGATGCGCCGGACCCTTCGAATGCGTTCCTGGACCTCGAAGCACGACAGCCGGAGCCGCCGCGCCGGCGGCATCATTCGGCCGCGACGGCGTGTGGTTCTTCGTCTTCGCTGACCTCGCCCACCTCATCCTCGTCATTGGCAAGGAATTCGGGGAGCGGCTCGCTTGCAGCCTCGGCCTCGCTCGATGCGGGGCTGTCCCCGGCGAGACGCAGCGGCTCGGGGAGCCAACCGGTGTTGTCGAGCAGCCGCTCGGCCTCCTTCGCCATCTCGCTCTTCTTGAGATGGTCGATGAGTTGCACCGATGATTCGCCCTTCGCCTCGCGCACCGCTTCGAGGATGCGGCTCTTGGTGACGCGGCCAAGATAGTTTTCGACTGTCGGGCGCCAGCCGGATTCCGCCATGTCGAGATTGACGGCACGCACCAACCGATCGGCCTGATCGATCCGACGACGCAGGCCGTGCGCAGACACGCCGGTGCCGCCGTAGCGATCGACCTTTTCGAACAACGCGTTCACGCCGAACGACACGCAATGCGCCAGCAATGCCAAGCGGCTGGCGTCGTCGAGCGCGGCGAGCCAGTCCCACAACGCAACTTCGTCGTTCGGCATCTCGGCTGCCCAGGCCTTGTTCCGCTCATCGACAGCTTTGGCTGGCGCGGAGTCTTTGAAGTCGGATGCCTGCGCAGAGAAGTGGACCTGCCGGACTGACACCTGCAGACACCCGTTCGGCATCTCGCGCTGGAAGGTGTCGAGGCAGAGCTTGTGTAGCAGCGCCGTCATCGCGACCTGGGGGTTTGTCGCCACGGCGTCGCGCAGCGCGAGCGTGCGATAGGCCGTCAATTCCATCATGAGGCGGTCGGGCAACGGCTTGATGCCGTCGTCCTCTTCGTCCTCCGCCTCAGGCTGGCCGCCGACCGTGATGACGGTCCGCCGCACGGATGACGTATCGGGGGCGGTCCTGTCTGTGTCAGACGAGTCGGTAGCGTCTGTGCCCTCAACCGGCGCCTCGTCTTCCGGCCGCACGAAACCGCGATCGATCAGCAGGCTGCCATCGCTGTCGATACTGACGAAGGCGCCGGCGCGGGCGACGTCGCCCGGATCGAAGATGTGCGGCCGGTTGTCGAACGCGGACAGCGCCTTCTCGATCTCGCCCAGCCGGAGGTCGACGTCGTCGGGAATTTCGTCCGCGTCCTGATACTTGGCTTCGAGCTTCGCGTGCTCGGTCTGGAGCGCTTCGACCGATGCCTGCTCCTCGGCCGTAATGTCGGCAGGTGTGCCCTCAAGCTGCCGCAGGCCGTCGTCATGGCCGTACGGGAAATTGATGGCGACCTCGATCCATTTCCAGCCCTCGGCCGCGATGGTCTCAGCCTCGGCCTTCAACTTCTCGGTGACGAGACGTTCGAGTAGCGGCACGTCCTGTAGCCACCCGCCATCGTCGCGCTCGAACAGGTCGCGCAAAACGCCGCCGCCAGCGGCTTCATAGGCCGCGATGCCAACGAACTGCGCCCGCTTGTCCGACGCACGCACCGTATCCTCGGTGAGCATACGCCGGATCTGGTACGGTTCATCGTAGCCGGACTTGCTGACATTCTCCCAGACCTGTTCCTGGCGCGCGTGATCGCCGGATACGGAAAAGGCCATGAGTTGTTCGAGGGTCATGCCGTCCTCGGCATAGACATCGTGCAGTGTCGGTGACACCGTCGCCAAACGCAGGCGCTGCTTGACGATGGCCGGCGCCACGAAATGCCGCGCGGCAATGTCTTCCTCGCTCATGCCGAGGTTGCGCAGGGTCTGGAAAGCACGGAATTGATCGAGCGGATGCAGGCCGACGCGCTCATCGTTCTCGGCGATGGAGTCGTCTTCGGCGATGCCGCCTTCCCGGACAACGCAGGGAACGGGCTGCGTCTTCGCCAGCCGCTTCTGCTTCACCAGCAGTTCGAGAGCGCGGTAGCGGCGACCGCC
This sequence comes from Pseudomonadota bacterium, assembly GCA_023422775.1. GTDB lineage: Bacteria > Pseudomonadota > Alphaproteobacteria > Rhizobiales > Xanthobacteraceae > Bradyrhizobium. The sequence goes on from JAFAGM010000081.1 coordinate 75,540, forward strand.
AGCCGGCACTTCAAACATGCCAGTGTCGTTGCCGTCGGCATCGCGAACGGCGCGCACGTTGAGGCTCTGCAGCAAGGTGCGCTGCGCGATGCTCTCGGCCAGTTGCTCGATAGAGACGCCGGCCTTGACGCGGCGCACATTCGACTGGCTGAGAACCAGCTTGTTGAAAGGGATGTCGCGCGAGCGTGATAACGTAATCTTCTGAACGGCCTTTGCCATGTCAGTTCTCCACGACGGGCGGCCGAAAGCCTCTCTCTCGGCCTCCAACCCGTCATGAAAAACCCGACCCCGCCCTCTCACTCTCTGCCGACCGCAACGCACGCCTGTCACGCCGCCTCCTGATCTCCGCCAGAGATCTCAAAGGAGGCATTTGCGAACAGTTCCGAACGGAAGCTGAGAAGCCAATCAGCCGCTTTGCTTGCTTGCGACGCAGCGCGGACGATGGCGCGATTGTCCTCGCGCAGGACATCCAGCCACGAGCCGATGTAGTCGGCATGCCGCACGGTGGGCACGATGCCGATCGACGCGCATGAGAAGGCCGCGCACAGTTCCACGATCAGTTCCTCGAAGGCGTATTTCTTCGAGCCATGCGCGCCGGAGAGATCGCGGCTGAGACGAGAATGGTGGCCGCTGGCATGGCCCAGTTCATGCAGCGCGGTCCGATGCCAATTGATGGGTTCGAAATACGCCGCAGGCGGCGGCACCTGCACATAGTCTTCCGACGGGGCGTAGAAAGCGCGATTGCCGCCGATGCGAAAGTCGATGCCAGTCGCCTTAATCAGCATCTCGACCCGCGGCTCGATCATGCCGGGCGGCGGTGGCGGTGCCACGGTCGCGATCTCGTTCGGCAGGTCGGCGCACTGGTCGGCGTTGAAGACCGTGAAGCGCTTCAGGAACGGAATTGCCTGTGCTTCCTCGCCGGTCTCGGCTGCACGCTTCTTCTCGTCGTTAGGAACGAAGCGGTCAGCATAGACGACAGTGGTACCGCGCTCGCCCTTGCGGACATGGCCGCCGAGCGCGAGCGCCTGGCGGAAAGTCAGCCAACTCTGCCCGGTGAATTCGTGCTCGATCACAGATCCCCAGAGGATCAGGACGTTCACGCCGCTGTATTGCCGCCGAGTGGCAGCGTTTTTCGGCATGGCGAGCGGCGCCTTCGCCGCCGCCGTCCCCCATGGCTGGACCCATGGCACGCGGCCAGCTTCCAGCTCGGCGATGATCTTGTCGGTGATTTCGTCATAAAGGCTCGCCCGGTCCTCGCCGGCGCGAGCGTAAGAGATGTGTCTGGACATCGCGGTTCTCCGCGACGGGCGCCGGAAGCCTCTCTCCCGACCGTCAACCCGTCGCGGCAAACCCGGTCCGCACTCTTACTCTTCGGCCGCGTCGCTGCCGGCGCGCACGGCCGGATCCGAATTCACCGAACCGCGCGGCGAGGCCGCGTTAGGGATGGACGCCCGCAGGGTGAAGACCCGCGCCTTGCGGGGCTTCAGCGCAGCCGACAGCCCGGCCCGCAGGGCAACGCCCGGCGGACTTCGGATTAAATTGTTGACGCTGGCAAGCTGTTGGAATTCTTAACGCGCTTACGGGAAGCGATAGAACGATCGGGTCCGGCCGTGATAAAGAGGCGTCTGCCGGAGGGCGTGGGACGGCGCTGGTCGCCCACTCCGTGAATTTCTTTCCCGTAACCGTTTCCAAGCAAGCGCCCACGCATTTCGCGGCGCCCAGGCGACATGAGCCTCTCGATGACAACATTGGATCAATTCACCCTGACGACCGTCCCGCTCGAACAGTATTTCGACGATACGCCGCTTGGCCAGGGCACCGGATTCATGTGGAAAATCCGCGATCAATACTACCTGGTGACCAACTGGCATGTGCTCTCGATGTGCGATTTCTTCACACGGGCCAACTTGAGGAAGGATGCGGGGCGGCCGAACATCCTGCGCACGCTCTTCAACATCAAGACCGCATCGTTCGACAAGCAGCGATGGGACATTAAGATCAGGGATGATGAGGACAAGCCGCTTTGGCTGGTGCACCCTGCCCGGAGAGCGGACATCGCGGTGCTGCCTATCCCCTTCAAGCTGGACGAACTGATTATCGCGCTGTACCCGCTCAACGTCCTGGCCAATGCGGCGCTTCGTATCGAGATCGGGATGGAGGTCTTCATTCTCGGTTACCCCTTCAAGATCGAACCGCCCGCCTATCCGGTCTGGAAGCGGGGAAGCATCGCGTCGGAGCCGCAGCTCACGCGGCTGACAACGGATTACATGCTGGTCGACACAACCTCCCGGCCCGGCATGTCCGGGGCTCCGGTCATCCGGCGGAGCTGGACAAACCACATGGTCGATCCGGGTGTCGTCGCACTCGTCGACACACCACTGAACAAATTCATTGGCGTGTATTCCGGTCGCATTCCAACGGATCATCCGCATGAAGCGCAGGTCGGGTTGGTGTGGGACGGTTCGTTGATCGACGAGATCATCGCCGGCAACATGAGAGATCAATAGTGCGGTAAAACCGCCGGGCGACCGGCTGGCAGCAGCGAAAGACAAAGATCCTCGATGGCTGATCTTCAGAGAATAGTCGACGATCTTTCGAAGCTGACGGTCACTGAAGCTGCCGAGCTGGCGAAAATGCTCACGACAAAGTGGGGCGGTACGGAGGCAGGCGGACAACCGCTTGTTCTGTTCGAGGAACGCGGGAGAACTCGGACAGAGCCGTTGAAGCGCGGCGAAGCACTTTTCGACTTCTACGATAGTTGTGCCAGCTCGGGATATAAGGAATTCAGAGCGATCGTGAACGGTTGGCTGGCGCAGATGCCGGCCGATGAACGCGCCGAGTTGATTTCGCGCATGCGTTACGGCGGAGACCGCGAGTTCGGTGCGTCGCTCTCCGAATTGTCGCTTCACGCATTCATTGTTGGTTCGGGGTTCCGAACCAAGCCGCATCCAGACATTCCCGGCACCGCGAAGCACCCGGATTTTGCCGCGGTCGATCAGGCCGACGCGCTCGCCGCCTACATCGAAGTAACAACCGTCAATCCGGCTGCCGCGCAGGAAGCCGAAAAGAACCGCGAAAATCCGGTCTACAACGCGATAGATGCCGCCAAGATTCCCGCCGGATCGGCGCTTGGCTACAGATTGATGCGAGCGGGAAAAAGCAGTCCGCCGCTACGGTTGCTTGTTGCCGAGGTCGAGCGCTGGGCGCGCGACAATGCGGAGGCCGCAAAAACAAAGGAAGTCAGAAATACCTTTTCGGCCGGCGACTGGAATATCGAGCTCGACCTCTATTCCGGCGGCAGCAATCTCGAACCGTCGACCCAGGCGATCGGCGTGTCCCAAATGCGAGGCGGCGTCATCACACCGCACAAGGATCTGCGCGACGCGCTCTACGAGAAATCCCGCAGATACGGCTCGCTCGATAAACCGTATCTGATTGCTGTCGCCGATGGAAAGGATCAGTTCTTCAGCAAGGATTCGATCCACACGGCGCTGACCGAGGCCGTCTTCGGTAACGAAATCGTGCAATTCAATGGCAGCACGGCCAGCATCGCCCGTGCGAAGAACGGATTCTGGCACGGGCCCAATGGACCGCGAAACCGCCATGTAAGTGGGGTCTTGCTGTTGCCGGAAACCGGTTTGTGGAAACTGCGCGAAGAGAAGTGGCAACCCGTCCTTGCGGTCAACCCTTGGGCTGAGCGGCCGCTGCCCGACGCGCTGCGAGAAATGAACCGCTTCGAGGCCGATGGCGACCGGTGGGTATTCCGAGAAGGCAAACGGTTTTCCGACATTATCGGGCTCCCCGACCCATGGCCACCGCCGGAAGCAGAATGACGGCGATCGCTCAATCGTCGAAGGCATTACAATACGTTGTGTGAGGCTCGCCCACTCGGCGACCGGCGAGATTGCAGACTCAATCGTCTTTTGCCATCTGCTCATTATGATAGGCGCAAAGCGAACCGTCACCCCAGCCGCCGGTTTCAACCGCGGAGTTGCGGACGGCGGCCTCGATACGCTCACGGATGTCATCAGCGTCATCATCCGAAATATCATAGTATTTCAGCACGGCTTCGGCGAAGGCGGACGGATCGACAATCTTGGTGCTGCAAATCCCGCAATCGCTTGTGGCATCGAGAGCTTCCGCCCAGGTCTCGGCGTCCGCATCAGAGCCCGGCTCTTCCAGTTGCTCGAGTAATCCGTCAATCGTCCTTGGCAGGGACGAAAGCATCTCGCGCCTGGCTATCTGGTCGATCTCCCGCCATTCGCGACGCGCGTCGCGGCGGACTTTGGCGATTGCACGCGTCTCACCTTTGGCTGCGGCGTCCAGTGCCGCCAGAAATAATTGGTCGACGCCGATCGGTGCGGGGATGATGGCTCTGTAAGCCTGTTCGACCTTCCTTCGAAATTCGCCGCGCGTGAGAATCCCCGAAAGCCGTTCAAGGCTTTGAAGGCCAACCTCCTCGGAACGGTTGAGAGCGCGTCTGATTACATAGCCCGGCGGCAGCCGGCCGAATGTGTCTTTGAATATGAATGCCAGTCCGTCTTCCGACACGCTGGCGAGGTTTGGACGGTGTTGGGGCGATACTGTTGCCTCCATCACGCGCGCCCGGATGTCGCTCGCGATGCGGTCTGCGGCGGCCAACACTTCAGCTAGATCCCTGGCCCGACCACGCAAATCTTCAGGAAGGTCCGGCTGCTTGTAGATGTCATCGTGCGATAGTTCGGCCCAGGAATCCTGAAGACGCGACCGGATCTGCACTTCGCAAGGCACCAGATCGGGCTGTAGCGGGTGACGGCCGACATCGAGCTTGAAATTGACGTGTAGCGCCCGATAGCCACCGGTATTGGGATTTTTGATGCGATCCTGGACCTCGAACTCGCCCCAGGCACTTGGAAGCTGCTCCTTCAGGAGTTCGGCGAACCGGTAGACATCCTCGATGTTATTGCAAACGACCCGGCCGCCAATCAGGTCGCTGCAAGCAGAGAACGCCTCCTCCGCCTTCCATCCGCTAGCGACCGCCTTTCGTTCCAGACTGGAGAGACTTTTGATGCGGACACTTCTTACCTCGGCCCGCACGAGGGCCTTGTCCTCAATGCGCGCTACGACCTCCCCGAGAATGGAATGAATGCGATGCTCCGCGCGCTGTAGCGTTGAGAGCTGCTGCTCATACATTTCATTCAGGGCCGAAGATGTCATGGCCATGTCAAAACGCGATTGCAGGGCACTACGGCTCGCTCCTCGACACGGAGATCGGCACTCGCGGGAGCAGGCCGCGCGCCAGCGCAACTCTATCTTCGGCGCCCGCGGCGGGACCAACGATGATCCGTGAGATTGGCAATTGGACCGGCTTGCCTTCGAACACCGATACATATTGCCGGCCATCGTCACGCGTCCGCATTTCGGGCAATAGCAGCGGCTTAAAGACGCCTGGGTGCTCGCGCAGCGCCATCGAGCTCATCTTTTCGGTACCCGGGATTGCGACAATCCGAAGCTCTCGTTCCGGACGATATTTCGGACTCTTGAGCAACGTCGACCCAATGAGGAATTCCTGGACTCCCATTTCTGGTTCACGGACGCCTGCCAGAAACTGTTGCAATGTGCGGCCGGCAGCTTCGACAAGTTCGGGGAAAAGTTCGGTGATAGGCCGGTCGCCATAACGAACAGCGTCGAGCTTGAGGTGCGCCCAATATCGAAGATCACATTCCTCGCTGAGCAGGAGGGCCATCGCCTTTGTATCAAGAACGATGCAATACCCATCCGGACCAGCATAGTCACGCCATTGGCTCCAGAGTCCATGTTCGCGTTCGAAGGCGCTGTCGCTGGCATGCGTCGAGAACGAAGTCACGAACGCAGCGAGTGCGGTCTGCGCCTTGCCGTCGAAGGTGGCGCCGTAAAGGCTGTTGACGAAGTCTCGCGCCGTCCCCAGCCCGCGACCCTCTTTTTTCCACAGCCTGCGGGCGACGCGGTCAGTCTTGAAGTTCGCGACGATCTCGTCATAGCGGGCGGCAATCGCTGGTGGCAGCGCCTTCCGCAAGCCGATAACCTCGGTCGGGTCGTCCTTCATATCGCGAAAATGCGTCGCCCAGAACGAGTTAGACTTGACGATGTTCTCAAACGCCGCTGGGCGGGTGTAGTGATAGAGTACCGGATGCATTTGCCAGATCTGCGGATCGCAGACCAGCAGCGGCACATTCGCTATACCTCGAGCGACAACTCCCATACCGAAAAGATATCACGTCGGAGCGGTGCGACGAACTGGCGAGCTTATCTGAGGCAGCCAACAGCCCAGTCCCGAAGCGAGGCGCCATAGGGATCAAAGCCCTGACACGACATATATTTTTGTCGTTGAAGCAGTCTCTGCCGGTTCGTTAGCTGCAATGCGCTCCGGCCGATTTCAAAACATCGAGGAAGGCGCGCAACGCGTTTCGCTTGCGGAGGGAATTGGGAGGGCTAGTTTGGGTATCAGCATCTTGCGGCGGGCATGACGTCATGCTGTCGGGCTCCTGTCGTGTCGAAGGTGCGGAAGTGATGTCAGGGTGGCCAATCTTGCTTTGGCATACTGGATTTTTGCACGGAACTGGACGCTCTTCGAATGAAAATGCCGAAGCACACCCAACGGTCGCAGGCGATTCTCACTCGCGTTGCCAATTGGGGTTTTCCTGACGACGTGTTGCAGCGCCTCGGCGCCCTTGCCTTGGTGTGGGGCCAGTTTGAATCCAATCTCGAAACCGCAGTTTGGGCGCTACGCGGCGATGATGTCACTGGCATGCGTCCGTGGACAGACAAAACTTCGGTCAGCGACTGGATCAAGGAACTAGGCAAACCTCGGTCGCAATTCCCGGCGCCCACGCAGGAAATCCTTCACACGGCGTCCCTCGCCGCGCTGGATCTGATGGACTACCGGCATGCGTTAGTGCACGGCACAATGCTCCCATCGTCAACCATGCCGACCTTCATTCGAAACCCTGGCTGGCACGGCGAAGTTCGAAAACGATCGAGCCACGACGCTCATGTGGACAGAAATCTGCTCGATATGGCCATCGACGGCGCATGGACGCTTTGTCAGGTGATCGTTGCTGCAAGAGCGGCTTGCACCGATCCTGCAAAAGTCGCGGACATCGCTGCTTTGAAGACCAACGTGTCGCGCGCACGGAGCATGGCCAGCGAATTGCGGCACCTTACGGCGCTGATGAACGACGATAGATACTGAACGTCGTAACGGACCGGGTTTGCACGACAGTACCAATTTCCCGAACTCAGTTCATCATGCGATCGCCTCGGCTGGCTACTCCTCTTCGTCCGGCTGTGGTCACATACCTCGTCCAACCGGCCCTTACATGCTTGCGTAACGCTTCCGCATGCGGGTGACGGTAGACGTTGCGATAGCCGTAGGAAATCACGAGCGCGCACCGGTCGCTTTTCGGCGACGGTACCAACGCCACAGCCGCATCAAAACGTGCGCCGTGATGGGTAGCAACAAGGTGATCCACGTTCTTCGCTTTCGTGTGCATGAGATGGGCATAGTCTGCGTCGCCCGTCAGCAAAGCGGATCGCCTGCTGGTTAGCGTGACGAGTACGGTCAACCCGCTGTCGTTGAGATCACCGGGGAGCCCCTGGCTCTGTACCAATTCGCCAAATAGAAAGCGGAGCCGTGCGTTGGTCGGACACACCAGCAGATTGCCCTTTCCTGCAAGGATTCGCGCCAGCCGCGCGGCGCCGGGTCCCAACCTCTGATCGGGAACAATCCAAGGACAATCGAGCAGATGCGGAAGGTGAAAGGCGGCGTGAAGATGATCCCAATCCCAATGCGAGAGGATGATCGGCGGCTTCTCACTTCGCTCGATATCGAAAACGGACGGAAAGGTGTGTCGATTGAAGGAGATCGGAAATCCGACATCGAAGTGCAGAATGGCGCGGCCGGAATCATCGCAAAGCGAGATGAAATTCGCTTGGCCCACGTCTCTGACCAGGATAGACGCGGCCTGCGCAACACCCTTGAGGATCGTTGACATTGCGGCGCGTTTCGCTGGCTTCGGCAATGCCGCGCAGGCCGCGACAAGCAAACTGGGCAACACCAATCGCGGGGCAACAGCGGCTCCAAGAGTTTGGGGACCCAATCGCGGGCCCGGGCCGTCATCCGGCGTTTCGAGCCGCCGCGCGTACGTCATGGCGCCGCGTGAGTGCGTTGAGTAGCCATTGGCTTCAAGTTGAGAGTGCCAAGTTGGCGGGCCGGAGGCGCCGGGCTCGATCTCGATATGAAACCAATCGCCTGGTGCGGGTGTTACGCCCGCGAAGTCGCAAAAGCGGGCCGGAGTCGTCACCACACGTAGGAGCGCGAATGGCTTGGTCTGTTCGGCGCGGAACCCGTCCAAAAGCTGCGGCCCAACGCTGTCGACATAGTCGGCATCGATGCAATCAAACTCGAACGACGCACGGCGGTGCAGGCTCGTGCTCAAAGAATCCACCCGCGAGACGCGCGCGTACAATCCCCTGCGAGGGAATTCTGGTGGCAGGTCAAAGAAGAAAAAGAAAGCAGCCTCCCGCGTTCAAAATTATATACAGCACATCCTTGTCACGACCGCGGGCGCACGCGCATTGATGCGTCGCGGTGTTCTCGCGCCGATTCAAGCTATTCGTAGGGCAATTCTCCGAATAGACCGATCATGAGATCACCATCGAGTTGCGCGAACGGGATATCCACGTAGTGATCGGGATGACGCGGCTTCGCCCTCCCGTCATTCGGTCCGTTCCTGGTGTGCCCCCGCACCTGCTCTCCGTTTTCCTTGATATAGGGCAAGATGACCAACCGACCATGGTTGATCGAGCGGATGGTACCTTCTTTCCATAACGTGCTTCCATCGGACTCTTTGGTAGAAGTTATGTGTTTGACCTGCCATCCGATGCCGCCATCGTCTTCGTACCAGAAGACAACGCCGTTAGAGACCAGCACCTTTTGGCCGTTGGCTAGTGCTTCCGCCAGCATTCGCTGCACACTCGCGAGCTGCAGCAACTGATTGGCCCGCGGCAACAGGATCTGGCGGATCTTGGCTTTGGTTTTCCCCCAATGCGCGTCTGCGCTGCAGCCGAAACCATTGGCAATCCGGGCCCGCATTGCCTTTGCCGCCGATCGCTCACCTGCCGTGTACGGCTTTGACCATATATTGTCGTGCGAGAGGTAGAGGATGGAACGGTGCCAGCGGCGAGCCGGATCCCCGACCATCACGACCCTCAGATAAGGCATATCCCAAAGGTGGTCGCTCAATTCCTGGCGGAAGGGCTCTGACTCCGCCGAGAGAATGATTGCTGACGGGTCCGGCCGCGGATTGCTCGCATGCCGGCGCCGTGCCTCGGCTAACATAAGCTCCTCTTCGTCCTGAAGACGCTCTTTGGATTGCAGGTTCTTCGCGACTTTAAGCTGAAGCGAATGCTTCTTTACGGGGTCGATCTCCCGCGCCGCAAGCACGCCGTGGAGTGTTTGGTTCAGAAGGGCAGCCGCCGACTTTGCGGCCGCGCGATCCGGATAGACGTCGCCGCGCACATGTCCATCTTCGGTTGGCACCCTGCGGTCGCGCCAGATCGGAGCCTTGTCGCCCTGCTCCACCAGCTCCTGCATCAACCAATTATCAAATAGCGGACGATAGCTCGGCCACACCGCGAGGGCGGCATCGAAGTCGCGGGCATTATCTCCCCATCTCATTGCAAGCTTCTCCAACCCGTCAGGCGCGCGCGAATATTAGCCGGATGGCCCACAAGATTGGCTTGGAGAGATTCATTTAGAATGCCTCGCCGTCTTCTGTCCGAAACACCGTGACACGCCGGGTGATCTCGGAGAAACGGACCTTGCCGACGACGCGCTCCTCTTCATCCTCCTGTGCGTACTCGCCCCAAACGCGCTGGATCACCTCTCTTGCATGCGCCGCCACATTCGAATTGCTCGGTTTGGGGTTGCCAGTAGCGGATCTTGGCCAACTGTTGTTACCAACTTTCAAGATGTTGCCATCATGCTTGAGCACCACGGCTATATCGTCGGAGATCTTAAAATCTTCGCGAAACTCCTTTGGATGAACATCGTCCTGGTCTTCGTCATAATCGAATTCACCGTCGAAGCTTATCGCAAGCTCCGTAGAAGACCGAAGGCGATCTTCAAATTCGCTTTCTGTCAGCCAATCGGCTCCCCACTTAATAAATGTAAGAGCGCCAATGTCGCCTCCGCATTCGAGCACGACTTCTGCGGATCGCGCTTGCCGCTCCTCATCTTTGACGGACGCCGCGATCAATTCGGCCTGCCTCGACGCCCACTGTGCGAGGGCTTCCTTTGAGGTAACGGGTTGGGCAGCGTCACGAGCGGCGGTTACCGCCTCACCCAAGAGAACACCTTCTACATTGTGAAGTCGCGCAGCGCGCAGGCCAGAAATCGTGACCCAACCTCCATTTGCGGAGTACGAATATCGCGAAGGAGAAATGAACGCCCGCCCGAACACCTGACCGCCTTCGCCTTGTATGGGCTGCATCAAGCCCCTATCGGCCTTCGGTGTCTCTGCTTCAGAGCGGTCAAGGGTTGGGTTCAGCCGGCGGACGAGATCGAAGTCGCGGATCTTCAACCAGTCACCCGGCCGCACGACCGGCTTGGTGCCGTCCCGCACCATTGTCGCAATCGCGACGTCGAGATTAGGGGCCACTGCTCCCACTAGCGCATCGAATGACATTGTTCGCTTGGTGTACGCGTTGATATTCAACAACCCACCCACTTCGTTCGGATGAGTCTTCAGCAAGACTTCCACGCGCGTGCCGCCATCTATCGGTACGGGTTCGCCGGAAACCGGAGATAGGATTGGCCTCGCGCTCGTCCCACCCCGAAATTCCAACAATCGACCTGTTTCTTGTCCCTTGTCGCAACGTCGTGAGTAAACGCGAACGACGTGACCAAGCATGAAGACCGAAAAGAAGCCGATTCCAAATCTTCCGATGGCATGCATGCCCGCGGCAATGAGCCCGGGAAATTCCTCCATCGCGAGGGGTGATCGCCAAAACGAAGTTCCGAAATCGAGAAGCGGACCTGTGAGCACCTGCTCAGACATGCCGATGCCATTGTCCTCGACGACCAGCCAAACCTTGTTGTCATCCGAGAGCAGACCAACCGTAATGAGCCCCCAATCATGGGCGCGCTTCTGATATTTTCGTCTTGCCTGCACGGCGTCGGCCGCATTCTGAATCAGCTCGCGAAGCGCCACTGTCGGATCGTTGCCATAGAGCTTCGACCCGCCGAGATTTTCGACGATGCGCGGAACATCCGAAGCCTGAAGTCGAGCATCGACCGGCCGCCACCCCCGAGTCTGGACCGAGCGGGCCAGCATCTCCGGCGATCCTGCGCCCTTAACGCGCCTCGCTTTCAGAACTTCGCGGCCACGGCCCTGCAAAAGCAGATCAACATCCCGAAGCTCGCGATCAACGGCGTTTAATGTGTCATATGCGAGCCACCAGGCTTCGGCATCCTCTCGCCCGAATGGTTGTCCCGTCGTAAAGACTACGGCGTCGAGTTCGATATGCGGCCTGGCAAGTCGCTCCTGAAAGGACCAGTGGAGCGCCGAGACACCACTGGGATTTGTGATCGCACGAAGAAATCTGGGTGCGCGCCGACTGTCGAGGTGCAAGGCATCCGCAACACGTAGCAGACAGGCAAGTTTCACACGATCGACGCGATTGAGGGTCCGATTTGCGAGCGCGCCTAAATCTTCGGAAAACTCTTGTTCGAGTTTTTGCACTGACCACCAATGACTATGGGCAATTTGACCAATCGTCGGCCCATAAAACCGGCGAAGTTCTGAATCTTCGACGAGATATATTTGTGATCCGTCTGCAGTGCGCCAAGCCTGTTCGGCGAGCTCCTCCGCTCGCTCTGCGTGTAGTCGGCGAAGCACATCCGGTACAACTTGCCGAATGATTTCGGTTGGTGGATTTTCGACGTCGAACTTCTCTGTCCCGCTTTCTTCTGACGCTAGCGCAAGCCGCGCGACGGCATCCTTCCATGCTACCGTTGAGCGGACCTCTGTCAGACCGCCAGGATATGCCGCCAAGCTCATCGCTGAATCGTGAAGAAGAATGCTGGCACCGAGGACGAATGCCTCGGCAGGATTGACGTTGACCGCACCTTCGGCAACTGCAGAGGCGGTATCCCAAAGCGCGTCCAAATGACTGATATCGTGGACGGTCATTCCTGGTAGATCGACTGCAATGCGGGAAACGAGTTGCGCTGCGCGCTCTCGAATTGAGAGATATTGCGTCCTGAAAAACTCTTGCTCTTCGGTTGTGCTATCCGAGCGCGGCGTTTGGAATGCCTGTCGCCAGAGCCATGTCTGGCGAAAGTCCGGGCCGCTATTTGTCATGTAATCCTCGAAAAAAATATGCTCACTGCTATCACTGAGCCGGCACCGACGCGAACTCGAACTGGGCTTCACAGCCGTCGTGCGCGCAGACCGGCTTTTTCAGCGTGAAGGGACGCTGGAATTTTGTCCGATTGCATTTCTTGCAGGCGAACTGGCTGCGAAAAGCCTTAAACTCCTGCCAGCGCGCCTTCTCGTCGCCGATCGAACCATCGCCGTAAGGTCCGCCCTGGAAGTGGCTACCGAAGTTCTCGATCTCGCCTTTGACCAAGCTGTCGAGGAACCGATTATTGACCCCTGGTACCGGCGCCGGCACCAGCTTGATGTCTCTGAGCAACCCGGCGAGCGCCGAGGCCAGCTCACTGCGCTCGTAGGAGTAAGCCCGTTCCAGCGGCCGAATGCGCACGCTGACCCCGAAGTCCCGACAGATGCCAAGAAGCCATTCTTCTTCGGCCTGGCGCATTTCGTTGGCTGCCGAGTCCCCGCTCGCCCAGCGCGCCTCGATCATCTCGTCGCTGACCTTGTGGTCGGCAAAGCGTGGCCCATAAGCCGGGTCGACGCCAATGATACGGGTGAAGTGCCAAGCGTTCGCCTCGAGCTGATCCTTTAGGTAATTGAAGAACCGCTCGTCATGGGTGGTGATCAGGATCTGACAGTCGCCGAACATGGTGGCGATGAGACCGGCGATGGTGCGTCGGTGATCGGCATCGTAAGAGGTCACGATATCATCTAGCGCGATAATAGGCGCGCTTGCGTTGAACAGCTTGATCGCTGCCATTCGCAGCGCTAGCGCCACCGAATGGATCTGGGAGTCGCTCAGATAGCCAGCCGGTTGCACGCTCAGACGGTTCTTGGCGAAATCAATCAGAAGATTCAGCCGCTGCTGGTTCGTGTCGTCCTCAGCCGGCAGTTCTAGCCGGATTGGGATGGCGCCGGCGCCCTGAATCAGCTTGTAGAAGTCGTTCATCGGCGTCTGAAGCTTATCGAGCAGGGCCTGCACCTTCTTGCGGATCTCCGCGGAGATTATTGCCGATTGGACGGTCAGGGCATCGGAGAGCTTGCCCAACTCCTCCGCCGTTCGCCGCGCAAGGTCCCGCTCTGTCTGCAACTCCAGCAGACGGTCGATCTTTGCCTTGGCCTTGATGTAGGTGTGCTCGCCCTGCTTGGATTCGATGTCGGCGATCGTCAGATCAAGCATAGCGACCAGCTTGACGAGTCCTTCGGCGATCCGAGCGGATGCCGGTACTGCGCCCAGCGGCCAGCCGGCGAGGTCCGTCTGATACGCCACTACATCGGCCTTGAGTGCCACATCGTCATCGGCGAGCAAACCAATCAGTGTCGGCAGCGCGGCCACCAATTGCGTGTGGGCCTTATTGGCCGCAGTCCTGGCGTCGTCCAGCGCCTTCTTGGCGGCGGCATAGTTGGCCAGTTCCTCGAGGTGCATTGCGATATGTTGCCGGATCGCCGGGGCGCTGCCAGCGGCAGTATCTGCAACAGCTGTGGCACAGACCGGACAAACGTCGGGCGTCGGCACGCCGTCGGCGAAGAGCGGTTTAGCTGCTTCCCACAAAGCCTGAAAAACGGTGTTTGCAGCCTTCCCGCGTTCCTCCATCTCCTTGGTCTCCGCCGCCGACATCGCGTCGACAGCGGTCTCGAACGTCCGAACCGCCCCAGTGACAACGGTCGCAGCGCTGTCTGCATCCTGCGACTCCGCCCATAGCGCGACTGCTGCGTTGCGGATCTGGCGCAAACCTGCGAGTCCGATCTTGTTCTCCTCGGCCTTGGCGCGCGACTCCAGCTCTGTGTAGCCCGGATCACCAGCCGCCAGCGTTCCCAGGGCAAGCGTTGCGTCAAGCGTGGCCAGGACCGACGCGTTAGCGTAGGCAAGCACCGCCGCGTCATCCCAGATTTGTACCGCCCGCCCTGTCTCCTTAGCGAGCTGGTTGTCTACCCGCCGCAGCGACGCCTGGTCCTCGGCCGCGGTTTTCACCTGTGTGCGCAGCGCACGAATATTCTTCTGCACATCTACCAGCGGGCCGAGCTGCAGCCAATTGGCGACATCCGTGTAGCGCTGTTCGGGCGTATGCACCTCGACAAAGGTGCGCAGCGCATGCCCCCGGATGATTGGCGGCACCACGAAGCAAGCGCTCACAGTCGCGGCTATTGCCGGGATCGGCCGCTTCGCCCCAGTCGCTGGCCGGCTACCAGTCGCGACGCCCTTGCCCGAGACAACGCCAATCGCGACCTCTGGTGCAATCTTCGCCTCTTCTGCCAGATTGTGCGCAAGCGCCACAGGGCCGGCTTGGTTGTTGATGGCGCGCTGTCCCAAGCGTTCGAGCGTCCCGTCCTTGGAGAACATGAACTCCAGCGCATCGATGACGCTGGACTTACCGCCCCCGTTGGGCGCGAAAATCGCCAGACAGCGCTTTTTGCTGAAGTCGAATGTCTTTGTCTGGAGATAGGCGCGGAATCCAGTGAGGCCCAGCGATCGGAGGAAATACGGATCAGCCATCGCCCACCTCCGGCTTCGGCGGATCGGCCCGGGCGGCTGCAAGCTTCACGATGGCGTCCTTGGCCTTCGCAACCGCGTCGACAGCCGGCGTGGCGGTAAGCAGGTGTTTGGCCAGGATATCTGCCAAACCGAGATCGACACCTTCCCTTTCTCGAAGCGCATTCCCGAGGTTCACCAGGAAATCGGCAGGGGACTCCGCTTCGGATGTCGTCTGCGCGTCGTGTTCTCCTTCACCCGCCATACGGGTCCCCCCTTGGTTCCGATACTACAACGAGCGAATGCGGACTGCTTAGGACCCGCCGCGATGTGCGTTTCCCGCTTCGTCAGGCCAGCGCACTTGGACGAAAACGAAGCGCCCCTGCGCAGAATACCGTCGGACGTCCCTTGTGCCTTAGTTCCGGGTAGTGGGTGCGTGACCGCGGGTTCCGCTTCTGGCAAATCGGAACAATATAGGAACCGAGGTCGTTTCGCTGCCGCTAATAGCGCTTTCAACCAAAATTGGTTGGGCCATTCCACACATGTGTCTCGTAGCAGGGCTTGGGCCGCCAAGGGTCCTGGGCAAGCATCGATAGCCGAGGCCGGCGCCCGTTATCGAGGTGACATCCGGAATTTAAGGTATTATATATGATCCTGTAATAGAGTTTTTGGTTCATATATGAGACTTTAAAATGAAATCGGCCATCACCGACACTCTCCCGCCCAAGGTCCGACGCTCGCTGGTCAAGTTGGGCGTCGACCTCGCCACAGCGCGCAAGAAGCGCAACCTGACCGCGGCAATGATGGCTGAGCGGCTGGGCGTCGCGAAGAGCACCTACCTCCGCGTCGAGAAGGGGGATCCGACTGTTTCGATGGGAGTCTACGCCATGGCGCTGTTCGTTTTGGGTTTTGGCGACGCGCTCGGCGAAATTGTTGATCCGCGTCGCGACGATCAAGGCCTTCTGCTCGACGCGGAGCGCTTGCCGAAGCGGGTGCGGGTGAAGAAATCGGCGACCGCACTATGAAACGCACGATTCAACTTCAGATCGGCGACGACGCCCGGCCCCTCGGCACTATCCATTACAACCAGCAAGGGGCCCGCGAGAACGCTGCATTCGAATACGATCCGACTTGGCTCGCAGCACCGGATCGGTTCGCCATCGATCCGGCATTGCCGCTGGTCACGGGCGCGCAGTTTCATCGCAAGACAAAGGACGGCTCGATCTTCCATCCGGCCATCGCCGACACCGAACCGGATGGCTGGGGCCGGCGCGTGATCCAGCGCGATTATGCTAAGCGTCGCCAGGAAGCTCGCCGCACTGGTGCGGAGGCGGACGTACAGCCCTTGAACGCTCTTGATTACCTGCTCGCTGTCGATGATGTCAGCCGGGTTGGCGCCCTTCGTCTCCGAGATGAAGATGGCGTATTCCAGCGCGCGATCGAGGAAGGACGGCGCACTACGCCCCCGTTGGTTGAGTTGGCGCATCTGCTGGCCGCCAGCAGAGCCGTCGAGACAAACACCGAGACCGCGGCTGATCTGGCTTACTTGCGTGGCCGCGGAACGTCGCTCGGGGGGCTGCGCCCAAAATGCACCGTTGTCGATGATGATGGCCGGCTATCCATCGGGAAATTTCCGAGTGTTAATGACGAGAGAGCCGTCACCAAAGGTGAGGTGCTCGCGCTTCGCCTCGCAACGGCCGCCGGCATAAACGCAGCCCACGCCCAACTGATCGACAGCGACGGCACGCCCGTCGCTCTTATCCGTCGATTTGATCGGCCGGATGGAGGCGGTCGATTGATGTACGTCTCAGCGGCGACCATGTTGGGTGCCGAGCCCGGTGACCCGGGCGAGCATGCCTATACTGAAGTTGTCGATGCGCTTCGCCAGCACGGCTCGCAGCCGCAGGCGGATATCGAAGAACTCTGGCGGCGGATCGCCTTCTCGATCCTGATCACCAACGTGGACGATCACTTGATGAACCATGGATTTCTCCATGTCGATCGGGGGCAATGGCGTCTGGCGCCCGCCTTCGACATCAACCCGTTTCCGGAACGGGTCCGGGAGTTGAAGACCTGGATTTCGGAGGATGCCGGACCGGAGGCTAGCATCGACGCATTGATGTCGGTCGTCGCTTATTTCCGCATCGCTAATGCGCGCGCGAAAGAAATCTTAGGCCAAGTCGAGGCCGCTGTAGCGCGCTGGCGTGAGGAAGGCCGCACCCTTGGCATGACCGAAAATGAGCTTGAGCAATTTGTGGACGCCTTCGAACACGGCGAGCGAGCAGCAGCGCGAAAGTTATCGGCCTAATTCGCACCGCCAATTGGGCAAGCCCGCGCGCAGCGACATATCATCCTCGCCTACGCCACAGCCGCGGCAACGCCAATGCGTCCCGGATCTGACCTCATACGGCCAAAGAGACATCTTCTCCGGACATTGCGGTGTCGAGCATGGCGCGTCAGTCATCTTTGGCGTCCAAAGGACACGGCCATCTGTCTCTGATGTGATCGTATACTCAGCTTTGCATTCGAAGCACTGGGCCCCAACCTTCTCCTGACCGGAAGGCATCCGCTTTCTGATCGGCTTCTTGCAATCCTCATTCATGCATTGATCAAGTGTAGCGACAACGCCGAGCGTGCTGTTCCAAACTTGAGAGTTCAGAACTTTCTCGACGAGGCCAATGACGACCTTGCAGCGCTCCCGTAACTTCGCCGAATCCGGCACCTTTCCGGCCTGGACCTGCTCCAGCGAGGGCATGTGTAGATAAGAGCCAATGGCGTCATAGTGGGCTTTGAGGTTCGCGAGTGTGAAGACAACGTCGGTGCCAAGCAGCTTCATATTTTCGCGCGGCGCGGGCTTGCCGTATTCCTCTTCGAGGCCAAAGGCGATGGTAGATGTCATGCCTATGGAGGGATCAATCTCGAGCAGAACGGCCATTAGCTTGCGCGGCTGCCAAGTCTTGTACTCCTCAGGCGGAATGTCATCCTTGAAAGCCAATGCACGATCATAGGTCAGTGCTTCCATGGCATCGCGCAGTTCGAGCGCGGCATAGCGAAGCCTATACGGATCATCGGCCGCAAGTTCGGTCTTCGCGCGCATCAAGGATTCGCGCGCCGTGTATCGAAAATTCGGGGCTCCAGCCACGGCGACCGCTTCACTCATCGGGGATCCGATAACATTTCACACGACCGACAGGAATTCCAGTACCCGCCAACCCTCGTGCGTGGATTCCTGGCGCGCGAATTTTCAATACTGCCGAAACATAGACTGTCCGCGAGGGCGTGGTGTCTGTTGCCACCACACGACTGGCTTCATGTCGAGAATAGTTTGCCTCCCTCGCCTTGGACCGAATTTCCGAAGTTTTGCAATGCCCGCCCCGCGCTCCACTCCTTGACGCGTATGCCGGCGTCTTCGGCTTGCTGAAGCTGATTCGCCGTGAGGTTGAGTTGATCCTTTGCCAAATAGTCCCAAAACGAGGTGCGTCGGGGAAAGTACCTGCGAAAACGAAACCGAACACCATGGCGCACGAGTAGATCGTAATCGTGCTTCGATTTGTTCTGCAATTCACTGAGAACGGCATCATAGGTCATGACACGAACATTCGAGACCTCCTCACCGGTTTCAAGGCTGGAGTATCGTTTTAGTTTTGGAGCTGATTTTTCGAACTGGGTGCGGCGCCCGATAACGAGGACATATTTGAACTGGACCGGATTTCTCTCCAGCGGCACCCGGACCGGATCGATCTGATCGAGAAAGGCTTTGGCGTTGGCTTCTAGATAGTCTTTCCAATCACGGATCTGATCCAGCCCTCTGGTCAAATCGCTGTGCGTTTTGACAGTCTTGCTAGCATCCTGAAATAGCTGCGCATCGGGGCGTTCGAATTCGACAAGGACGCACCATCACGTCGCGGAGCTCTTCGTCAAGTATACGAAATCCGTGATCGAGCCTGGCGACAGCGGGAGTTGCGGAAATACAAAGCTGAAATGGACACCGTGATTCAGGAGCCACGGCGTCGGAATGGCACAGGTGTAGTGCTCAAAGAACGTCTTTAGGTCGAGTTCAGTAACTCCCCGCACTTCAAGAAGCCGATGCAACTCTCCGGCAATTTCTTCCTTCTCTTGCAAATCGGAACTGAACGAAGCGTTGCCATTCATATTCTCACCATACGAATAGACGACGAATGATTCATTTCAGGCGAAGGGATTATTCCGCGAGAAAGGATGCCGCTCGGTGCTGATCCTCAAAGCTCAGGATGTAATGAGCGAAGGCCGGGTTTTCCTCCAAGGAACGATCAAGCAATTGCTTCAGCAGGGCGAGATTGCGCTCTTGCTGCGCGTTGAGCGCCCGGCGCATCTCAGCAAGTTCCTCGAAACTGCTGTGTTGGATCATCGAAAAGAACTTTCCGAGCAATCCCGCGATCACGTCGGAGATTTGTATGCCTGGCTCGTCATGAGATGCCGCAAATCGATGGATATTTAGTTTTCGGTCGCCGTCGAAAAATGTTTGTTCACCTATGTAGTCCTCGATGACCTTCTCGACGTCAAGGATGTGGACTGAGTTCTTGAACAGGCAGATCCTGCCGACAAAGAAGGGTCCGAAACCGTCGATCAGCACGTTGGGCGTCTCGTCCTCGAGATAAGGCAAAGCGTCTAGCTTCTCGGCAATCTGAAGAACGCCCTTGAGCATCATCGCGTTGAAGTGATCGAGCAGATGAGCGCGCGCGTCCAGCCGCGCGCGAAGTTCGCTGACGAACATCGGGCGGCGATCGCGCCCGACGTTGGGATAGGTATAACGCTGGAAGAGACCCACCGTATCCTTCTGATCATGACGCAATATCGTGTAGAGGGCGTTCTTCAGTTGCCAGTTGGCCGTTAAGAGCGTGCGGTCACCATACTCAGTGAGGATCGAATCGATAATGTCGACGATAGACCAGTAAAGCGGGTCGAGTGCGGAATAGTGTATATAGAAC
>JAFAGM010000107.1 GCA_023422775.1 Pseudomonadota bacterium
GTGCTGGACCCCAAGGGAGGCCGGGAATGAGCCCGCTGCTTTCGGTTCGGAACCTCCGCGTCTCCTTCCCGACCCGCTCGGGCATGTTCGAGGCGGTGCGCGGTGTCAGCTTCGACCTTGGCCGGGAACGGCTGGG
This sequence comes from Pseudomonadota bacterium, assembly GCA_023422775.1. GTDB lineage: Bacteria > Pseudomonadota > Alphaproteobacteria > Rhizobiales > Xanthobacteraceae > Bradyrhizobium. Next base: position 137 of record JAFAGM010000107.1, read on the forward strand.
CGTGGTGGGCGAAAGCGGTTCGGGCAAGTCGATGACCGGCCGTGCCATCCTCGGCCTCGTCCGCCCGCCCGGGCGGGTCGAGGCCGAGCGCATGGAACTGGGCGGCGAGTCGATCCTGAACCTGCCCGAGGCCCGCATGCGCCGCCTGCGCGGCTCGCGCATCAGCATGGTGATGCAGGACCCCAAGTTCAGCCTGAACCCGGTGATGACCGTGGGCCGGCAGATCATGGAGGGCTACCGCCTGCATACCGGCAAGAGCCGCGCCGCCGCCCGCGACAAGGCGCTGGAGATGCTGGCCGCGGTGCAGATCCGCGACCCCGAGCGGGTCTTTCACGCCTATCCGCACGAGGTCTCGGGCGGCATGGGCCAGCGCATCATGATCGCGATGATGCTGGCCCCCGACCCCGAGATCCTGATCGCGGACGAGCCCACATCGGCGCTGGACGTCTCGGTCAGGAACGAGGTGCTGCGCATCATGGACCGGCTGGTCGGCGCCCGCGGCATGGGGCTGATCTTCATCAGCCACGACCTGAACCTGGTCGCGCAGTTCTGCGACCGCGTGCTGATCATGTATGCGGGCCGGATCGTGGAGACGCTGGCCGCACGCGACCTGCACCAGGCCCGCCACCCTTATACCCAAGGCCTGCTGAACAGCCTGCCCCGCCTTGACGCGCCGGTGGGCCGCCTGCCGGTCCTGCAGCGCCAGGACAGCTGGCGCAACGGCGACACGATCACCGAAAGCCTGGAAACCGAATTTCCGGGTGGCCTCTGATGCTTCTCCGTTGTCCAAATACCCAATCCCACCGGAGCCGCCCATGCTGACGGTCGATCACCTGAACGTCTGGTTCGGCCATCCCCCTGACCGCGTGGACGCCGTGCAGGACGCCAGCTTCAGCGTCGCCCAGGGCGAAAGCTTCGGCCTTGTGGGCGAATCCGGGTCGGGCAAGTCCACCATCCTGCGCGCCATCGCCGGGCTGATCGACACCTGGTCCGGCACCATCAGCGTCGCGGGCAGGCCCCTGGCCGCGCGCAGACGCGACCGGGCTTTCTACAAGACCGTGCAGATGGTCTTTCAGGATCCCTATGCCAGTCTGCATCCGCGCCATTCGGTCGATGCCGTGCTGTCGGAAACGCTGCGCCTGCAGGGGATGGACGACATCGACCGCCGCATCGCGCGGCTTCTGGACGATGTGGGCCTGGGTCGCGGCTTCCGCTTCCGCTATCCGCACCAGTTGTCGGGCGGGCAGCGCCAGCGGGTCGCCATCGCCCGCGCGCTTGCCGCCGAGCCGCGCCTGCTGCTGCTGGACGAACCCACCACCGCGCTGGATGTCAGCGTGCAGGCCGAAATCCTGAACCTGCTGGCCGACCTGCGCGCCGAACACGGCCTGACCTATGTGATGGTCAGCCATGACCTGGCCGTCGTGGGCCATATGTGCGACTGGCTGGCCGTCATGCAGGGCGGCCGCATCGTCGAGGTGATGGAGGTTGACGCCCTGCGCCGGGGCACCGCGCGCCAGGATTATACCCGGCAGCTGATCGCCGCGTCCCAGGGCTATGCCCGTGCCTGACCCGCTTGCGTCCCCCTGTGCTATCGCTAACGTGCGCGCGACAGCAGGAAAGGATGCACCATGAAGCGCGTGACACTGGGCGGCAGCGATGTCGAGGTCAGCGAGATCTGCCTTGGCACCATGACCTTCGGCAACCAGACCCCTGAACCCGAGGGCCATGCCCAGATGGACCGCGCCCTGGATGCGGGCATCACCTTCATGGACACGGCCGAGATGTATCCCGTGAACCCCGTCCGGCGCGAAACCATCGGCCTGACGGAAACCATCGTCGGCAACTGGCTGGCCCGCAGCGGCAACCGCGACCGGGTAGAGATCGCCACCAAGATCACCGGTCCCAGCCAGATGGTCCGTGACAATGAACCCTATGACGGCGCCATTGTCTCCAAGGCCATTGACGCCTCGCTGAAGCGGCTGCAGACGGATCGGATCGACCTTTACCAGATGCACTGGCCGGTGCGCGGCAGCTATGCCTTTCGCCAGAACTGGACCTACGATCCCTCGAAGCAATCCAAGCAGCGGACGCTGGACCACATGGCCGATGTGCTGGGGGCGCTGTCGGATGCCCGGAAGGCGGGCAAGATCCGCGCCGTGGGGCTGTCGAACGAATCCGCCTGGGGCCTGGCCCGCTGGTGCGACATGGCCGACCGGCTGGACGCGCCGCGCATGGCGGCGATCCAGAACGAATATTCGCTGCTTTATCGCCTTTATGACACCGACCTGGCCGAAACGGCCGTGAACGAGGATGTGACGCTGCTCGCCTATTCCCCGCTGGCCGCGGGTCTGCTGACCGGCAAGTATTCCGGCGGCGCGGTGCCGGAAGGCAGCCGGGCGGCTGTGGACAAGGCCACGGGCGGGCAGGGCAACCTGGGCGGGCGCAAGACGCCGCAAGCCATCGCCGCGACCGAAGCCTATCACAGGCTGGCGGCGGATCACGGCTGGGACGGGGTCCACATGGCGATCGCCTGGCAA